>NZ_BPRB01000001.1 GCF_022179685.1 Methylobacterium trifolii
GATCCTGCGGATGCGCAAGGCACGCCGCAGCCGGCTCCGGCCGGGCTCCCCAGGGGCGCTCACCCGCGCTTGCGCATCCGCAGGATCTTGAAGAACCCGCCGGGGAAGGTCGGGGCGACCCCGATGAACTCGACGCCGTTCCGGCGCGCCCACGCCTCGATCCGGGTGGACTTGAAGTCCGAGGACCAGCCGATCTTCGTGCACAGGGGCGCGACGATCTCCTCGACGCGGGCGACCGGCCCCTCGGTCTGACCGAAATGGTTGGCGAGCACGATCCCGCCGCCGGGGCGCACCACGCGCAGGAACTCCGACAGGGCGGCCTCCGGGTCCGGCACCAGGGTGATGAGGAACTGCGCCACCACCGCGTCGAAGCTCGCATCGGCGTAGCCCAGCCGGCAGACGTCCATCACCTGGAGGCCGCGGACGTGGGTGAGGCCGCGCCGGAGCACCTTGCGGCGGGCGCGCCGGAGCATGTCCTCGGAGAGGTCCACGCCGCAGACGAGGCTGTTTGCGGGATAATAGCCGAGCGACAGCCCGGTGCCGACGCCGGCCTCCAGGATGCGCGGCCCGCTCTCGGCCGCGGCCTCGACCGCGGCGCGGGCGGCGGGCTCGGTCAGCTTGTCGTAGACCACGTCGTAGACCGGGGCCCAGCGGGCATAGGCCTTGCGCATCAGGGCCGTGCTCGGCCCCGCCCCCTGCGGCTCGCTCAGCATCGTTCGACCATGTTCCTTGGGATCGTCATGCCCGCTCAGGCGGCGCGGGCGGGGTTGGCCGACACGGCATCGACCCGGCGCGGATGGTCCCGCCCCCGAGCACCCGGGCACGGGTGCCCGCGTCGGCGTAGACGGCGCAGGCCTGCCCCGGCGAGACCCCGTCCTCGGGCGTCTCCAGGATCACCTCGGCCGCGCCGGATGCGGAATCGTAGCTGAGGCTGGCCGGGCGGGGCTCGCGGGTGGAGCGCACCCGCACCGCCACCGGCATGTCCGCGACCTCGGCCAGCGGATCGAGGCCGAGCCAGTTCATGTCGGTGAGGCGGATGCGGTGGGTCGCCAGCGCCGTGCGGGGGCCAACCACGACGCGGGCGCTCTCCGGCTCCAGGCGCACCACGTAGAGGGGCTCGCCGACCGCCAGCCGCAGGCCGCGGCGCTGGCCCACGGTGTAATGGATGATGCCTTCGTGCCGGCCGATCGCCCGGCCGTCGAGGTCGACGATGTCACCGGGGCGCGCCGCGTCCGGGCGCAGGCGCGCGATCACGTCGGCGTAGCGGCCCTGCGGCACGAAGCAGATGTCCTGGCTGTCCGGCTTCTCGGCGACGGAAAGCCCGAGTTCGTGGGCGAGCCGCCGGGTCTCGTCCTTGGGCAGCTCGCCCAGGGGAAAGCGCAGGTAGTCGAGCTGCTCGGGCGTCGTGGCGTACAGGAAGTAGCTCTGGTCGCGGGCCGGATCGAGGGCGCGGTAGAGGCCGCGCCGGCCCGATCCGTCGAGGGGGCGGCTCGCCACGTAGTGGCCGGTGGCGAGCGCGTCGGCATCGAGGTCGCGGGCGAGCCCCAGGAGGTCGCGGAACTTGATCGAGCGGTTGCACTCGACGCAGGGGATCGGCGTCTCGCCCGCGAGGTAGCTCTCGGCGAACCGGTCGATGACGGCATCGCGAAACCGGTCCTCGTAGTCGAGGACGTAGTGCGGGATGCCGAGGTGCTCGGCGGCGCGGCGGGCGTCGTGGATGTCCTGGCCGGCGCAGCAGGCGCCCTTGCGGTGGGTCGCGGCGCCATGGTCGTAGAGCTGGAGGGTGACGCCGACGACGTCGTAGCCCTGCCGCTTCAGCAGCCCCGCGACCACGGACGAATCCACGCCGCCGGACATGGCGACGACGACGCGCGTCTCGTGGGGGGCCTTCGGAAGATCGAGGGAGTTCATGGCGCCGGGTCTTGCGGCCGAAAGAGCCTTGCGGCCGTGAAACCTGCGTTCCCGGCCGCCCGCGGCTGTCTATAGCGAGTGTCGTCCCGGCTTTCCAGGGCGGTGCGCGGACTGTGCCAACGACGCCCCCGACCCGGCAAACCCTGCCGGGCGGCCGGCAGCATCGGCCGCACGGCGCGGTCAATGAGGCTGCAATTCACGAAATACCGCTTTTCTGCCAGTGGTTTGTTCGGATGGGAGCGCTGGCGCGGCGCTTGCTCACAGGGATGGGCGAGGAGCAGGTGCATGGCGGTTGCGAACACGGATTGGTTGGATGCCGTCTCCAAGCTGCCGGTGCGGACGCCTGCGCGCAGCACGGCATCGCACCGGGCCGAGGCGGGCGCGCAGGACGGCTTCGGCGACACACTGAGCGCCGCGACGCGCAACGAGGCACCGGCAACCAAGCCCGCGACCCGGTCGCAGGACGTCGCGAAGCCGATCGTGGCGGCCGAGCGTCCGCGGGAGGCCGCCGTTCCGGATCGGGCGCGGCCCGACGCCACCGTGCCGGACGATGCCCGCACGCAGGACGTGGCGGCGAAAGATGTGCCGGCCGCGGGTTCCGCCCCTTCGAGCGACCCCGATCCGTCGAAGGATGCCGGCACGACGGAAGGTTCGGAGACGGCCGCCGACACGGAGTCCCCGGTGCAGGACGCCGTGGCCGCGCCGCAGGTCGCGCCCGTTCCGATCCCGGTCCAGCCCGTGCCGACGCCTGAACAGGCCGCGCAGGCTGCAATGCTGGCATTCCTGGCCACGGGGGCGCAGCCGACCACCGGCGCGCCGGCCGCCGCCGGTCCTGCGCCTACGGATGCCGCCGGCGCCGCGGCAGCGGCCTCCGGTGGGCCCGTCGTCGTCCCGCAAGGGGCGGCCGGGCCTGGCGCCTCGGCCGTTTTGGGCACCGGGTTCGGCACGATCCGCATCGGCGGGGCTGCGGCATTTTCCGCCCAGGCCGGCGCCGGGGCGGTGCGTGCCGGAGAGCGGATCGTCGCGGGTGTAGCCGCCCCGGCGAACGCCGCAGGCGCCGTCCATCCCGAGGCGCTGCCGGTCGAGGCCGTGGCCGGGATCGAAACGGGCAAGGGGGATTCGACCGATACGGACGCCTCCGAGGCCGATGCCTCCAAGACCGATGCCTTCAAGATCGACGCGGCAAAGGCCGACGCGACCAAAGCCGATGTGGGCGCGGCGGACACGCCGGGCACGGGCGCGGCCACGCCGGACAAGCCGGATTTCGTGGCCGCCCTCGCCGACGCGACTCAGGCGCTTGCCCCCGCGGACGTGAACGCCCTCAAGGCGCCGGCGGCCACCGCTCCGGCGCACGCCGCCGCGACCTCGGAGAAGGCGGCGGCCCAGAGCACCGCCCCGGCCGTGCCGATCGGCCAGGTGCCGATGACGATCGGGCTGCGGTCGCTGTCCGGATCGAGCCAGTTCGAGATCCGCCTCGATCCGGGCGACCTCGGCCGCATCGACGTGACGCTGGACATCGACAAGGAGCGGGGCACGGTGATGACCCACCTCGTGGTCGAGCGGATCGACACCCTGGCGATGCTCCAGCGCGACGCCGGCAGCCTGCAGCAGGCCCTGTCGCAGGCCGGGCTCGACGCTGCCGAGGGTAGCATCAGCCTGTCCCTGCGCGGCGAGGGCGGCGCCGGCAGCAACGATCCGGGTGCCCGCGACGGGCAGGCCCGCAAAGGCGGCGGCCGGCCCGGCGACACGCCGGAGGCCGCCTCCCCCATCGACACCCTTCCGCTCCGGTCGCTGCGCGGCCTCGGCGGCCTCGACATCCGAATCTAGGGATTCTCACCATGACCTCGGGCATCGCAAGCCTGGCGAGTTCGGCCTCGTCCAGTTCGACCTCCACCGCAAAGACCAGCGCCCAGGAGATCGCGGGCAACTTCACCCAGTTCCTGACCCTGCTGACCACGCAGCTCAAGAACCAGAACCCCCTGGACCCGATGGACACCAACCAGTTCACCCAGCAGCTGGTGCAGTTCGCCCAGGTCGAGCAGCAGCTGAAGGGCAACGACCGGCTCGACGGCATCCTCGCCAGCGCCAAGGCGTCGAGTTCGGCCTCGGCCACGAGCTATATCGGCCAGACGATCACGGCCGACGGCAAGACGGCGCAGCTCGCCGACGGCGCGGCCACCTGGAGCCTCACCGCGCCGCGCGCGGCCACCAAGGCGACGATCACGATCTTCGATTCGAGCGGGAACCTGGTCGGCAGCCAGACGACGCCCCTGGCGGCGGGCGGGCAGACCTATACCTGGACCGGCAAGACCTCCTCCGGGATGACCGCCCCGGACGGCACCTACACGATCAAGGTCGCGGCCCAGGACGCCACCGGCCAGACCGTCTCCGTGGATACCGGCATCTCCGGCAAGGTGGACGAGGTCGACCTCACCGGCAGCGAGCCGGTCCTGCTTCTGGGCGGCACCCGCGTGCCACTGTCGAGCGTGCGCTCGGTCGGGTTGTCCACAAGCGCGAGCTGACGAATCATATCCGAGTGATCGGCTTCAACATCTTTTAAGCCGACGCAAGTACCTTCGAAGCTCGACAGGTCAGTCGAGTGTAGAGCGTATCATGACCGAACCACATCGCCCGAGAGTGAAGTACGTGATCGGGCCAGACGGAAGTCCCCTGACGATCGCAGACCTGCCGCCGCCGAGCACCCGTCGATGGGTGATCCGGCGCAAGGCCGAAGTCGTCGCCGCCGTCCGCGGCGGACTCCTCAGCCTCGAAGAGGCCTGCAAGCGCTACACGCTGACGACCGAGGAATTCCTCAGTTGGCAGTTCTCGATCGATCAGCACGGGCTTGCCGGCCTGCGCACGACGCGCATCCAGCATTACCGCCACTGATCCGCTCGGGAATCCGGCCAGCCGTTCCCGCGCCGGAAGTCCCTCGACCCCACGACGAAGCCGTGTCCATCCCCATGGGCGCGGCTTCGTCGCGTCCGGGCCGGGCTCGCCAATGCGCGTTCCATTAACCCGCCGCTAACCACGCACACGGCAGATTTTGCCGAGCGGCCCGCGGGGGCGGCGCAAGGGTCGGGCGCGTCCACGTCGTGAAGCCGGTTCTCGATCTCGTCACGAAGCTCGGACCGGCCCGCCTCGCGGCCATGGCGGCCGTGACCCTGACGCTGATCGGCTTCTTCGCCTTCATCATCATGCGGGTCTCGCGGCCCGACATGGGCGTCCTGTTCGCCGACCTGTCGATGCAGGATTCGGCCTCCGTGATCCGCGACCTCGACGCCCGCGGCATCCGCTACGAGACCAAGGGCGATTCCGGCCAGACCATCATGGCGCCGCGCGCCGACCTCGCCCGCCTGCGCATGGATCTGGCCGGCAAGGGCCTGCCGACCCAGGCCGGCGTGGGCTACGAGATCTTCGACAAGGGCGACGCCTTCTCCTCCACCAACTTCGTCCAGAACGTGAACCACCTGCGGGCGCTCGAGGGCGAGCTCGCCCGCTCGATCCGGGCGATCGGCCGGGTCCAGGCCGCCCGCGTCCACCTCGTCATGCCCGAGCGCCGCCTGTTCGAGCGCGACCGGGAGATGCCGAGCGCGGCCATCGTGCTCAAGCTGATGGGCGACCTCGATCCGGGCCAGGTCCGCGCCATCCGGCACCTCACCGCCTCCTCCGTGGAGGGGCTGAAGCCCGAGCGGGTCTCGATCGTGGACGAGCGCGGGCGGCTTCTCGCCGACGGCGCCCGCGGGGCGGGGGCCGAGGCCGGCGCGGGGATCGAGGAGAAGCAGGTCGGCCTGGAACGCCGCCTCCGCTCCCAGATCGAGGAGATCGTGGCCGGCATCGTCGGGCCGGGCCGGGCCCGCGTCCAGGTCTCGGCGGAACTCGACGTCAACCGGGTCGAGAGCCGCTCGGAGACCTTCGACCCCGAGAGCCGGGTGGTGCGCTCCAGCCAGACCCGGACCGAATCCTCCCTCTCCGGCGGCGCGGAAGGCCAGGTCAGCGTCGGCAACGAGCTGCCCGGCGCCAACCAGGACAAGCCCGCGAGCTCGAAGGACACGGCCAACAAGAACGAGGAGACGACGAACTACGAGATCTCCCGCGTGACCAAGACCGAGGTGGTCGAGGGCGGCCGGATCAAGCGCCTGTCGGTCGCGGTGCTGGTGGACGGCGTCTACGCCACGGGGCCGGACGGCAAGCAGACCTACCAGCCGCGGCCCGCAGCCGAGATCGAGCGCATCGCGGCCCTGGTCCGCACCTCGGTCGGATTCGACAAGGGCCGCGGCGACCAGCTCGAAGTGGTCAACCTGCGCCTGGCCGAGGCGCCGGTGCCGGCCGAGTTCTCCGAGCCGTCCCTGGTGCAGTCGCTGCTCAGCCCGACCAAGGAGGAGGTGCTGCGCCTCGTCGAACTCGGCATCCTGGCCCTGCTGACCCTGATCGTGCTGCTGGCCGTGGTGCGCCCGCTGCTGCGCCGTGTGCTGACCGCCGACCCCCTGCCCACGGCCCTGCTCGCCGCGGGTGCGGGCGAAGTCGGCGAGGGCGGCGTCGTCACGATGATCCCGCGCGACAGCGAGACCACCCGGCTGATGGAATACGCCAAGATCAACGGACAGGTTCAGGCCGAGACCGTCCAGCGCGTCGTGGACATGGTCCGCGCCAGCCCCGCCGAGACGGTCGAGGTGCTGCGCAACTGGATTCAGGAGACCTGACGATGGCGCCCCTCGCGCATGCAGAGGTCTCCACGGCATCGTCCGGGCGCGGCTGCGCCCGGACGTCTCTTTCACGTGTAGCGTAAGGGAAACGGGACGATGGCGGCCGGGATCGGGCTCGAACAGGCATTGCAGGCGGCCGGCGGATCGAGCTTCGCGTCGATGCCGGGCCCGCAGCGGGCGGCGGCCCTCCTCCTTCTCCTCGGCGAGGCGGACGGGGCGCCGATCTGGCAGTTGCTGGAGGAGGACGAGGTCAAGAAGGTCTCGCACGCCATGGTCCAGCTCGGCTCCCTGGAGGCGGAGACCGTCGAGAAGCTGATCGTGGACTTCGTCTCGCGGCTGTCCTCGGGCGGCGGCATCACCTCGAACTTCGAGCGCACCGAGTCGCTGCTGCTGAAGATCTTCCCGACCGAGCAGGTCTCCCTCATCATGGCCGAGATCAAGGGTGCCTCCGGCAAGCGCGTCTGGGCGAGCATCGCCCAGGTCGACCCCGAGATCCTGGCCTCCTTCCTGCGCAACGAGTACCCGCAGACGGTCGCCGTCGTGCTCTCGAAGGTGCGCTCGGACTACGCCGCCAAGGTGCTGACCATCCTGCCCGAAGAGTTCGCCATCGACGTGCTCAACCGGATGCTGCGGATGGAGACGGTGCAGAAGGAGGCCCTGCGCCACATCGAGGAGACCCTGCGCGTCGAGTTCGTCTCGACCATCGCGCAGACCTCGCGTCGCGACGCGCACGAACTCATGGCCGATCTGTTCAACGCCTTCGACCGGCAGACCGAAGGCCGGTTCCTGGCCGCCCTCGACCAGGCCAACCGCGGCTCGGCCAAGCGCATCCGCGAGCTGATGTTCACCTTCGAGGACCTGCTCAAGCTCGATCCCGGCAGCGTGCAGACCCTGATGAGCAGGATCGACACCAACACCCTCTGCCGCGCCCTCAAGGGCGCCGACGAGCGCGTGCGTGGCTTCTTCATGAAGCAGATGTCCACCCGCGCCGCCAAGAACCTCGGCGACGAGATGGCGTCCATGGGCCCGATCCGCCTGAAGGAGGTGGACGAGGCCCAGACCAAGATGACCGAGATCGCCAAAGACATGGCCGAGAAGGGCGAGATCATGATCGCCAAGAACAGCGCCGAAGAGGAGCTGGTCTATTGAACGCCAAGTCCTCCCAGACGGCAAAGCCCTTCCTGTTCGAGACCGACTTCCGCCGTCCCCAGGCGAGCCCCTCGGCGGTGCGGGCGGCCGAGGACGCGGCCCAGGCCGCGGCTCAGGCGCATGCCCGCGGCGTGCAGGAGGGCCGCGCCCAGGCGGAGGCCCACGCGCAGGGGCGGCTCGCCGACGCGATCACCCGCCTGAGCCTCGCCGCCGCGGGCCTCCTCGCCCAGGCCGACGCCCGCGATGCCGAGCGCGAGGACCAGGCCGTCGAGGTCGCCGTTCTGCTCGCGCGCAAGGTCGCGGGCGAGGCCCTGGAGGCGCGCCCGATGGCCGCGATCGGCGAGGCCGCGCGCACCGCCCTCCAGCACCTGCGCGGCGTGCCCCACCTCGTGGTGCGGGTGCATGACGGCCTCGTGGAGGAGGCCGAGACCCTGATGAAGCGGCTGGCCCGCGAGCGCGGCTACGAGGGCCGCCTCGTGGTGCTCGGCGACCCCGACCTGTCGCCGGGCGATGCCCGCATCGAGTGGGCCGATGGCGGCATCGTCCGCGAGCGCGCCCGCATCGAGGCGACCGTGCTGGCCTCCCTCGGCCTCGACTCCGCCGCCGACAGCCTCAACCCCTGAGCCCCCCATGTCCGACGATTTCAGCCTGCCGCAGCTCGGCGCACAGGATTCCGACTTCGGCGCCCCCGAATCGATCCGCGA
Source organism: Methylobacterium trifolii (assembly GCF_022179685.1). Classification (GTDB taxonomy): domain Bacteria; phylum Pseudomonadota; class Alphaproteobacteria; order Rhizobiales; family Beijerinckiaceae; genus Methylobacterium; species Methylobacterium trifolii. The sequence goes on from NZ_BPRB01000001.1 coordinate 8,471, forward strand.
CGCGCCGACCGCGCCCAAGTCCGCCGCCGACCTCGAACAGCTCTTCGACGTGCCGGTCGTGGTCTCCGCCGTGCTGGGCGCCGCGCGGATGCCGATCGGCGACCTGCTGCGCCTCGCACCCGGCACCGTGCTCGAACTCGACCGCAAGGTCGGCGAGGCGATCGACATCTTCGTCAACAACCGCCTCGTCGCCCGCGGCGAGGTCGTCCTGGTGGACGACCGCCTCGGCGTGACCATGACCGAGATCGTCAAGGGCGAGAACTGAGCCCCGCCCCACCGGCACATGACGGACCGCCGCGCCCCGCGCGGTCCGGACAGGATTTGGAGACACCGCCATGCGGCTCTTGATGATCGGACGGCTCAACGGCGAGCTGATCACCGCCTCGAAGATCGCCATGAACCGCGGCGCCGCCGTGACCCAGGCCGACAGCGTCGCGCAGGGGCTCAACGTCCTGCGCGCCCGCGGCGCCGACCTGATCATGATCGACGTGGGCCTCTCGATCCGGGAGCTGGTGGCGGCCCTGGAGGCCGAGCGCATCCGGACCCCGGTGGTCGCCTGCGGCGTCGCCACGGACGCCAAGGCGGCGGTGGCCGCGATCCAGGCGGGCGCCAAGGAGTACATCCCCCTCCCCCCCGACCCGGAGCTGATCGCCGCGGTGATCGAGGCGGTGGCCGCCGACGGGCGCGCCTTCGTCTGGCGCGACGCCTCCATGGAGCGGGTGGTGCGGCTGGCCGAGCAGGTCTCCCGCTCCGAGGCCTCCGTGCTCATCACCGGCGAGAGCGGCACGGGCAAGGAGGTGCTGGCCCGCCACGTCCACGCCAAGTCGCTGCGCGCCAACAAGCCTTTCGTCTCGGTCAACTGCGCCGCGATCCCCGAGGCGCTGCTCGAATCCGAATTGTTCGGCCACGAGAAGGGCGCCTTCACCGGGGCGATCGCCCGCCGCATCGGCCGCTTCGAGGAGGCGAGCGGTGGCACGCTGCTCCTCGACGAAATTTCCGAGATGGACGTGCGCCTGCAATCCAAGCTCCTGCGCGCCCTGCAGGAGCGCGTGATCGACCGGGTCGGGGGCACCAGTCCGGTCAAGGTCGACATCCGCGTGCTCGCCACCTCGAACCGCAACCTCACCGAGGAGGTCCGCAAGGGCACCTTCCGGGAGGACCTGTTCTACCGCCTCAACGTGGTCTCCCTGCGCCTGCCCCCCCTGCGCGAGCGCCCCGCCGACATCCTGGAACTGGCCGCCCACTTCGCCCGCAAATACGCCGAGGTGAACGGGCTGCCGGTGCGCGCCCTCGGGGCGGCCGCCCAGGCCATCGTCATGAAGAACCCCTGGCGTGGGAACGTGCGCGAACTGGAGAACACCCTGCACCGGGCGGTGCTGCTCGCCAGCGGTTCGGAGATCGGGCCGGAGGCGATCATGACGCCCGAGGGCGACGTGATCGCGGCGGCGGACGGGCCGGCGGTGCGGGCGGCCCAGATGGCCGAGGCCGCCACCCGCGGCCTCGTCGGGCGCACCGTGGCGCAGGTCGAGTGCGACCTGATCCTCGACACCCTCGACCATTGCCTCGGCAACCGCACCCATGCGGCCCGGATTCTCGGCATCTCGATCCGGACCCTACGCAACAAGCTCAACGAGTACGTCGATTCGGGGCTCCAGGTGGCCGAGCCGGGCGGCATCCGCCCGGTCGCCGCCTACGGCTGATACCGCGTCCGCCTGATCGAAGCGGACGCGGTATCGCGAAGCCCGC
>NZ_BPRB01000002.1 GCF_022179685.1 Methylobacterium trifolii
CATCGAGATCGAGGCGGCGCTCGCCTTCGGCACCGGCCACCACGGCACCACGCTCGGTTGCCTGCGCGCCCTCGTCGCCGTCCTGAAGCGCCGCCGCCCGGCCCGAATCCTCGACGTCGGCACCGGCACCGGCATCCTCGCCTTCGCAGCCGCCAAGGCCCTTCGTACGCGTGTGATCGCCGGCGACCTCGACCGGGAGGCCGTCCTGACGGCCCGCGCCAACGCGCGCGCGAACGGCCTCGGCCCCTATCTCCGGCTCTACGAGGGACCGGGCGTGCGCAACCGGGAAGCCGACCGCAGCCGCCGCTTCGACGTGGTGTTCGCCAACATCCTGGCCCGCCCGCTCAAGCGCCTCGCGCCCTCGCTCACGGCGGTGGTGGGCAATGACGGCGTCCTCATCCTCTCGGGGCTGATCGAGCGCGACGTGGCCGGCGTGCTCTCGACCTACCGCCACCGGGGCTTCCACCTCGCCCACAAGGGGGTGATCGAGGGCTGGGCGACCCTGGTGCTGCGCCGCGGGGGGGCCGCGCCCCGGCCGCGCGACGGGTTCGCACAGGGCTGAACCGGGAGGCGGCCTGCGCATTCTCCCGGAATGAGCGCGCCCGCATCGCACGTCGGCCCCGGCGACCCGACGACCGAGGGCGCCCGCGCCCGATCCCAGGGCCGGCCGAAGGATGCCTGCCCCCATCCGGCGGGTTCGCAGGCCCGCACGGCCTGGCTCGAAGGCTACGACGGCGCACCCGCCGACAGGGCGCCGGACGCGCCCAACGAGAACGGCTGATACCGCGTCCGCCTGGTCGAAGCGGACGGGGTATCGCGAAGCCCGCGCGGCACTCGAGCGAAGCCGTAATCCGCACCGCGAAGCCATCGACCGGATGTCGTATGGCGGGTTGCCCCGGCTGCGGGCCTGACGATACCGTCGCCGGATGACGAGCCCGCGCACCCGCTTCCAGACCTTCGACGATCCGAGCCACGCCAAGGGCCCCGAGCGCATCGCCGCCTTGCGCGCCGCGCTCCGCGAGGCGGGCGTCGACGGCTTCGTGGTGCCGCGGGCGGACGAGCACCAGTCGGAATACGTGCCGGCCAACGCCGAGCGCCTGTCGTGGCTCACCGGCTTCACGGGGTCGGCGGGCACCGCCATCGTCCTGTCCGACGAGGCGGCCCTCGTCGTCGACGGGCGCTACACGCTCCAGGCACCGGCCCAGGTGGATACGGGCGTGATCGCCGTGGTGCCCCTCGGCCAGAGCACGGCAGAAGCCTGGATCAAACGGAACCTCAAGGCCGACGCGATCCTCGGCTACGACCCGTGGCTGCACACGGCCGAGGGCGTCGCGCGGCTGGAGCGGGCCGCGCAGGCTGCCGGCGGGAGCCTGCGGCCTCTTCCCGCCAATCCCGTCGACGCCGTCTGGGCCGGCCGGCCGAAGCCGCCTGCGGGCGAAGTGGTTGCCCATCCAATCACGTTCGCAGGCGAGGACGCGGCCGACAAGCTCGCCCGGATCCGCGCCGCCCTCGAGACCGCCAAGTGCGACGCCCTGGTGATCTCCGATCCCCACAACCTCGCTTGGGCGTTCAACCTGCGCGGCTCCGACGTGAGCCATACGCCCCTGGCGCTCGGCTACGCGATCGTGCCGCGCGAGGGCCGGGCGCGGCTGTTCCTGGTCTCCAGCCGCCTGACGGACGAGGTACGCCGCGCCCTGGAACCGGTCGCCGACACGGCGCCGCGGGCCGAGTTCGAGGACGCGATCGCCGCCCTCAGGGGGGCGCGGGTCCGCCTCGACGCCGCGACGGCCGCCTCGGCCCTGCGCAGCCGGATCGAGGCGGCCGGCGGCACGGCCGACCTGGGGCCCGACCCGATCACGGCGATGAAGGCGGTCAAGAACGCGGTCGAGATCGTGGGGACGCGTGCTGCCCACTTGCGCGACGGGGCAAGCCTGACGCGCTTCCTCGCCTGGATCGACCGCAGGGCGGCGGGCGGTGGCCTGAGCGAGATCGACGCCGTCGAGGCGCTGGAGGATTTCCGCGCTGCCGGCGGGGACCTGCGCGACGTGTCCTTTCCGACGATCTCGGGCTCGGGCGCCAACGGGGCGATCGTGCATTACCGGGTGACGCGGGGAAGCGACCGGCGGGTCGCGCCGGGCGAACTGTTCCTGATCGATTCCGGCGCCCAATACCCGGACGGCACCACCGACGTGACCCGCACGATCGCCATCGGCGCGCCGAGCGCGGAGATGGCCGACCGATACACCCGCGTGCTCAAGGGCCACGTCGCCATCGCCCGCGCGGTCTTCCCGAAGGGCACCACCGGCGCGCAGATCGACACCCTGGCGCGGTTGCCCCTCTGGGAGGCCGGCCTCGACTTCGACCACGGCACCGGCCACGGTGTCGGCGCCTTCCTCTCGGTGCACGAGGGCCCGCAGCGCATCGCCAAGACCGGTACGGTCGCCTTGGAGGCGGGGACGATCCTGTCGAACGAGCCGGGCTATTACCGCACGGGCGCCTACGGCATCCGGATCGAGAACCTCGTCCTCGTCGAGGACAGGGCGGTGGAGGGCGGGGAGCGGCCGATGCTCGGCTTCGAGACCCTGACGCTGGCTCCCTATGAGCGCAGGCTGATTCGCCTCGACCTGCTGAGCGCGACCGAGGTCGCGTGGGTGGACGCCTATCACGCCCGCGTCCGCGAGGCGCTGGCGGGCGGCCTCGATACCGAGACGCGGGCCTGGCTCGACCGGGCGACGGAGCCCCTCGGCCCGGCTGCGTGACGCGATCGCGCGCAGCGCATTTATACGCGGCCGTTTGAGGCGTATCGTCGGCTCCGCGTGCAACCGCATGGCGCGGTCGTGCGAAAGGACATCATGTTCCGCCTCCTCGCATTCCTGTTCCTGGCCGGCCTGACCGGCGCCTCGGCCCAGGGCTTCAAGGTGCCCGGCGACCTCGTGCGGGCGAGCCTCGTGGCCGAGCCCGCCGCGATCCGCGGCGGGGAGCCGTTCACCCTGGCCCTGCGCATGGCGATGCGGCCGGGCTGGCACGTCTACTGGCGCAACCCCGGCGATTCGGGCCTGCCGCCGGAGGTGACATGGACCCTGCCCGCCGGCTTCGCCGCCGAGGCGATCCAGTGGCCGGCGCCGCACCGCATCCCGATCGCGTCGCTGATGAACTTCGGCTACGAGGACGAGGCCGTCCTGCTCGTGCGGGTGACGCCGCCGCCGAGCCTCGACCCGGCCGAGCCGGCGCGGCTCGCGGGCAAGCTGACCTACCTCGTCTGCGAGAAGGAATGCGTACCGGGCGCGGCCGACCTCAGCCTGACCCTGCCCGTGGGGTCGGACACGAAGGCGGACCCCGGCAACAAGGCTTTGTTCGCGCGCGCGCGCGCGGCACTGCCGACCCCCTCCCCCTGGCCGTCGCGCCTCACCGCCGAGGGCGACCGGCTGGTGCTGAACCTCGACGCGACGGGCCTGAGGCCGGACACGATCCGTTCGGCCGCGTTCTTTCCTTATTCGGAGACGGCCATCGACAACGCGGCGGAGCAGCCGCTGATGGTCGACGCCGCGGGCCTGCACCTGACCCTCACCCGCGCGACGCCGTCCGACCCCCTGCCGGTCAGTCTTCCCGGCGTGTTGACCGTCGAGGAGGTGGCAGGCACCGGCACGGTGCGGCAGGCCTTCGCCATCGGCATCGAGGCCGCCCCTCCGGTATCGGGCCAGATTCCCACGGGGGCACCGGCCCCCGCGCAGGCGGGCGAGCCCCTGACCCTGCTCGGCGCGGCAGGCCTTGCGCTCCTCGGCGGCCTCGTCCTCAACCTGATGCCCTGCGTCTTCCCGGTGCTGTCGATCAAGGTACTGAGCCTCGTCAGGCATTCGGGCGAACCGCCCGCGCGGGTCCGGCTGCACGGGCTGGCCTATACGGGAGGCGTGCTCGCGGCCTTCCTGGCGCTCGCCGGCACCCTGATCGCCCTGAAGGGCGGAGGGGCCGCCATCGGCTGGGGGTTCCAGTTGCAGTCTCCCGTCGTGGTGGCGGGACTCGCCTACCTGCTCTTCGCCATGGGCCTCAGCCTGTCCGGCGTCGTGCATCTCGGCGCGGGGATCGCCGGAATCGGCGACGGGCTCACCCGGCGAGCGGGCTTGGAAGGCTCCTTCTTCACGGGCGTGCTCGCGACCGTGGTGGCGACGCCTTGCACGGCGCCGTTCATGGGCAGCGCGGTCGGCTTCGCCCTGACGCAGTCGCCCGCCGCGGCGCTCGTCGTCTTCGCCGGCCTCGGCCTCGGCCTCGCCCTGCCCTTCCTGGCGTTGACCCTGTGGCCGCCCGCCCTGCGGGCGCTGCCGAGGCCCGGCGCCTGGATGGAGGTGCTGAAACAGCTCTTCGCCTTCCCGGTCTACGCCACCGTCGCGTGGTTGGCCTGGGTCCTGGCGCAGCAGGTCGGGCCGCAGGGGCTCCTGGCCGCGCTCGCTGGCTTCGTCTTCGTGGGGTTCGCCGCCTGGGTCTGGGAGACGGGCCGCGACGCCCGGCCCGTCATGGAGCGGATCGCGCAGGGCCTCGCGGTTCTGGCGGTCGTCGCGGTGGCGGCCCTCGCGCTGACCCTCGACCGGGACCGCGCCTTGCCCGGCGCGCAGGCCGCGAAGGAAGGCGTCGAGCCCTTCACCCAGGCGCGCCTCGACGGCCTGCTGGCCGAGGGCCGGCCGGTCTTCGTCAACATGACGGCGGCCTGGTGCATCACCTGCCAGGTCAACGAGCGCAGCTCCCTCTCGACCGCAGCCGTGCGGGCGTCGATGCAGGCCCGGGGCGTGACCTATCTCAAGGGCGACTGGACCAACCAGAACCCGGAGATCACGCGCCTCCTGGAGCGCCACGGGCGCAGCGGCGTGCCGCTCTACCTCCTCTATGCCGGCCGGGATGCGGGGCAGTCCGAGCCGGCGGTGCTGCCGCAGATCCTGACGGAGGGCACGATGCTCGAAGCCCTGGCCCCGCTCGGCTTGGCGAAGGAAGGCCGCAGTGCCCGCCTGGATGCGGCGCGGACAATCCGCTGAGGGTAGCGTTCTTTATTCGCCGAGGGAGAAGGTCTCGTCGAAGGCGTAGCCGGAGCCGCGAACGGTGCGGATCGGGTCCGGCTGGCGCGGGCGGTTGATCGCCTTGCGCAGGCGCCCGACATGGACGTCCACCGTCCGCTCGTCGATGTAGACGTCGTGGCCCCAGACGCCGTCGAGAAGCTGCTCGCGGGAGAAGACGCGGCCGGGGCTCTGCATCAGGAATTCCAGCAGCTTGAACTCCGTCGGCCCAAGGTGGACTTCGAGGCCGCTGCGGCGGATGCGGTGGCTGACCCGGTCGAGCTCGATGTCGCCCGCCGCCAGCAGGTCGGCGACGTGGGCGGGCTTGGCCCGGCGCAGGAGCGCGCGCACCCGCGCCAGGAGTTCCGGCACCGAGAACGGCTTGACGATGTAGTCGTCGGCGCCCGTGCCGAGGCCGCGGATGCGGTCGCCCTCCTCGCCGCGGGCCGTGAGCATGATGATCGGCAGCCGGTCGGTCTCCCGCCGGGCCCGGACCCGGCGGCAGAGTTCGATCCCCGAGAGCCCCGGCAGCATCCAGTCAAGGAGGATCAGGTCGGGCACCTGCTCCTGGAGACGCAACTCTGCCTCGTCGCCGCGGGCGGCGGAATCGACGGTGAAGCCCTCCGCCTCCAGGTTATAGCGCAGGAGGGTGGTCAGAGCCTCCTCGTCCTCAACGATCAGGATGCGGGTGCTCATGGCTGCGCTCAGGCCGCGGGCGTGACCGTGGCGTAGTTCGAGGCGTCGTTCTTCGGCCGCTCCCCGGCCAGCGCCTCGCCGGTGGCGAGGTAGTGGATGGTCTCGGCGATGTTGGTGGTGTGGTCGCCGATGCGCTCGACGTTCTTGGCGCAGAACAGCAGGTGCGTGCAGAACGAGATGTTGCGCGGATCCTCCATCATGTAGGTCAGGAGCTCGCGGAACAGGGAATTGTAGAGGGCGTCGATCGCCCCGTCCCGCTCCCAGACGTCGTGGGCGGCCTTGACGTCGCGGCTGGAGAAGGCGTCCAGCACGTCCTTGAGCTGCTCCTGCACCAAGTCGCTCATGTGCTCGACGCCCTGGACGATCTTCTGCGCCGGCGCCTGGTCGCTGATCGCTACCACGCGCTTGGCGACGTTCTTGGCCAGATCCCCGATCCGCTCCAGGTCGCCGGAGACGCGGATCGCCGAGATCGTCTCGCGCAGGTCGATCGCCATCGGCTGGCGCTTGGCGATGAGCAGCACCGAGCGCTCCTCGATCTCCCGCTGCAGCGTGTCGAGGCGCTTGTCGGCGAGGATGACCGCCTCGGCCAGCGCCGTGTCGCGGCGGACGAGGGCGTCGGTCGCCTCCGCCATCATCTTCTCGGCCACGCCCCCCATCTCTGAGATGGAGCGCCGCAGGTCTTCGAGGTCGTTGTCGTACGAACTGACGATATGGCCGGGCATGATGCGGTCCCCAGTCGCGGGAAGCTGGTCCGGGCCGGCGGCATCGGGCGACGCCCGGGCATGCCGGCCCACGAAATAGCGGCGGCTCAGCCGAAGCGGCCGGTGATGTAGTCCTGGGTCTGCCGCTTGACCGGGTTCATGAAGATGCGGTTCGTCGGCCCGAACTCGACCAGTTCGCCGAGATACATGAACGCCGTGAACTGCGAGATGCGGGCGGCCTGCTGCATGTTGTGCGTCACGATGACGATCGTGAACTCGGCCCGCAGCTGCTCGATCAGCTCCTCGATTCGGCCGGTGGAGATCGGGTCCAGCGCCGAGGTCGGCTCGTCGAACAGGATCACCTCGGGGCGCTGGGCCACGGTGCGGGCGATGCAGAGGCGCTGCTGCTGCCCGCCGGAGAGGCCCATGCCGGACTGCTTGAGCTTGTCCTTCACCTCGTCCCACAGGGCCGCCTTGCGCAGGGATTCCTCGACGCGCACGTCGAGTTCGGCCTTGGGCAGCTTCTCGTAGAGGCGAAGCCCGAACGCGACGTTGTCGTAGATCGACATCGGGAAGGGCGTCGGCTTCTGGAACACCATGCCGATACGCGAACGCAGGTCGTTCAGGTCCACGTTGCCGTCGAGGATGTTGCTGCCGTCGAGCAGGATCTGCCCCTCCGCCCGCTGCTCGGGATAGAGGCTGTAGATCCGGTTGAAGGTCCGCAGCAGCGTCGACTTCCCGCAGCCCGAGGGGCCGATCAGGGCGGTGACCTGCCGGTCGTGGAAGTCGAGGTTGACGTTCTTCAGGCCGTGGAACTGGCCGTAGTAGAAGTTCAGGTCCTTGCAGGCGATCCGCACCGGTGCGGTGTCGTCGGCCTGTCCACGGCCCTCGAAGTGGGCGGCATTCATCGCTGAGGCGGCGTTCATCGTCTGAGGTTCCTGCAAGGCTGCGGATGACCGGTCGCGCCTCAGCGCGCCCGCTGCGGCTTGATCACGATGCGGGCGACCACGGAGAGCGCCAGGATCGTCATGGTGATGAGGAGCGCACCGGCCCAGGCGAGCTGCTGCCAGTTCGGGTAGGGCGAGAGGGCGAACTGGTAGATCATCACCGGAAGGTTAGCGACGCCGCCCATCAGGTTGGCGTTGAACCAGGAATTGTTGTTGAGGGCGGTAAACAGCAGCGGCGCGGTCTCGCCGGCGATGCGGGCGAGCGCCAGGATGATGCCGGTGACGATGCCGGCCGAGGCCGCCCGCCACGTCACGCTGACGATCACGGTCGAGGCCGGGGCGCCAAGCGCCGCGCCCGCCTCGCGCAGGGTGCCGGGCACGAGGCGCATCATGTCCTCGGTGGTGCGCACGATCACCGGGGTGGCGATGATGGCGAGCGCCACGGCGCCGGCCCAGCCCGAATAGGTCCCCATCGGCCGCACCATCAGGGTGTAGACGAACAGGCCGATCAGGATGGAGGGCGCCGAGAGCAGGATGTCGTTGAGGAAGCGGATCACGCCGGCGACCTTCGAGGTCCGGCCGTATTCCGCCAGGAAGGTGCCGGCCATGACGCCGATGGGCGTGGCGATCACGATCCCGATCAGGGTCATCACCAGGCTGCCCAGGATGGCGTTGGCGATGCCGCCGCCGACCGAGCCGGGCCCCGGAGTCGGTTCGGTGAACAGGAGGGGCGTGAAGCCCTTCAGGCCCTCGACGATCAGCATCAGCAGGATCGAGCCCAGGACCAGGGCCCCGAGCAGGGTCGCGAGCAGGCAGCCGGTGCGCAGCACCCGGTCGGCGACGCGCCGGCCCGAGCGCACGCGGCCGCCGATGGCTGCGCCCGTGCGGAGCGCGGGAAGCGGAGCGGTGGCGTCCACGGGTGGTCTCCTCAGGCGACCTTGACGCGGCGCGTCAGGAACCGGGCGATGATCAGGACGATGAAGGTGATGACGAACAGGATGCAGCCGAGCGCCATGAGGGAGCTGAGCTGGAGCCCGTCGGCCTCGTTGAACTCGTTGGCGATGCGCGAGGCGATGGTCGAGCTCGGATCGAAGATCGAGGCCGAGAGCCGGTTGGCGTTGCCGACCACGAAGGTCACGGCCATGGTCTCGCCCAGCGCCCGGCCGAGGCCGAGCATGATCGCGCCGATGATCGAGACCGACGCCTGCGGCACCAGGACGTGGCGGACCACCTCCCAGGTGGTGCAGCCGATGCCGTAGGCGCTCTCGCGCAGCACGGTCGGGATCTGGTCGAGCATGTCGCGGGCGACCGAGGCCACGAAGGGCACGATCATGATGGCCAGGATGATGCCGGCGGTGAGCACGCCGACGCCGGAGGGCACGCGGGCGTAGAACAGGGTGCCGACCAACGGCAGGCCCTCGACGAGGTTCGAGACCGGGATCTGAACGAACCGCGCGAAGAGCGGCGCGAAGATGAACAGGCCCCACATCCCGTAGATGATGCTCGGCACCGCCGCGAGGAGTTCGATGGTCATGCCCACGGGCTTGCGGGCCCAGCCGGGACAGAGCTGCGTCAGGTAGACCGCGATGCCCAGCGAGATCGGAACGCCGATGGCCAGCGCCAGGACCGCGGAGGCCACGGTGCCGGCCACGGCGACCAGGGCGCCGTACTGCTCCGTGCCGATGTTCCAGGCGCTGGAGGTGAGGAAGCCGAAACCGAATTCGCGGAAGGCCGGAAGCGCCCCGTAGATGATCGATCCGAGGATGCCCGCGAGCACCAGGAGCACGACCATCGCAGACGCGAAGGAGGCGGTTCGAAACAGGGAGTCGAGGCCTTTGCTCGGCCCCTTGCGCAACATCGTGCGCGGGCTCGCGAGCGCGATCCGTTCAGTCAAGGCGGTCATCCGCTGTTCTCTTCAACGGGGGGCGTGGTACAGCGCGATCGGTCGCGATGCGAGGGGCGTAGCGCGGGCGATCCCCTGTCCTGCAGGGATCGCCCGAAGCCGTCGTCGCGAACCGGACGCCGCGCCCGATCTCCGGACGCGGGTCCGTCCTGGCGGCGTCACATGTTGAAGACGGGCTTTCCGTCCTTGCCCTTCACGGCCTTCCACTCTTCGTGGATCAGGCCGACCACGTTGTCCGGCAGCGGCACGTAGTCGAGGTCTGCGGCGAGCTTGTCGCCGTTCTTGTAGGCCCAGTCGAAGAACTTCAGCACGTCCGTGGTCTTGGCCGGGTCGGCCGGGTCCTTGTGGACCAGGATGAAGGTCGCCGCGGTGATCGGCCAGGCGTCCTCGCCGGCCTGGTCGGTGAGGGAGATGCCGAAGCCGGGGGCGGCCTTCCAGTCGGCGCTCGCGGCAGCGGCCTGGAACGCCTTGTCGTCGGGCTGCGGGAACTTGCCGGCCTTGTTGCGGATCAGTGTGTGGCTGAGCTTGTTCTGCTTGGCGTAGGCCGATTCGACGTAGCCGATGGCGTTGGGCACCTGCTTGACGGTGGCGGTGACGCCCTCGTTGCCCTTGCCGCCCTGGCCCACCGGCCAGGAGATCGTGGTGGCGGCACCGTATTCCTTCTTCCAGGTCTCGGAAGCCTGGGAGAGATAGGTGGTGAAGATGTTCGTCGTTCCGGAGGCGTCCGAGCGGTAGACCGGAGTGATGTTGGCGTCCGGCAGCTTCATGCCGTCGTTGAGGGCGGCGATCCTGGCGTCCGACCACTTGGCGATCTTGCCGGCATAGATGTCGGCGACAATCTCGCCGGTGAGCTTTAGCTTGCCCGGCTCGACGCCGGCGACGTTCACGACGGTGACGACGCCGCCCATCACGGTCGGGAACTGGACGAGGCCGTCCTTCTCGAGCTGCGCGCCCTTCAGGGGGGCGTCGGTCGCGCCGAAATCCACGGTCTTGGCCTGGATCTGCTTGATGCCGCCGCCGGAGCCGATCGACTGGTAGTTCAGGCCCGAACCGGTGTCCTTGCGGTAGGATTCGGCCCACTTCGAATAGACCGGGAAGGGGAAGGTGGCGCCGGCGCCGGTGATGTCTCCGGCGCGGGCCGCGGTGGCGAGCTGGGCCGTCGCGAGGCCGATGGCGAGCGCGTAAGCGAAGGGTTTCACGTCGATCTCCGTTGCCGTCGGGCGCGAGGGGCAGCGGGGTCCGCCATGCGGCCCGCGTCTCGCGCCATCGGCCGGTCGTCCCGGCCGCGTCAGCGCTACTCGCCCGACGATGCCGGCCATATGACGCCGACATGACAGGGCGATGACACGGCGCCGCCGGCGCGGGGAAGCCCGGTGCATGACATGGCACGGTTTCGGGACTTCGCGCGTTTCCCTCTGTCGGCGGCGGCGACGCGCTCGCCCGTCACGATACCAATCGAGGAGGGGAAACCGTGGGCAACGACGCGCCCGTTCAGCCGATCCGGGAGGCCGATCCGGACGAATCCGCCTATCTCGCCCTCCATGAGGAGCGGGAGATCCTGGAGCGCGACCTCTCCCTGGCCAAGGCGCGCCAGCGCTTCAGCGGGGATTCGGGGGAGGTCGCCCGCGCGCGAGCGGACGAGACCACGATGCTCACGAGCCTCGACCGGCTGCTGACGCGGATTCGCGCGGCCGAGTACAGGCGCCGGCCGGGCGCCCGGCGCTGGTAGACGTCCGTCCCCCGCGGGGGCCGACGCCATGGATCAGCCGGCGCGACGCCGGTCCCGCTCCTTCTGGCGCAGGCGCAGGAGCAGGTCGACCTGGCTGTCGGGGATCGGCTGCCGGTCGACGCTGCCCTCGTACAGGGTACGCAGGGTCTGGCCGAGATGCCGGGTGTCGATACCCAGGCCGCCGAGGCTCCGCAGGGGGGCGGCGGTATCGGATTTCGTGCTGGTCTGGCTCATCGTCCCCTCCCCGATCGGGAAAACCGGAGGGCACGAATTCGGTGCCTGTCCACGTGAGTCCATCCTCAATCGGGATGGTTAAGGAAGTCCTAACGTTCAAGCCTCGGTAAGGTTAACGGACGGTCACGCCGCCGCACCCGCCAGCAGCCGCGCCGCGGCTGCGCGGGCCTCGTCGGTGATCGTGGCGCCGGCCAACATCCGCGCGATCTCCTCGCGGCGGGCCTCGACGGGCAGCGTCGAGACGCGGGTCGCGACCCGGTCGCCGCCCTTTACCGGCGCCTTGGCGATCAGGAAATGCGTCTGCGCCCGCGCGGCGACCTGGGGTGCGTGCGTCACGGCCACGACCTGCACCGTGTCCGCGAGCCGCCCCAGCCGGGCGCCGATGGCGTCTGCGACGGCTCCGCCCACGCCCGTGTCGATCTCGTCGAAGATCAGGGTCGGGGCCGAGCCCTTGTCGGCCAGCACCACCTTGAGGGCGAGCATGAAGCGCGACAACTCGCCGCCGGAGGCCACCTTCATCATCGGCCCGGCGCGCGTGCCGGGATTGGTCTGCGCCCAGAACTCCACCCGGTCGAAGCCGGCCGGGTCCCGTGCGTCGGGGTCGGTGGCGATCTCGGTGATGAAGCGGGCGCGCTCCAGCTTCAGGGGCGGCAGTTCCGCCTTCACCGCCGCGTCGAGGTGCTTGGCCGCGCGCCGGCGCCCGGCGCTCAGCTTCTCGGCCGCCGCGGCGTAGACGGCCTCCGCCGCGGCCAGTGTGCGCTCCAGCCCGGCGAGCGCCTCCTCGCCGGCATCGATGGCGGCCACGTCCGCGAGGTAGCGCTCCCGCAGGGCGGCGAGGTCGTCGGCCGGCACGGCGTATTTGCGCGAGGCGGCGCGGAGGGCGAACAGCCGCTCCTCGACCTGCTCCAGGTCGCGCGGGTCGAACTCGGTCTCGGCGACCGCCGCCTCGAGCACCGCGCGGGCCTCGTCCAGGGCGCCGAGGGCGGCGTCGAGGGCCGCGACGCACGGCTCGACCAGGGCCGGGAGCTGGCTCGCGCGCCGTTCGAGCTTGCGGATCGACGAGGACAGGTGGGGGACGGTGGAGCGCGGACCGCCGACGGCGTCGAGGGCCTCGTTCAGGTCGCGGGCGACCTTCTCGCTCTGCTGCATCACGGTCCGGCGCTCGGCCAGGATCGCCTCTTCGCCCGGCTTCGGATCGAGGCCCGCGAGTTCCTCGACGGCGTGGCGCAGGAAGTCGACCTCCTTGCGCGCGGACTCGACGCGGGCGCGGTGCTCCGACAACGCGGTCCGGGCCGAGCGTACGCCGCGGGCCGCCTCGGCGACCTTGGTCAGCGGCCCCTGCAGCCCGCCGAAGGCATCGAGGATGGCCCGGTGCGTGCCCGGATCGGTCAGCGCCCGGTCGTCGTGCTGACCGTGGATCTCGACCAGCGCCGCGCCGATCATGCGCAGCACCTGCACGCCCACGGGCTGGTCGTTGACGAAGGCGCGGGTGCGCCCGTCCGCCATCTGCGTGCGGCGCAGGATCAGTTCGCCCTCGGTGTCGATCTCGGCCTCGGCCGCGATCCGGCGGGCGGGGTGGTCGAGGGGCGCATCGAACACGGCGGTGATGCTGCCCTGCGCTTCCCCATGGCGCACGAGACGGCCGTCCCCGCGGCCGCCGAGGGCCAGGGCGAAGGCGTCGAGGAGGATCGACTTGCCCGCGCCCGTCTCGCCGGTGAGCACGCTGAGTCCTTCGCGAAAGTTCAGATCGAGGGCGTCGATCAGGACGATGTCGCGGATCGCAAGCTGCACGAGCATGCCGCGGCGGTGATCCCTTCGGAAGCGTAAGCGGCTGGTCTAACCCCAAGCGGGCGGGACTTCACCCCCTAAAGTGACCGCTGTCAGGCCCTGCGCAGGATCGCGCGGAGCCTCTGGTACTGCGCCTCGAACGGAGCCTCGAACGCCCGAATCTTCAGGTCCTCCGCCTCGTTGCGGTCGAGCTGGGCGAAGCGGTCGGCGGAGTCGTCCCTCTGCCGGCTCGGGTGACCGAGCGGATAGTTGGCGTCGCCGCGCCGCATACGAGCCTGGAACTCGGCAAGCGTCTTGGCCTGGTAATGGTTGATCTGGACGCCGCCGTAGACGACCCGGTCGGAGGCGCCGACGTTGCCCTTGGTAAAAGCCTCGAAATCGGTAAGCACACGGCGGCCCGACGACGTGAGGATGTCGTGGATCAGGACTTCAGTGATGCGGTCCGTGCGCGCCAGAGTCTTGAAGTGATGGTGGTTGCCCCACGCCCGTTCCGAGCAGCGGGTGAAGGTCCGTGTCACCAGTTCGTAACCTGGGTCCGTGCGTCCGCCCGAGCCGAATCCGAGCCAGTTGACGTGCAGGCTCGCCACATCCTCAGGGACTGACTGGATCAGGCCGGTGAGATCCTCGTAGCCGAAGGGGACGAGGAACTCGTCGATGTCGAGGATCATCGTCCAGGGCGTCGTGACTCGCCGGACCGCATGGGTATAGGCGGCGATCTGCGGCGACGCGTTGCTGGGCGAAGGCCAAGCCACCCGCACGACTCGGGAATCGCGGGCCGCGATCGTATCCAGGATCGCCGCGGTCCCGTCCGAGCTGTCGTTGTCGTAGACGACGATCCGGCCGAACCCGAGGGCGAGATGGAAAGCCAGCCACTCGACGATATAGCGGGCCTCGTTCTTGGCGATGGCGACGAGTGTCGCTGAATGCTCTCGCACGGGCTCGGGTCGCGCGGCACCGGCAGCGGTCTTCCAACGGAAGAAGATCATGCGGGCGGTCGCTCGGCGGCCCCGCGGCACCAACGGGGCGCGGGCGGAGGCAATGTCGAGAAGTTGGCCTGCCGGGCCGTGCGCGGATCGGCAGGCCGCCCCATCACTGCGCGGAGGCGGTTCGCCCCATCACCGAGCTGTAGACGCGGCTCAGGAACGAGGACTTCTCCTCGCGGGGCTCCAGGCCACCGGTCTGGAGCAGGGCGTGGGCGTCCTTGTACCACGGGCTGTCGGGGAAGTTGTGCCCGAGGACGGCGGCCGAATTCTGGGCCTCCGCGGTGATGCCGAGCGCCATGTAGGCCTCGGTAATGCGCATCAGGGCCTCTTCCGCGTGCCGGGTGGTCTGGTACTTGGCGACCACGTCGCGGAAGCGGTTGATGGCGGAGGGGAAGTTGCGCCGCTCCAGGTAGAACCGGCCGACTTCCATCTCCTTGCCGGCGAGCTGGTCGCGGGTGATCTGGATCTTGGCCTTGGCGTCGGCGGCGTATTCCGAGGTCGGGTACTTCTGGACGAGTTCCTGAAGGCCGGCCAGCGCCTTCTCGGAGCGGTCCTGGTCGCGGGTCACGTCCGGGATCTGCTTGTAGTGCGACATCGCCATCAGATACTGGGCGTAGGCCGCATCCTTGCTCGCCGGGTGGCGCTGGAGGTAGCGCTTCGAGGCGGTGATGGCGTCGTCGTACTTCTGACCCTGGTAGTTCGAGTAGGCGGTCATCAGGAGCGCCTTCCGGGACCAGTCGGAATAGGCGTACTGCTTGTCGAGGGCTTCGAACTTCTTGACCGCGTTCTCGTAGTCGCTGTCCTCGAGCTTGGCCAGGCCCTCGCTGTAGAGCTTGTCGGCCGGCACGTCGGCCACGACCTCGGGCTTGTACTTCTCGGCGAACAGGCTGGTCGGGTCCAGGTCGCAACCGCCGAGACCGAGGCCGGCGATGGACACGAGCACGGCCACCGCGGTGCCGCGATTCCGAAAGGTGACAGGCATCTGCGGTTTTTCCCCCGAACGGGCGCGGCCCGTCATCGGTGCTCGCGCCGTCAGCCATCGCGTCGTTCGTTTCAGAGCCGGCACCCTGCCAGGATCGGAGGCGCGATGCACCCCGATCCGTCATGCTCATCACGGACGATTCACCGTGACGGTCGATTCGGGCGTGAAAGCGGCAGTCTTTGCCGACCGGTGATCGGTGGGCCGATGTGCCTTGCGGGCAACAGGTGAACGGTCAGAGGTCGCCGGCGAAGGCGGCGATGCCGAGGCCGGCACCGAACTCGGCCAGCGCGGTCTCGCGGCGCGTGCCCTGGGCCTCGACGATCGCGTAGTTGGCGCGGTCGGAGAACAGGGCGGAGAGCACGCCGACGTTCATGCGGTGGCCGCCGCAATAGGAGCGGTAGCCGCCCTGGATCGGCAGGCCGGCCAGGGCCAGGTCGCCGACCGCGTCGAGGAACTTGTGGCGGACGAACTCGTCGGGGAAGCGCAGGCCCTCCGGGTTGACCACGTCGGTCTCGCCGACGGCGACGGTGTTCTCGAGGGAGGCGCCCAGCGCGAAGCCGGCTTTCCAGTAGCGCTCCACGTCCTTCATCATGCCGAAGGTGCGGGCGCCGGCGATCTCGCGGCGATAGGCGGCGGGCGTCAGGTCCATCGCCTTGCGCGAGCGGCCGATCACCGGGCTCTCGAAATCGATCTCCACGTCGAGGCGGAAGCCCCGGTCGATCGGCCGGAGTTCGGCGAAGGCGCGCCCGACCTCGATGCGGACGTGGCGCAGCACCTTGATCCAGCGGCGGGGGGCGCCGCAGGCGGCGGTTCCGGCCTTGTCGATGGCGGTGACGAAGGGGAGCGCGCTGCCGTCGAGGATCGGCATTTCAGGCCCGTCGATCTCGACGAGGGCGTTGTCGACGCCCAATCCGTAGAGGGCGGACATCAGGTGCTCGATGGTGGCGACCGCACCGGACTCGACGTCACCGATGACGGTGCAGAGTTCGGTGGCGGAGACGCAGGCGTGATGGGCCTTGATGAGCCGGTCGTTGCCCGAGGGCATTCCGGTGCGCAGAAAACTGATGCCGTGATTGGCCGGAGCCGGCCGGATCGTGATTTCGGCCGGGTTTCCGGAATGCACGCCGATACCGCTCAGCGTGGCCGGACCCTTGAGAGTTGTCTGTTGGTTCGTTCGCATTCTTTAGCCCTCGGCCGCGACCGTTCACCACCACCCTGCAAAAGCCGGG
>NZ_BPRB01000003.1 GCF_022179685.1 Methylobacterium trifolii
GCGGTATCGCGAAGCCCGCGCGGCGCTTGAGCGAAGCCGAAATCCGCATCGCGAAGCGATCGACCGGATTTCGTATCAGGCCGGCCCTCAGCGGCGCGCGGCCTGGTGCGCCTCGGTCTGCGCGGCCAGCGCCGCGTCGAGCTTGCGCAGGGCCTCGAAGCGGGCGATCTCGGCCTCGACGTCCCGGACCGTCTCCTCGACGAGGTGGTGCTGGATCGCCAGCCGCGGGTCGTCGTCGGCCATCGCCTCGCGCTCCTGCAGCCGCCGCACGGCCTGCCGCACCACGGTGTAGACCGCTTCGCGCTCGGCCCGGTTCATGGAGGGCTTGATCGCCTGCGCGACGAGATCGGAGAAGTCCGACATGGCTCGGTGGAACGATCCGGTTCGGGAGTGTGCGGTGGGCCTCTACCAGACCCGCGTCCGCCTGATCCAGCCGCCGCTCAGATCCGCTGGTCCCTGATGCCGCCCATCACCAGGGAGATCGAGCTCCACAGCACCAGGAAGCAGAAGAAGCTCACCATCAGGGCATGGCCCCGGTGGGGATAGAGGGAGTCGGTCGGCAGGTAGGGCGGCACGAAGGTCGCCAGGAAGATGTGCTGCTTCTGTGACGAGACGCGGGCGCGGTCGAGGAGCGAATTGGCCGATTCGTTGAGCTTCTCCGCGATCATGCGCTCGACCATCAGGCCCTCGTATTCCAGGAGGGCGTTGCTCATGGTCGGCGCCCCGTTGACCGTCATGCCCTCGCTGGTGAGCTGGTCCTGGAGTTCCTTCATCTGCTGGTCGATCGCGGCGACGTTGGCCACCAGCACCTGGATCGAGCGCGACTTCTCGTCGAGGGTCGACCCGCGCAGGACCTGGAGGTCGTTCTCCGCCTTGAGCTTGTCCTTGCGCAGGGACACCAGCGTCGTCAGCGTCGCTTCCGCCGACTTGAGAGGATCGATGATGCCCCAGTGGTTGCGGTAGCGCTGCAATCCGAGGTGGGCCTCGCGCAGGCGCTCCTGCGCGACCTTGGCGTCGGCTTCCGACTGGGCGAGCATGTCCGCCTGCGCCCGCTTCGAGATCTGGTTGATCAGCGTCTCCGAGCGGGCCACGAGTTCCTTGGTGATCGCCAGGGCGTCCTCGGGGGTGAAGGCGCGGACCGAGAGCTGGATCACGCCGGAGATCGCGTCGATCCGGGCCGAGACGTGCTCGCGCCAGTACTTGGTCAGTTCCTCGATGGGCTGGGGCGGGTTGAAGCGGGCCCAGAAGTCGGCCTCGCTGCGGGAGAACATCTTCGAGATGCCGAGGTTCTTTTCCGCGGTGTGGACCATCGCCTGACTCTCGATGTAGTCGCGAACGATGTAGCTGTCCTGGCTGTTGTGCTTCTGGATCAGGCTGGTGTACTCGCCGAGGTTGATGTTCTCCATCGGCTCGACGTTGCCGCGCACGGCGAACTGGGCCTCGGCGATGTACTGGTTGGCGGCGAAGACGAACAGGTAGAGGCCGATCACCGCGGTCGGCGCCAGCACGAACAGGGAGAAGCGCCGCACCAGGGTGCCGGTCATGCTCCGGGGCCGCGGGTCCGCCGGGCGCAGGCCGGGCAGGCGCGTCCAGGCCAGCCCCTCGCGGGCGCGCTGAACCAGGGCCTTGCCGCGATGGGCCGGGATCGGCTCGATCGTCTCGGCGCCGCGGCGGAACGCCTGCACCGAGCGCTGCGCGAACTCGATGCTGCTGCGGGGCCGCTCGCCCTGCTTGACCTCGTCCACGCTCATCCGCTGCGTTTTCCTGGGTGCCGCTCCGGGGGAAGCCGCCGTACCGCCGCCGCCACGCCGGAATCGATGGGGGCGTGCGACCGAACGGGGCCCGGAATCCCGTTCTTTTCAGCCCTTTTTAAGGCATTGCCCCTGCGCGGTCGGGTGCGGTTGCAGTGCGGCATCCACCGGCCTACGCGGAGGCGATGAAGCCGAGACAGGAACCGAACGCCGAAGCCGGGCGCAGCCAGTTGCCCCCGGTCCGCACCGCCAAGGCGAAGTTCGCCGGGATCGTGGCCGTCTGCACCAAGTGCGCCAAGCGGCAGGGCCTGCCCAAGCGCGCCGTGCGCGACAGCCTGAAGGCCGAGCTGCAGCGCGGCCGCTCCGGGCGCAGGCTGCGCATCGTCGAGACCGGCTGCCTCGGGCCCTGTCCGAAGCGGGCGCTCGCCGTCGCCACAGGGGCCAGCCTCGCGCAGGGGCGCATCCTGCTCCTCGACCCGGCCGCCTCGCCCGCCGCGCTACTCGCCGCCGTGCTCCCCGATTTACGCCCCAATGCCCCGCTAGCCGCAGGGTCCGACGCGAGGCCCGCCTCCTGAACCGCGCCACCGGCCGCACCCGGCGACACAGGGCGACCGCCATGCCTGTCCCTACCAAGCCCGTCCGTACCGACACGACCCGCCCCCCGGCCGGCGGCGGGATCGGTCGCGCGCTGCTGCGCCGGCTTCCCCTCGTCGGCACGGTGCTGGGCCTGGCGCTGGCCGCCTGGCTCGTGGCGACGAACGACCTCGGCGCGGTTGCCGAAGCCTTCGGACGCATCGGGCTGACGGGGCTTGCCGCCGTCGTGCTGGTCCGCGTCCTGATCGTGTCCCTGTGCGGGCTCGCCTGGGCGCGCGTCCTCGACGGGCTGACGCGGGCGGGTGTCGGCGCCTTCGTGGTGCTGCGCTTCGTGCGCGAGGGCATCAACGTGCTCCTGCCGGTGGCCTCCATCGGCGGCGACGTGCTGGGCGGGCGGCTCCTCACCTTCTGGGGCGTGGCCGGGTCGCTTGCCGCCGCCTCGATCCTGGCCGACATGCTGATCCAGGTCGGCACGCAGGCCCTGTTCGCCCTGCTCGGCGCCCTGCTCCTGATGCGCATCGACGGCGAGTCCGCGGCCCAGCTCTCGGCCTGGGTGCTGCGGGTGCTCGCGGTGGCGGCCCTGGTGCTGGCCGCCTTCTTCGCCGTGCAGCGCCTGGGCGCGGCCCGCTATCTCGAGGCCCGCATCGCGGCTCTCGGCCGCCGCTTCGTCCGCGAGGCCGAGCCACGCCCCGTCGAGGGCGCGAGCGTGCAGGACGCCCTCGACGTGGTCTGGGACAAGCCCCGCCGCGGCAGGCTCGCGCAGTCGGTGCTGCTGCACCTCCTGGCCTGGACCCTGGGCTCGGCCGAGATCGCGATCGTGCTCGCCTGCATCGGCAACGCGCCGGTGACGCTCGCCGAGGTGCTGGTGATCGAGGCCCTGAGCCAGGCCATCAAGTCGGCGGCCTTCCCCGTCCCGAGCGGGCTCGGAGTGCAGGAGGGCGGCTTCGTCGTGGTCTGCGCCCTGTTCGGCATCGATGCCGGCACCGCCATCGCCCTGTCGCTGGCCAAGCGCGTGCCGGACGTGGTGCTCGGTCTGCCGGCGCTATTGGTCTGGCAGAACCTGGAGGCGCGCCGCGGCGCGGTCCGGGCGCCGTCCCCGTCATGAGGCGCCTTGCCCACGGGCCGTCCGCCCCCCAGGGTGGCGCCGCCATGATTCTGTCCCGTCCGAGACTTCGCCCGGGCCGCCTCGCAGCCGGCATCCTTCTGATGATGCTCGCGGCCGGCCCGGCCACGGCCCAGAGCGTCACGGTCGACCTCGGCGCGGGCGGCGTGACCGAGCGGGCGCTGCAGCTCGTCGCCCTCATCACGGTGCTGGCGCTGGCGCCTTCCGTGCTGGTGATGGCGACCTCCTTCACCCGGATCGTGGTGGTGCTGTCGATCCTGCGCTCGGCGCTGGGCACGCAGACCGCCCCGCCCACCGCCGTGATCGTCAGCCTCGCCCTGTTCCTCACCGCCTTCGTGATGGCGCCGACCGGCCGCGAGGCCTACCGCAACGGCATCGAGCCGCTGCTGGCCAACCAGATCACGCAAGCGGTCGCCTTCGAGCGGGCCTCGGCTCCCTTCAAGACCTTCATGCTGCGCAACGTGCGCGAGAAGGACCTCAAGCTCTTCCTCGACATGGCCAAGGTCCCCGTTCCCTCCGGCCCGGAGGCGGTCGGCCTGGAGGTCGTGACCCCGGCCTTCATGATCTCGGAGCTGCGCCGGGCCTTCGAGATCGGCTTCCTGCTGTTCATCCCCTTCCTGATCATCGACCTCGTCGTGGCCTCGATCCTGATGGCGGTGGGCATGATGATGGTGCCCCCGGCCACCGTGGCGCTGCCCTTCAAGCTGATCTTCTTCGTGCTGGTCGACGGCTGGACCCTGGTGGCGGGCTCCCTGGTGCAGAGCTACGGCGGCGGCTGAGCGCCTCAGCCCGGCGGTGCGGCCTCGGCTTCGGCCTGCGTCTGCTGCCCCGGCGCCTCGGCTGCCTTGCCCCGCTCCGGCACCGCGCCGTCCGGATAGCGCTTGCGGTATTCCGTCAGGAACGCCGCAAGGGTCTCGGCATTGCTGGCCCGCTGGGCGATCTCGCGGAAGCCCGGCTGGCGGGTCGGGTTGGCGGCCGTCAGCAGGGCGAAGGTGCGCGCGTCCGCGCTCTCGGCCATGGGGCCGGAGAATTTCGCCTTCAGCCGTTCCAGCCCGATCCCTTCGCTGGCCAGATCGTAGGCGAGCGCCGCCCGGATCACGTCGGCGCGGGCCGGCTCGTCCAGGGGCTTGCCGCCGCGCCACGCGCTGCCGAGCAGGGCCTCGTGGGCCTCGCCCGCCTCGCGCCAACGCCGCGCGCTCCAGAGGATGTCGGCGCGCAGGCGCTGCACGTCTGCGCCCTCCTCCCCCTCGATCGTCTCCAGGGCGAGGTCCGTGCGGGTGAGGTCCGACAGGGCGCGTGCCCGGATCAGGGACCGGGCGCGGCGAAGCTCGCCCGGCAGTTCGGGCAGGTAGGTGGCGTCGATCGCCTCCAAAGCCATCATCGGCTTGCCGTCCATCAGGCGGATCGTGGCGAGCCGGGTCGCCACCCCGGCCCGCGCCGGGCCGGTGAGGCGGGTGTCCACCTGGTGCTGGAGCAGGTCGGCGGCCGAATCGAGCAGGTCGAGGCCGACGAGCCGGTCGGCCAGCCGCCGCACCACCTCGTCGCCCCGCCGGCCGATCGGCGCGAACTCCTTGAAGTCGAAATACAGCGCCACCGACTCGATCCCGGCGACGCGGTCCGCTTTGGCTCCCAGGAACAGGTCGTCGAACAGGGCCTGGGCCTCGCTCGTCAGGGTACGCGACAGGGCCGAGGCCGGGGCGGCGGCGTTCGCCCGGCGCGTGGCGGTGAAGGCGTCGCGCCAGCGCCCTGCCGCGGCGTAGAGCCGGGCGAGACCGGCCGTGATCGCGTCCTCGGTCTCGCCCCCATGCCAGGTGATGGCGAGCCGCTCCAGCCGGTCGATCGCCTCGGCCGGCTTGATCCGCCCGGCGGCCTGCGCCAGCAGGGTACCGCGGATCGCGGCCGCCGCGGCGACCGGGCGCTCGGCCGCGTCCGCGAGCCGGCCGTAATCGTCCAGCGCTGCGTCGGTGCCGCCGGTCGCCTCCTCGATGCGGGCCTTGACCAGGGCCTGCCGGTCGCGGACCAGCGGCGTGAGGCCCTGCCTGCCGGCCAGGGCGAGCCGGTCTATCGCGCCCTGGACGTCGCCGTTCTCGATCGCGGCCTCCGCGGTCGTGGTGCGGATCGCCGCCGCCAGATCGTCGGGATAGCGGGCGGCGAAGGCCAGCGCGGTGAGGAAGCCGGTCTCGGCCTCGCGCCAGTTGCCGTCCTGGGCGTCGGCCATCGCCCGCCAGAGGGCGGCCTCGGGATCTCTTTTCAGGGCCTCCGTGCCCAGGGTGCGCCGGGCCTCCTCCAGGCGGTTCAGGCGCGTCTGCGCCAGTCCGCGCAGGATCGCCGTGTCGTGCTGCCCGGCGAGCAGCGGGTCGTCGGCACCGGCCACCTCGATCACGGCGAGCGCTTCGGGGTCGTACCCGTTGGCGACGAGGGTACGCGCCAGGTCGAGGCGCAGCGGCCCGCGCGCGCCCAGCGGCGCGGCCACGGCGGCGGCGAACTGCCGGCGGATCGTCTCGCGCACGTCGCCCAGCCGCGCCTGGTCCCAGGCCTCGCGGGAGATTGCGGGTGCCCCCGCCTCGGCGAGTGCGACCTCGGCCCTGCGCGCCACGGAGGTGACCGCGAGCCCCCCCTCCCGCCCGATCGCGACGCCGTCGAGGTCGGGCCGGACCGTGAGGTCGTCGGCACCCGCCAGCACCGCGAGCCCGAGCCGGCTCGGCAGCAGTTCGAAATCGACGAAGCGCTGGCGCTTGGCGATGCCGGCCGGGCGCCGCGCCGCGGTCGTGACGAGGGCGATGCGCTCGCCGTCGAGGTCGAGCCAGGTGGCGCTGCCGGGCTGCTTCAGGTCGAGCGCGACGCCGACATGCCCGGCCCCGTCGGGCCGGCGCACCGCGTTCAGGGTGTCGCTGGAACTCAGGGCATCGCCCGCCGTCAGTTCCCATCCGAGGCCGGTGCCGGTGCGGACGGGCAGGAGATCGATCAGGCGCCCCGGCGGCACGACGACCTGCACCAGCACGATCTTGCCCACCCGCCGCGGCTCGCCGAGGCCGCGCAGCCCGGTCTCGCCCGGCGGCGGCAGCGCCACCGGTTCCCCCGTCTCCAGGGCCAGGGTCGCGACGCCCGCGCGCTCGAACAAGGCGGCGGGCGGCAGGGTGCGGAAGGGGAAGACCATCCCTGAGCCCGCCTGCCGCTCCGGCGGGGCGGCGACCGCCTCGACGGGCTGGGCCGCAGGTGCCGCCTTCGGAACTGCGGCCGGCGCGGGGTCCGGCGCGGCGGCGCGCCTGGCCGCCTCGGGCTCCGGCTTCGGACCCGGTGCCGGCTTCCTGACCACGTCCAGGGTGAGCGTGTCGTCCTCGCGCTCGGCCAGCACGACGTATCCGTCCGTGGGCGTCAGCACGAGGCTCGCGGAGGCGTCGTCCGTCTCGGTGGCGAGCGTTGCCAGCGCCGGCTTGGTGCGCCCGCGGGTCTCGTTCGCGTCGATCGTCCAGGCGCCGGATACCCGCAGCCGGGTGGCGGGGCCTTCCACGACCGTCGTCGTGTCCGTGCCCGGCGGCAGGCGCAGCGACAGGCGCAACAGGGTCGGCAGGGTGGCGAGTTCGACGGCGAGCGGACGCCGGATGGGGGGCGGCGCGCGCAGCTTCAGGGCCGCCTCGGCGGCTTGTGCCCTGCGGGCGAGGTCGGCGACCACGTCCGGCGGCAGGGGCGGTACCAGGCCGGTCCAGCCCTCGGGCAGGAGGTCGACGAAGACCTTCTCGCCGGCTTCCTGCAGGTTGACGCGGTAGGGCTTGGGCAGGGCGATCCGCAGGCCGCCGCCATCGGGATCGCGGCGCACGGTGGCGACGTAGCTCGGCATCTCGTCGGTCAGGTGCTCCGGACCCGACGCGACGCGCTCGCCGTAGGTCAGGACCAGGACGGTGCCGGCGAGCCGGGCCTTGACCGACACGGCCTTGTCGAAGGTGAGCGCGATGCGGCCGTAACCTGCGGGCTCGGTGCCCTTGGCCGCGATCAGCCGGGCGGCCTGCGCCTCCGCGATCCCGAGGAGCAGGCTCAGGGCGACGCCGGCCCGGAGGCCGCACCGACGCTTGCTGTCGTCACCCGCTCCCATCGAAACGCCACACCCGAGAGCGGCCCCGCACCCCGAACGGAGGCACGGCGCCCAGACGCCACACGCTCGGCGCACCTCACGACACTTCCGGTCGCCGGAAGCTCTCCCGCCGGCCTGCCGCGGCACACCGGTCGTTTCGTGAGGGACACCGGTGGCGACTGTGCGCGATCGCGGCTAACGCGCGCTTAATCGGCTCAGGCCGGCGAGATCACCCGGCAGCCGGTATCAGCGCTTCACGATGAGGTTGGGCACCATCGCGCTCGACGCGCCGAAGGTCTCCAGGGCGCGCTTGCAATTGGCCGGCACGTCTTTGCGGTAGGTCTCGATGTAGGAGGTCGCCACCATGTAGAGCTCGCCCCTGTCGAGGTCCTCCGGCGGGACGCCCAGGCGCTGGACCGCGGCCTTGAGCAGGTCCGGGTCGCCCTTCACGTCGTCGCAGGAGGTGTTGGCGAAGCCGACGAGGCCGGCGAGCTTGGCCGCGAGGTTGCGGCTGCGGTCGAGGGTCTTTTCGACAGGCGGAGCCGCGTCGGCATCGGCCGGCGTCTCGGCCGGGAGGGGGCCCATGAGGCTCGCGAGCAGGCCGGCGGCCAGCAGGATGGTCTTCGTCACGGCTCTCTCCCTGTCCTCGGCCGGCCCCGCTTCTGGATGGCGCGGGCTCGGCCCCTGTCTGTCGTACGCGGTATCGCCCCTGCGGATCGCGGAGTCGACACCGGTTCAGCCCCCGAGGGCGACGGCCCTGTCGATCGCGGCACCAAAGCCCGCAAGCGGAACGGTGATCGTCATCGGCTCGGTGCCGTCCGGCTTCTGGCCGAGGACGACGAGGGCCTTGGCCGTCCTCATGCTGTCGGTGGCCAGCGTCGGGAAGCTGATGGGCACGAGGCAGCCCTCGGCGTTGCAGGAGACGTAGGGCGCGCCCTTGCCGAGCACCGCCTCGTCCAGCTTGAACGAGACGCCGGGCTCGATCGCCAGCCCGAACGGCATCATGATCAGCCCCTCGGCCCGCCCGTCCTTGGGCGTGCGGAACTCGATCGCGAACTGGCGCCGCCCGGTCTTGTTGTCGCCCTGCGACTGCATGACCAGGCAGGCCGTGGTCTCCTGGGCGCGGGTGCAGTTCATGGACCAGTCGCCGTAGCCCTCGCTCACCGTGCTCGCACCCGCAGGCCAGGTGGCCGGTGCCGGCGCCTTCGGAGCCTCGGCTGCCGGCGCGGGCTTGGGCGCAGGAGGCTTGGCCGGGACCGGCTTCGGCTTGGGCGCGCGCGGTTTCGGTTTGGCGGGAGCGTCCTCGGCCGGCGATTCCGCGGCCGGGGCCTCCTCCTGCGCGAGCGCGAAGGGGGATGCGGGCAGGCCGGCGAGGAGGATCGCGACGATCGCGGATCGCCGGAAGGCGCGGGTTGGCAGCATAAGGGACGGTCCCTCGTCCGGTGGTGGCGGCGCTCGGTGCTTCCCCGCAGGACTCCCGGTCATCGGGAGCCGTCCCCCCGGCCGCGACGGCGCGACGGGAGTTTCGTGAGAGGCACGATGCCGCCTAGCGCCCAACCGGCGGAGAGGCAATCGACCCTGAGACCCGAACGGGCCCGAAGGTGGCCGGCGCGGCGGCCGCCCGCCCTTGGGACTCGATCGATCAGCCCTCGCGCGAGACGTCCGTCTCGGCCCGGTCGCAGCTCTTGGCGGCGGCCTCGCGGTTGTGGCGGCGCAGGCCGCGGGCGAGGGCGAAGGCCAGGGTCAGCACGCCGGAATCGCGGTCGACGGGCTCGTCGACCGGGGACGAGAGCGTGGCGGTAAGAAGCGCGAGCATGGAAGACTCCATCGGCTGCAGCGGTATCGCGGCCCGACACGGACAACGATTGCTGCAGTGCAATATGAGGATGGGGTGCGGCGGGCGGCAATCGGCTCCGGCGCGCGGCTCGCATGCAGGCGGCTCATGGCCCGGCAACGCTTTCTCAACCTTGCGCGCGCCTGCCGGTGTTGACCGGACGAGCGCGAGGCGCCACTAAACCCGCCTTCGGAGGCGGGTTGCCGAGCCGTCCGCGAGGCCGTTGATTCCACGATGGAATCCGGCACGGCCCGGCATCGCCGGGCCGTGGGCCGTCGCCCCACCGTCATGTCAGCCGCCTAAGGATGCCGCGCCCCGCGCCGGGGTGCCCGATCGCAAGGAACGAGACGCCCCATGACCGACACGCCGACCCAGTGGCCGATCCACGGCCGCATCAGCGGGCCCATCGTGATGATCGGCTTCGGTTCGATCGGCCGCGGCACGCTTCCCCTGATCGAGCGCCACTTCGCGTACGACCACGCCCGCTTCACCGTGATCGACCCGGACGACGGCCACCGGGATCTGGCCGCGAAGCACGGCCTGCGCTTCGAGCAGGTGGCGCTCACCCGCGAGAACTATCGCGACGTGCTGACGCCCCTGCTGACCGAGGGCGGCGGCCAGGGTTTCTGCGTCAACCTCTCGGTGGACACCTCCTCGCGGGCGATCCTTGAGCTCTGCCGCGAGCTCGGCGCCCTCTACATCGACACGGTGGCCGAGCCCTGGCCGGGCTTCTACTTCGACAAGACCCGGAGCCAGGGCGACCGTACCAACTACGCGCTCCGCCAGGACATCCTCGACGCCCGCACCGCGAGCCCCGGCGGCAGCACCGCCGTGTCCTGCTGCGGCGCCAACCCGGGCATGGTCTCCTGGTTCGTGAAGCAGGCGCTCTTGAACATCGCCGCCGACACCGGCGTGACGACCCCCGAGCCGAAGACCCGCGAAGACTGGGCGGCCCTGATGCGGGAACTGGGCGTCAAGGGCGTCCACATCGCCGAGCGGGACACGCAGCGCGCCAAGCATCCCAAGCCGCAGGGGGTGTTCGTCAACACCTGGTCGGTGGAGGGCTTCGTCTCCGAGGGCAACCAGCCGGCCGAACTGGGCTGGGGCACGCACGAGACCTGGATGCCGGACAACGCCCGCGAGCAGGAGAAGGGCTCGCGTTGCGCCATCTACCTGCTCCAGCCCGGCGCCGACACCCGCGTGCGCTCCTGGACGCCGACCGCGCAATCGCAGTTCGGCTTCCTCGTGACGCACAACGAGGCGATCTCGATCGCGGACTACTACACCGTCCGCGAGGGCGGGCGGGCCGCCTACCGCCCCACCTGCCACTACGCCTATCACCCGGCCAACGACGCCGTGCTCTCGCTCCACGAGATGTTCGGCAATGCGGGGCAGGTGCAGGAGCGCCACCACATCCTCGACGAGGACGAGATCGAGGACGGCATCGACGAGCTCGGCGTGCTGGTCTACGGGCACGCCAGGAACGCCTACTGGTACGGCTCGCAGCTCTCCATCGAGGAGACGCGGGCGATCGCCCCCTACCAGAACGCCACCGGCCTCCAGGTCACGTCGGCGGTGCTCGCCGGCATGGTCTGGGCCCTGGAGAACCCGCAGGCCGGCATCGTCGAGGCCGACGAGATGGATTTCCGCCGCTGCCTGGAGGTCCAGACCCCGTATCTCGGCCCGGTCGTGGGCGTCTACACCGACTGGACGCCGCTCACCGGCCGCCCCGGCCTGTTCCCCGAGGACATCGACGCCGACGACCCCTGGCAGTTCCGCAACGTGCTCGTGCACGGCTGAACCGGCCGGCGCCGCCCGCACGCTTGCGGGCGGCCCGCGCGGTGCTACCATCCGGCCTGCGATCTGGGAGACCGTGATGGCGGTGGCCGCGAGACGCGACTCCCGCATGGGCGTCGCCGCGTATCGGGTGTGGGTGGAAAGCCGCCCCGACGAGGAGCGCTGGGAGCTTCTCGACGGAGAGCCCGTGCTGATGTCGCCGCCCGGGGCGCGGCATCAGCGCATCGTGATGAACATCGCCAAGCGCCGCGACGATCTTGCCGAACGCAAGGGGTGCAATGCGCTGCCCGGCCTCGCCATCCTCAGCGAGGCGATGGACGATTTTGCCCCGATCCCGGACATCGTCGTGCAGTGCGGTTCGTTGCCCGTGGACGGCTACACCCGCGATCCGCTGCTCGTCGCGGAGGTGCTTTCGCCCTCCACGATCCACAACGATCGCGGCCGCAAGAGCGACTTCTATAAATCGGTTCAGCCGTTGCAGGCCTTCCTGATCGTCTATCAGGACGAGGCCCGCGTCGAGGTCTGGCGCCGCGACACCGGCTGGAGCAAGCGGGTCGCCGGTCTCGACGGTGCGATCGACCTGCCCGAACTCGGCGGCGGCCTCTCCGTGGCCGACATCTATGCGCGGGTCACGTTCTGACCCGCGCGGTTGCGGGCGCCTCCCGTGATGCTACCATCGCGGCCCTGACCGGAGAGGCCGCGATGGCACTGGCCGCAAGACGCGATTCCCGCATGGGCATCGCCGACTATCAAGTCTGGGTCGAGGCACGCCCCGACCGGGAGCGCTGGGAACTGATCGACGGCGGGCCCGTGCTGCTGGCGCCCCCAAAAGAGCGGCACCAGCGCATCGTCATGAATCTCGCCAAACGCCTTGATGATCTCGCCGAACGTCGAGGCTGCCGTGCCATGACCGGCCTTGCCGTCCTCAGCGAGGCGATGGACGATTTCGCGCCCATCCCCGACGTGGTCGTGCGCTGCGGTCCGCCTCTGCCGGATGGCTACGCCCCCGACACGGTTCTGGTGGCGGAAGTGCTCCCGCCCTCCGCCATGAGTCTCGATCGCGGCCGCAAGACCGATTTCTACCGCTCCGTCCCGAGCCTGCGCACCGTCCTCGTCGTCCATCAGGACGAGGCGCGGGTCGAGGTCTGGCGCCGGCGCGACGGGACGGAATGGGACTTCGAAGCGTTGGGGCTCGACGGCGCGATCGAGCTGCCCGACCTCGGCGGCGCGGTTGCCGTCCGCGCGGTCTACACCGACATCGCGTTCTAGAATCGCTTCCGAACCAGGTCCGCAGCCCGTGCCCCATTTCGAAGATTTCTACGCCGACAAGCTGCGCGGTTCGCTGGGCGTCACCGACGCCGAATCGGTGCTCGACCTGCGTGGCTCGAACCGTCCGACCGCCGAGGCGTCCCTCAAGGACATGCTGGAACGCAGCCGCTTCGCCAAGGGCAAGACCGTGGCGATCCGCCTCGACGCGCCGCCCGAGGGCGGCGGCGAGACCCTGTTCCAGCCCGCCGGCCGCCTGCTCCTCGACGCCAAGCGCCGCGGGCTGATCGAGCGCCTGCAAACCCTGCCGGCCCAGGACGGCCTCGGCTTCTACGTGGCGCTCTCCGGCAAGCCGCAGCGGCCCCCGGCGTGAACCCCTTCGCCCGCCTGGGCGCCAACACCATCGAGCGCCTGGCCCGCTTCGGCTACGGTGCTCGCGGCGCGGTCTACGGCGTCGTCGGAATCCTGGCTCTGCTCGCCGCGATCGGCTCGGGCGGACAGGCCGGCGACAGCCGGAACGCGCTGCGGACCGTCCTCGGCGGGCCCTTCGGCGCGATCCTCGTCGGCCTGATCGCAATCGGGCTCCTCGGCTTCGCCCTGTGGCGCCTGGTGGAAGGGGCGACCGACGCGGACCGGCGCGGCACCTCGCCCAAGGGCCTGGCGGTGCGGGGCGCACATCTCATCAGCGCGGCGATCTATGGCGGCCTCGCCCTCAGCGCGGCGAGCCTGAGCCTCGGGTTAGGGCTCGGCGGCGGCGACGGCACGCGGGACTGGACCGCGTGGCTCCTGGCAAAACCCTTCGGCCGCTGGCTGGTGGCGCTGATCGGGCTCGGCGTCGCCGGTGGCGGGGTCGGCTTCCTGCTCAAGGCGGCCCGGGGCGACGTGACCGAGCGACTCGCCCTCGATCGGGGAAAGCTGCGCTGGGCGAAGCCCTTGGGTCGCTTCGGCTACGGCGCGCGCGGGGTCGCCTTCCTCATCATCGGCGCGTTCTTCGTCGTGGCCGCGTGGTACCAGCGCTCCTCCGAGGCCAAGGGGCTCGCCGAAGCCTTCGCCCTGCTGCGCGCGCAGCCCTTCGGCTGGGTCCTGCTGGGCATCGTCGCGGCGGGCCACGCCGCCTTCGGCGCCTTCGGGCTGATCCAGGCCCGCTACCGCCGCATCGATGCCCCCGACATCGACAAGGCCGACGACGCGGTGGCGCGGGCCGTGCGCGCCGCGACCTGAAGGGCCGCCCGCGTTGACAGCGGGGCCCCCCGCGGCGGATACCCCGCCTCGCCGGGAGCCCATGCAGCAGCGCACCTACAAGACCGCGGTGATGGTGGTCCACGACCTCGTGGCGACCGCCGCGGCCGTGGTGCTCACCTTCCTGTTCCGCTTCAACGGCGACATGCTCGCCGCGCGGCTGCACGCCCTGCCGTTGCTGCTGCCGCCGTTCCTGGCGGTCGCCGGCCTCGTCTACGGCTGGTTCAGGCTCTACCGGACCAAGTGGCGCTTCGCCTCGCTGCCGGACCTCGCGGGCATCGTGCGGGCCGCCAGCGTCCTGGCGCTGATCCTGCTCGTCGTCGACTACGTCCTGGTCTCGTCGGATCTCTACGGCTTCTACTTCTTCGGCAAGATCGCCATCGTCCTCTACTGGGTGCTGCAGATCTTCCTGCTCGGCGGCACCCGGCTCGCCTTCCGCTATCTAAAATATTCCCGCTCCCGCCAGTCGAGCGCGCGCGCCGCCACGGTGCCGACGCTGCTCCTCGGGCGCGGGGGCGACATCGAGGTGCTGCTGCGCGCCATCGAATCGGGCTCTGTGAAGAAGCTCTCCCCCAAGGGCATCCTGTCGCCGCGGGCCGACGAGGCCGGGCAGATGATGCGCGGCGTGCCGGTGCTCGGCGGCTTCGCGGACCTGGAGCGCGTGATCGGGGCGCTCGCCGAGCGCGGCCAGCCGGTGCGGCGCCTCGTGGCGACGCCGAGCGCGCTGGCGCCCGAGGCCGAGCCCGACGACCTCATCGCCCGCGCCCGTCGCCTCGGCCTGCCGCTCGCCCGCGTCGTCAGCCTCGGCGAGGGCATGCGGGACGCCGAACTCGCGCCCCTTGAGATCGAGGACCTGCTCCTGCGCCCGACGGTGGCCATCGACCGGCCGCGCCTGGAGCGCTTCCTCTCGGGCCGGCGCGTCATCGTCACCGGTGGCGGCGGCTCGATCGGCTCCGAGATCTGCGCCCGTGCCGTCGCCTTCGGCGCCTCCGCGGTGCTGGTGGTGGAGAGTTCAGAGCCGGCGCTCCACGGCATCCTCGGCCAGCCGGCCCTCGCGGGCGCCGAGGTGACGGGCGCGCTCGCCGACATCCGCGACGGCGCGCGCATCGAGGCCGTGTTCGCGGCCTTCCGGCCCGATTACGTGGTCCACGCAGCCGCCCTCAAGCAGGTGCCCTACCTGGAGCAGGACTGGGAAGAGGGCATCAAGACCAACGTCTTCGGCTCGATCAACGTGGCCCGCGCCACGATCGCGGCCGGCGCACGCGCCCTGGTCATGATCTCCACCGACAAGGCGATCGAGCCGGTCTCGCAGCTCGGCGTGACCAAGCGTTTCGCCGAGATGGTGGCCCAGGCCCTCGACGCCGAGCAGGCCGCGCTGCCGGGCCATCCGACCCGGCTCATCGCCGTGCGCTTCGGCAACGTGCTCGGTTCGGTCGGCTCCGTCGTGCCGGTGTTCAAGGCGCAGATCGCCCGCGGCGGCCCCGTCACCGTCACCCATCCCGACATGGTGCGCTACTTCATGACCGTGCGGGAGGCGGCCGACCTCGTGCTCACCGCGGCCTCGCATGCGGACGGCGAGGCCCGCGCCCTGGCGCCCGAGGGGGATGCCGCCGACCAGCGCGCGGCCGTCTACGTCCTCAAGATGGGCCAGCCCGTGCGGATCGCGGAATTGGCCGAGCGGATGATCCGGCTCGCCGGCTTCGAGCCGGGCGAGGAGATCGAGATCGCCTATTCCGGCGCGCGACCCGGCGAGCGCCTCAACGAGATCCTGTTCGCGCGCGAGGAACCCCGCGTCAGCCTCGACGGGATCGACGGCGTCATGGCCGCCCGCCCCGTCTTCGCCGACACCGCGCGCCTCGACGCCTGGACCGATCGCCTGCGCGCCGCCGTGGCAGCGGGCGACCGCGGCGCGGCCGAGGCCGTGTTCGAGGCCG
The DNA here is from genome assembly GCF_022179685.1 of Methylobacterium trifolii. Lineage (GTDB taxonomy): Bacteria > Pseudomonadota > Alphaproteobacteria > Rhizobiales > Beijerinckiaceae > Methylobacterium > Methylobacterium trifolii. Next base: position 15,608 of record NZ_BPRB01000003.1, read on the forward strand.
CCATCCCGCATTTTCGCGATCGGATCGTGGCCCGGGCCGAGGGGCCGGGCGTGTCGGATGCGGTGGCCGCACTCGAATCGAATGCAAGTGTGGGCGCTCCCCTCTCCCCCCTGCGGGAGAGGGTGGCC
>NZ_BPRB01000004.1 GCF_022179685.1 Methylobacterium trifolii
CGCTCTTCGCGCCCTGAAGCCGCCAGAGCGGCTTCGAACGATTGCCCTGACGCCTGCTCTCCCCCTGCGTTGACCGGGACCCGCGCAGATATGCTAGTGCCGCCCCATGAAGCCGCGCCCGTCGCGAGACGGTGGCCGGCTTGCCCCGGCATCCCGAAATCCCATGACCAGCACCTCAAGCCCTTCCGCGATCGAGCGCTACAACGCCAAGGACTCCGAGCCGCGCTGGCAGGCGGCCTGGGCGCAGGCGCGCCTGTTCGAGACGCAGAACGACGACCCGCGCCCGAAATACTACGTGCTGGAGATGTTCCCCTACCCGTCCGGGCGCATCCACATGGGCCACGTGCGCAACTACGCCATGGGCGACGTGGTGGCGCGCTACAAGCGGGCGCGGGGCTTTTCCGTGCTGCACCCGATGGGCTGGGACGCCTTCGGCCTGCCCGCGGAGAACGCGGCCATGGAGCGCAAGGTCAACCCGCGGGAATGGACCTACGCCAACATCGCCACGATGCGCGGGCAGTTGCAGTCGATGGGCCTGTCCCTCGACTGGAGCCGCGAGATCGCCACCTGCGATCCCGACTACTACAAGCACCAGCAGCGCATGTTCCTGGACTTCCTGGACAAGGGCCTGGTCACGCGCCGCACCGCCAAGGTGAACTGGGACCCGGTGGACCACACCGTGCTCGCCAACGAGCAGGTGATCGACGGGCGCGGCTGGCGCTCGGGCGCCCTGGTGGAGCAGCGCGAGCTGACCCAGTGGTTCTTCAAGATCACCGACTTCGCCCAGGACCTCTACGACGCCCTCGACGGCCTGGAGCGCTGGCCGGAGAAGGTCCGGCTGATGCAGAAGAACTGGATCGGCCGCTCCGAGGGGCTGGAGGTCCGCTTCGCCCTGAGCCGGGCGGTCGCGGGCGTGGCCGAGGCGGTCACGGTCTACACCACCCGGCCCGACACGCTGTTCGGTGCGAAATTCCTCGCTGTCGCCGCCGAGCATCCGCTTGCGGCAGCCCTGGTACATGCCGACTCGGCGTTGCAAAAATTCATCGCCGAGTGCCGGCGCATGGGCACGGCGCAGGCGGCCATCGACACGGCCGAAAAGCTCGGATTCGACACCGGGCTGACCGTGCGCCACCCCCTCGACCCGTCCTGGGAACTGCCGGTCTACGTCGCGAACTTTGTGCTGATGGAGTACGGCACCGGCGCGGTGTTCGGCTGCCCGGCCCACGACCAGCGCGACCTCGACTTCGCCAACAAGTACGGCCTCGGCAACACCCCCGTGGTCTGCCCGGAGGGCCAGGACCCGGACGCCTTCGTCATCACCGACACGGCCTATGACGGCGACGGGCGGATGATCAATTCCCGCTTCCTCGACGGGCTGGGCACCCGTGAGGCCTTCGAGGCGGTGGCCAACCGCCTGGAGGGCGAGGTGCTCTCCGGCGAGGCGGTGGCCGCGCGCAAGGTGCAGTTCCGCCTGCGGGACTGGGGCGTCTCGCGCCAGCGCTACTGGGGCTGCCCGATCCCGGTCATCCACTGCGAGACCTGCGGGCCGGTGCCCGTGCCGGTGGACGACCTGCCGGTGACGCTGCCCGAGACGGTGTCCTTCGACCAGCCGGGCAACCCCCTGGAGCGGGACCAGGCGTGGCGCAGCGTGCCCTGCCCCCGCTGCGGCGCGGCGGCCCGGCGCGAGACCGACACCATGGACACCTTCGTGGATTCGTCCTGGTACTACGCCCGCTTCACCGCCCCCTGGCTCAAGGATGCGCCGACGGACCGGGCCATGGTCGACCATTGGCTGGCGGTGGACCAGTATATCGGCGGCATCGAGCACGCGATCCTGCACCTGCTCTATTCGCGCTTCTTCATGCGGGCGATGCGCGAGACCGGGTGGTCCGGCGTGTCCGAGCCCTTCGCCGGCCTGTTCACGCAAGGGATGGTGGTCCACGAGACCTACAAGGACGCGGCCGGCGCCTGGGTGCCGCCGGCCGACACGAAGTTCGTCACCGAGGGCGGCGAGCGCCGGGCGTTTCACGTGAAAACCGACGCGCCCCTCGCGATCGGCCCGATCGAGAAGATGTCGAAGTCCAAGAAGAACGTGGTCGACCCGGACGACATCATCGCCTCCTACGGCGCCGACACCGCCCGCTGGTTCATGCTCTCGGACTCGCCGCCGGAGCGGGACGTGATCTGGACGGAGGAGGGGGTTCAGGGCGCCGCCCGCTTCGTCCAGCGGGTCTGGCGGCTGGTCAACGCGGCCGCCGCCTCAACAGGGGACGGCGCCGCGGACGCGGCCTTGCGCAAGGCGGCGCACCGGGCGCTCGCCTCCGTGGAAGAGGACGTGGAGCGCCTGCGCTTCAACCGCTGCGTCGCCCACGTCTACACCCTGGGCAACGCCCTGGAGGAGGGCCTGCGCGGCGCCGCCTCCCGCCCGGCGGCCACAGAAGCCGCCGGCATCCTGGTGCAGCTCATCGCGCCGATGATGCCGCATCTGGCCGAAAGCTGCTGGGAGGCGCTCGGCCGTTCGGGTCTCGCGGCCCAGGCGCCCTGGCCGGAGGTGGACCGGGCGCTCCTGGTCGAGGACGCGATCACCCTGCCCGTCCAGATCAACGGCAAGAAGCGCGCGGACGTGACCGTGCCGCGGGACGCCGACGCCAAGGCCGTGGAGGCTGCGGTGCTGGCCCTGGAGGTCGTCCAGCGGGTGCTGGAGGGCAAGGCCCCGCGAAAGGTCATCGTCGTGCCGGGGCGGATCGTGAACCTCGTCGTCTGAGGCCGCGCCGGATCAGGGGGCGGCGGGCGGCGCCACCGTCGCCTCCTGCCCGTTGTCGCGCAGGGCCTGAGCGATGACGCCGCCGGACTTCATCGCCTCGACGAAGGCGCTCAGATACGCGGCTCCCGCGGGCCGGCCCTTGGGCAGGCCCATGGCCTGGGCGATCTCCATGAACCGGCCGGGCAGGACCCGCACCTCCGGGTGGGCCGCAGCGTAGGCCTCTAAGGGCTGTCGCACGCCGGCCGCCGCCTCCAGCTTGTCCTGCGCGAACAGGGCGATGGCGGCGGGCGAGGTCGGGGCCCGCACCAGGGTGGCGTGGCGGATCGCCCGCGTCAGGAACAGGTCGTAGGCGCTGCCGCCCCCCACCGCGACGCGCACGCCGTCCCGGTCGACGGCCTCCAGGGTTTGAATCTCGGAAGCCGCCGGGACGAGGTAGCCGCCCTCGATCACCACGTAGGGGGCGGTGAAGGCGATGTCCTCGGCGCGCTTGGGATCGACGGCCAGGAAGCAGACGTCCCACACCCCGGCGGTGGCCGAGCCTGACACCGCCCCGGCGCCGTCGTAGGTCACGAAGGCGACGGGCACGCCGAGCCTGTCCGCCAGCACCCGGGCGAGGTCGACGGAGACGCCCGAGACCGCGCCGTCCTGCGGGTCCTTCCGGGCGAGCACGGAATTGCCGAGGTTGATCGCCGCCCGCAGGGAGCCGGTCGGCGCGAGGTCGCGCAGGACCTCCGGCGAGACCTCGCCCGCCTGCGCGGCACCAAGGGTCAGGGCAAGCGCGGCGGCGGTAACGATCCGCATGGGCTGGAGTCCTTCCGTGATCCCGTAGCTCGCCTCACACCCCGTCCGCCTTCCGCTGCCTGCGGCGGCGGACCAGCATGTTGAGGCCCTCGACGCCGGCCGAGAAGGCCATCGCCGTGTAGATGTAGCCCTTCGGCACGTGCGCCCCGAAGCCCTCGGCGATCAGCGTCATGCCGATCATGATGAGGAAGCCGAGGGCCAGCATCACCACGGTCGGGTTCTTGGCGATGAAGGCCGAGAGCGGCTCGGCCGCCACCAGCATCACGATCACGGCGACCACGACGGCGATCATCATCACCGGCACGTGCTCCGTCATGCCGACGGCGGTGATGATCGAATCGATCGAGAACACGAGGTCGAGGAGCAGGATCTGGCCGATGGCCGCGGCAAAGCTCAGGGAGGCGGCCGAGCCCGCATCCTTGGGCGTCGGGTCCACGCTCTCGTGGATCTCCTTGGTGGCCTTCCAGAGCAGGAAGAGGCCGCCGCCGATCAGGATCATGTCCCGCCAGGAGATGCCCTTGCCGAGTACCGTGAAGACCGGCTCGGTCAGGTGGACGATGAAGGCGACGGTGCCGAGCAGGCCCAGCCGCAGGACCAGCGCCAGGCCGATGCCGATGCGCCGGGCCTTGGTCTGGTGCTCGGGCGGCAGCTTGTTCGTCAGGATCGAGATGAAGATCAGGTTGTCGATGCCGAGCACCACCTCCATCACGATGAGGGTGGCGAGCGCCGCCCAGACCGTGGGGTCGGCGGCCAGTTGCAGGAGGTTGTCCACGGGGGCTTGCGACTCGCGATCAGAGGGGAAGGAAGCCGTGGCCGGCCGCACCCGGACGGCTCGCGGGGTCGGGCGAGAGGATCTTGAGGATCTTCGGCAGCACCTTGAAATGGGCCGGCGTGTAGGTGGTCAACTCGCCGTCCGTGTTCACGGGCCGGGGCTTCTTGGTGGTCAGCACGATCTCGGTGGTCTGGAAGGCGCGCACGTCCTCGGCCCGGCCGTGCGTGCCCCGGCGCAGGGCCGGCAGCAGGGCGAGCAGGCGCCACCAGTGGTCCACCTCCAGGCTGTAGAAATCGAGCTTGCCGTCGTCCACGGTGGCGGTCTCCTCCACCGTCATGCCGCCGCCGTAATGGCGCCCGTTGCCGACCGAGACCTGGATGGTCGTCACCTTCTCGACGCGGCCGTCATGCTCGATCGTGACGGTGAAGGGCCGCACCCGGCGCAGGATGCGGAAGGCGGCGATGCCGTAGCCCAGCGTCCCCCAGGTCTTCTTCGACTCGGCGGTGAGGCTGCCCGCCAGTTCCGCGGAGAAGCCGATGCTCGCCACGTTGAAGTAGTAGTGGCCGTTGACCCAGCCGAGGTCGACCGGCCGGGCTTCCGCCGTGGTGATGACACGGGCCGCCGCCAGGGGGTCCAGGGGCAGGCCCAGCGAGCGGGCGAGGTCGTTGGCGGTGCCCAGCGGCAGGATGCCGAGCGGCAGGCCGGTCTCCACCAGGGCGGGGGCCGCCGCGTTCATGGTGCCGTCGCCGCCGCCGAGGATGACGAGGTCCACCTCCTTCGCGTGGCGGCCGATCAGGGCTTTGCAATCCGCTTCGGGCGGCGGCTCGACCGGCTCGATGCCGCCGGCCCGCAGGATGGTGCGCACCGCGTCGAGGGAGAAGCCGCCGTTGCGCGCCTTGGCGTTGCAGACGAGGAGGGCCCGGCGTGAGGGGGCGCTCATCGGGCCGCCGGCGCGACGCGGGGACGGGACTGGGGTGGTGCCACGGTCGTCTGTTCTCCGATGCGTTCGCGCCGCGTCCGCGCAAAGGCAGGGAAGAAGTCCGACATCACGACCGACGCCTCGATCGCCAGAGGGGCCCGGACCCGTGGTGAGGCGAACTTGGGTGTTTCCCGCCCGATCGCAACCCCGGACCTCCCGGCAAATCCGCGGCCGTGCCGGGCTTGCCGGCGTTTGCGACGGGACGATGCCGGAAATCCTTGCCGGCCGATCGCCTCCCGTGGCATTCCGGAGACACCGACGGGCCGAGTTCCCGCCAGGGGCGCAAAACCCCGCCTGCCGGACCGATCCGACGGAACCCGTGGCGCATCCGGCGGCGTTTCACGGGAGCCAGACCCCTGCCCCGCCTGGCCGCGACCCGGTGATCCCATGCGCCCCGCCCGCCCGTTCGCCTCCGTCGCCGTCCTGATCCTCGCGCTCGCGTCCGCCGGCGGCGCGCGGGCGCAAGCGCGACCGGGCTGGGTCGACCCGCCGGCCCGGCAGGCCGCGCCATCGACGCCGGCCGCCCCCTCCGCAGCCGTGCCGGACACCAAGCCCGCCCCCGACAGGGGCGCGACGGCGGAGAAGCCGCCCACCGAGGCCGCCCCGCCCCGATCCGTGGCCGAGCGGTCGGCACTCCGGCGCGCGGAACGCCCGCGGCCGCGCAGCCGCGTCGTCCGCCGGGGATCGCCGCGGCTCGCCGACACGCCGGCCGCGGCCGTGCCGGCGCCGGCCGCCGACCCGCGCTTTTCAGGCTGGGCCGGCGAGGCGCAGGCGCTCACCGCCGACTATCTCGACGCGTTCTCCGGCGGCGGGATGATTGCCGGCACGCCGCGCTTCTACGGTTCGCAGGTGCGCTTCCACGGGCGCGCGATGACTCTGGGCGCGCTGCTCGCCGAGAAGCGGCAGTTCGCCCTGCGCTGGCCCGACCGGCGCTACGAGCCGCGCTCGACCCGCACGGCCTGCAACGCGGCGCTCGCCACCTGCGTCGTGCACACGGTGGTGGCGTTCCGCGCCGCCAGCCCGACCCGCGGCGCCCTCTCGCAGGGGGTGGCTGAACTGGTGCTGGAGGTGAGCTTTGCCGGCCCGCGGCCGACCATCGTCGCCGAGTCGAGCCGCGTCCTGCGGCGCGGCGGCAACGCCTGAGCTTCCCTTGGACGCGCAAGGTTTTTCTCGCGAATCGCGGGACACGCCGCGCAAGGACACCTAGATCGGCCCGATGACAGCTTCGGCCCCGGCACAGGACGCGGAACCAGTCCGCGCGGCGCGCCCCACCCTCGAGGGCGCGGACCGCGCCGGCCTCCATGAGAAAATCCGCTCCGCGATCGCGCAGAGGCGCCCGCGGCCCGTCTCCCTGCGGACCCTGGAACTGCTGGCCGCCGCCTCCGTGGAGCCGGCCGCGACGGAGCCCGGCTACCGCATCGTGGACCGCCACGGCGCCCCGCGCCTGCGCACGGCCGAGGACGGTGCCGCCGTCTTCATGACCCTGGCCGACCTCGCCGACGCCCTCCAGGCCCAGCACCCGGCCCTGTTCCTGCCACCGGAGCCGGTGGCCGAGCCGGCCCCTGCCCCGGAGGAGCCCAAGGAATCCCCCCTGATTGCCGGGGCCTCCGAGATGCGGGCGGCCACCGCGCGCTTCGTCGAGACCCAGTCGGACCGGGCGCGATCGCTCGCCGAGCGCTCCTCGGTGCAGGGCCGGGCGCTGGCGCTCTCCGCCGCCGGGCGCTTCGCCGGCCTGCGCATGCGGCTGGGCGAACGGCTGAAGCCGGGCCCCGGTGCCGAGCCGGGGGCCGCCGCCCCGGCCCTTCCCCCGGCCGTACAGAAGCCGGATGCCGCCGCGGCCTGGAACGCGCGTCTGAGCGGGATCGGCGACGCCCTGCGCGGGCGGTTCCGGCGTCTGCGCTCCGCCGATCCGGGCGATCCCGACCACCTCCATCGCCGCTGGCTCGCCGGCACGCTCGCCGCCGTCCTCGTGGCGGTGGCTGCCGCCGGGCTCGTGGTGGCCACGCGACCGGGCACCGACGGGACGCCCGCATCCCAAGGGGCATCCCAAGGGGCATCGCAAGGGGCATCCCAGGCCGCGCCCCAAGGTACGCCCAGCGCAGCCAAGCCCCCGCCGGAGGCCGCGCCGCCGGCCGGCCCGGCCGAGGGCGACCCGCGCGCGGCGGCCGAGACCGTCGAACCGCCCGAGGCGCCCCCGCCGCCTGCTCCGAACGCGATCACCGGGCAGGTCCAGGTCATCGACACCGCGACCCTGCGGATCGGGCCCAAGCTCGTGCGCCTCTTCGGCGTCGAGTGGGTCCGCGGGGGCCAGGCGGAGGAACTGGCCAAGTACATCGCCGGCCGGCCCGTCACCTGCCAGCCCGCTCCGGGCAGCGAGAACATGATCTGCCAGATCGAGGGCCGCGACCTCTCCGAGGTGGTCCTGTTCAACGGCGGCGGCCGCGCCTCGTCGGAGGCGACCCCCGACCTCGTCGCGGCCGAGGACCACGCCCGCAGCGAGCGCCTGGGCGTCTGGAAGCGGTAGCCGTCCGGGCACGGCCCTCGGCGCGTGCCGGGACACCCTTGCGCAAATCCCGGCGCTCGCCCTCAATGCCGCCCTCGCGGCGGATGGGGGTGGACCATGGATCTCTCGGCGGGCTTGAGCGTCTTCGCGGTGGTGGTCGCGGTGCTGGCGATCGTCACGCTGGCGGCAGCCGTCAACATCGTGCCGCAGGGCCACGTCTACACCGTCGAGCGCTTCGGCCGCTACGCGCGCACCCTCGAATCCGGCCTCGGGCTGATCCTGCCCTTCGTCGAGCGGATCGGGCGGCGGGTGAACGTGATGGAGCAGGTCATCGAGGTGCCGAGCCAGGAGGCGTTCACCCGCGACAACGCCGGCGTCACCATCGACGCCGTGGTGTTCTACCAGGTGCTCGACGCGGCGCGCGCCTCCTACGAGATCTCGAACCTCGACGTCGCCACCCGCACCCTCACCATGACCAACATCCGCACCGTGGTCGGCTCGATGGACCTCGATCAGCTGCTCTCCCACCGGGACGAGATCAACGAGCGGCTGCTGCGGGTGATGGACGCGGCCGCCGCCCCCTGGGGGGTGAAGATGACCCGCATCGAGATCAAGGACATCGTGCCGCCGGCCGACCTCGCCGGCGCCATGGCCCGGCAGATGAAGGCCGAGCGCGAGAAGCGCGCCTCGGTGCTGGAGGCGGAAGGCCAGCGGCAGGCCGAGATCCTGCGCGCGGAAGGCCGCAAGCAATCGGCCATCCTGGAGGCGGAAGGGCGCAAGGAGGCGGCCTTCCGCGATGCCGAGGCCCGCGAGCGCTCGGCCGAGGCGGAGGCCAAGGCCACCGGCATGGTCAGCGAGGCCATCGCCAAGGGCGACATCGCCGCCGCCAACTTCCTGGTGGCGGAGAAGTACGTCGAGGCGGTGCGCGCCATCGCCACCGCGCCCAACCAGCGCGTGGTGGTGGTGCCGATCGAGGCGGCGGCCCTTGCCGGGACGCTCGGCGGCATCGCCGAGATCACCCGCAGCGTGTTCGGGGAGGGCGCCGCGCCGAACCGGGCGGGCCGGCCGCCGAACGTCGGCACCCCGCCGAGGGCCTGAGCCGTGCTCGCCGCCTATGCCGCCCTCGGCCCGGCCTGGACCTGGGCGATCGCCGGCCTCGCCCTGGCGGGTGCGGAACTCCTGGTGCCCGGCATCTTCCTGATCTGGCTCGGGCTGGCCGCCGTGCTGACGGGCCTGCTGGAGGCGGTGCTGCCCCTGCCCTGGCAGGCGCAGGTGCTGGCCTTTGCCGGGCTCTCCCTGGCCGCGGTCACGGCTTCGAGCCGCCTCGGGCGCCGCCACGTCCCGGTGCTCAACCGGGCCGACCGCGGCCTGATCGGCCGGGAGGGCGTGCTGACGGAGCCGATCCGGGACGGCGCCGGCCGCATCCGCTTCGACGACACCCTCTGGCGCGTCAGCGGCCCGGACCTGCCGGCGGGCGCGCGGGTGCGGGTGACGGGGATGGCGGGCACGGTGCTGACGGTGGCCGCCGCCTGATGCCCTGTCCGCTTGAACGAAGCCGACAGGGTATCACCAAGCCCGCGCGGCGCTTGAGCGAAGTCGAAATCCGCATCGCGAAGCGATCGAACGCATTTCATATGAGCCCATTGGAACGGCCGCCGGCCCGCGGAAGAACTGTCACATGGTCCGGCTAAGGAACGGGCAGCCCCCGGCGTGCGCGCCGGCCCGCGACCAGACGCCAGGTTCCCCAGCATGCCGACGACGATCCCCGCGGGCAACGCGAGCACGCCCTATACGATCACCACGCCCGACACCTACACCTTGGCGGCGGGTACGACGCGGACGCAGACGGCCGGCACAGGCATCCAGGCCACGGTGTCGACGGGCGCCACCACCCTCGTCGTAGATGGCTCCCTGGTGGCCACGGCCTCGGGTGCGCGGGCGATCCGCGCCGCCCTGAAGGACGGACAGCTGACGGTCGGCCCGAACGGCTTGGTCCAGGCCCTCGATGCCGACGCGTTCCAGGCGCAGGCCCTGTCCGGCGGGGTGCTCTCCACCGTCAACCTGACCAATCTCGGCCGCATCGTCTCCACGACCTCGATCACGGCGATCCGGCCCGTCTCCACGACGCAGCCGAGCGGCTACGCCCTCAACTACAACGCAGCGGTCGGGGCCTCGGGCGCCCCCGCGACGGACTTCACCAGCGGCGGCGTCATCACCAACGGCGCGGCGGGCGTCACCACGGCGCTGATCCGCAGTGACAGCGCCGACGCGATCCGCCTCGGCGCGCACCAGACGCTGGTCAATTACGGCACCATCGACGGCAACGGGCAGGTCAACGACTCGTCCGCCAACAACGCGCTCGCCGGGACCTCGACCGCCGAGCGCTACGACAGCTCGCGGGGCGTGCGCATCAACGCCGCGACCGCGACCAACGACCGGATCGACAATTACGGCACCATCACCGCCGCCCAGCACGCGGTCGACGTCGGCAACGCGGCCGCCACGAACGTCCTGGTGAACAACTTCGCCGGCGGGCAACTCGTCGGGCGCAACGGCTCGGGCGTCGGGGCCGACACCACGGGCGTTGCGGCCGGAACGGTGGTCGTCACGAATGCCGGCCTGATCCGGGGGGCCTACGCTCCGCTCTTCGACCGCGCGGGCCTGGCGACGCTCGACGGCGACGGGGACGGCGTCGACGTGGACGGCGGCGCCACCGTCACGAATCTCGCCGGCGGCATCATCGAAGGCACCGGGGCAGGGGGCAACGACAGTTCCGGCCGCCTCAACAACAGCGAGGGCATCTCCATCGGCGGCGGCACGATCACCAACAGCGGGATCATCCGCGGGGCCGGCTTCGGCATCGTCGTCAACAACGATTCCAACCCGAACGGCAGCCGCAGCGGCGTGCTGGCCACGCAGGTCGTCAACAACGCCGCCGGGAGCATCACCGGCCAGGGCGGCTACGCCATCCGCTCGGAGAACCGCACCGGGACCGCCGCCGGGGACGACGACGGAATCGTCAATTACGGCCGCATCGCCGGCAACGGCACCATCCCCGAGACGACGCAGACCGTCCGCCTCCAGAACGGCGCGGCCGACGCGGCCACGGTGGGCATCCTGGACGGGCGGACCTACACGGCCGCCGATGCCGGCTCGGTCCGCTTCATCCGCGGCGACGGCTCGGCCGTCCAGACCGGCGAGGGCGCCGACGTGCTCTCGAACTACGGCACCCTGACCGGTGGCACCGGCCGCGCCCTCAACCTCGAAGGCGGCGCCGACACCCTGAACCTCTACACCGGCTCCGTCGTCGCCGGCCGCCTCGACGGCGGCGCGGGTATCGACACCCTGAACCTGCGGCTCGACGACCGCTCCGGCGCGGACGCCGAGGCCGGCGCCAACAGCGGGGCCGTCACCGGAACGCTCGCCGACACGGTCGGCTTCGAGACCCTGAACGTCCAGGGAGGCGCCTGGACCGTCACGGACGCCGAGGCCTTCGCCTCCGGCGCCTTCGTCTCGAACGGGTCCGCCCTCGATGTCGCCGCCGGCGCCGCCCTGGACGCCGCCGTCACTGTCGCCTCCGGCGGCAGTCTCGGCGGCGCCGGACGGACGGGCGCCGTCACGGTGGCGGCCGGCGGCCTTCTCGGCCCGGGCGACGGGGCATCGGGCATCGGCACCCTGAGCACGGGCGGCCTGGGCCTCGCCTCGGGCGCCGCCTTCCGCGCGCAGATCGGGACCGCCGCCGATCAGGTCCGGGTCGCCGGCGGCGTCGACCTCGGCGGCGCCACCCTCGACCTCACCGCCCTGTCCGGCTTCGCGCCATCGCCGGGCCGCCGATACACCCTGGTCGACAACGACGGCGCCGACGCCGTCGCCGGCCGGTTCGTCGACACGGCTGGCCGCGCCCTCGGGGAGGGCGCCCTGGTCCTGCTCGGCGGGGCGGCCCTGCAGATCAGCTACGCTGGCGGCGACGGCAACGACGTGGTGCTGACGGACATCACCCAGGGCGGGGGCAGGACGCCGGTGCCCCTCCTCATCACCGGGACCGATGGGTCCGAGGCGCTTCTGGGCGATGCGGGCGACGACCGGATCGCGGGGGCCGCCGGCAACGACACCGTCTCGGGCGGGGCCGGCAACGACCTGCTCCTCGGCAACCTCGGCGACGACCTGCTGCTCGGCGGCCAGGGCCGCGACACCCTCTATGGCGGGCAGGGGGCCGATACCCTCTACGGCGGCCAGGGCGGCGACCTGGCCTTCGGCGACATCGGCAACGACGTGGTGCTGGGCAACCTCGGGGACGACACGCTCCTCGGCAACGGGGGGGCCGACACGCTGTTCGGCGGCCAGGGCAACGACCGGCTCTACGGCGGCCAGGGCGACGACGTCCTCTCCGGGGACCTCGGCGACGACGTGCTGTCGGGGGATCTCGGGGCGGACCGCTACGTGTTCGGCACGGCCTCCGGCCACGACGTCATCCTGGGGTTCGATGCCGGCCAGGGCGACCGGATCGCGCTCCAGGGCCAGAGCTACAGCTTCGGCACGGCTGCGGACGGCTCGGGCAGCGCGCTTCTCGTTCTGTCGGGCGGTGGAACGATCGAGCTGGCCGGGATCACGCAAGGCCAGGTCGGCGCCGGCTTCTTCGCCTAAGCCCCGCGGAGGCCGGGGCCGGTCACAGCCCCAGCGCCCCGCCGTCCGAGCGGGGATCGTGCATCGCCTCGATGCGGCCGTTGCGGGCGTGGCGCACCAGCATGCCGGCGTGTCCCAGGGAGTCGACATAGGGGCCGCCGAGTTCCTCGATCTCGTGGCCCAGCCGCGCGAGCCCCCGGATGCAGGCCGGATCGAAGCGGTCCTCCACCTTCACGCTGAGCGAGGGCGCGCCCCAGGTGCGCCCGTAGAGCAGGCGCGGGGCGTCCACCGCCTCGGCGACCGACATTCCGTAATCGGCGTAGCGGGAGAAGATCTGGGCCTGGAACTGGGGCTGGCCGTCGCCGCCCATGCTGCCGTAGGCCATGACCCGCCCGTCGTCGAAGCAGGCCAGGGCCGGGATCAGGGTGTGGAACGGGCGCCGGCCGGGCTCCAGCGGGTTCACCGCGTCCGGGTCCAGGGAGAAGGACATGCCCCGGTTCTGCCAGCAGATGCCGGTGGCGGGCAGCACCGTGCCGGAGCCGTACTCCCAGTAGACCGACTGGATGTAGGAGACGGCCAATCCCTCCCCGTCGATCGCGCCCATCCAGACCGTGTCGCCCTGGCCGGGATCGGGCAGGGGGATCGTGGCGGCCCGGCCCATGTCGATCCGCGCCGCCTCCTGCGCCAGGCGCTCGGGCGTGAGGAAGTCGGCCGGGTCGTGCCGCAGCCGGTCGAAGTCGGTCACCACCCGGTCGCGGATGGCAAACGCCCGCTTCGTCGCCTCGATCAGCCCGTGGTAATGGGCCGTGCTCTCCCCCTGCCGGACGTCCAGCCGGTCGAACAGGCCGAGGATCAGGAGGGCCGCGAGCCCCTGGGTCGGGGGCGGGAAGTTGTAGAGCACGGCGTCCCGCCGCCGGATCGCCAGGGGCGTGCGCTCCCGCGGGGCGTAGGCCTTGAGGTCGGCCCGCGTCACCGGGGCCTCCAGGCGTTCGAGGTCGGCGGCGATCTCGCGGGCGACGTCGCCGCGGTAGAAGTCGTCGAGCCCGGCATGGGCCAGCTGCTCCAGGGTCGCGGCCAGCGCCGGCAGGCGCCGGGTCTCGCCCACGGGCCAGGGCTTGCCGTCCTTGAGGAAGGTCGCCGCGAAGTTGGGGGCGTCGTGCAGGGTGTCGAGTTCCTGCGGGACGTAGCGCCCCTCGGAGGGCGAGACGGGGCAGCCCTCCCGGGCATGGCGGGCGGCATCCGCCAGAAGGGTCCGGAGCGGCAGCCGACCGCCGAGCGCGCGGGACAGTTCCATGGCGAGCCGCCAGCCGCCGACGGCGCCGGCCACCGTCACCATCGCGTCCGGGCCGCGGGCGGGAATCGCCTCGTATTCCTTCTCGCGGTAGCGGGCACGGGTGGCGAGGCTGCCCGCCGGCCCGCACGCCTCGATGCCGCGCACCCGGCCGCCCTTCTCCCGCACCAGCCAGAAGCCGTCCCCGCCGATGCCGTTCATGTGCGGGTAGACCACGGCGATGGCAGCCGCCATCGCCACCATCGCCTCGATGGCGTTGCCGCCCTGGGCCAGGACCGTCTGGCCGGCCCGGGCCGCGAGGTCGTGGGGGGCGGCGACGGCGCCGTGGGAGAAGACCGGTGTCTCGGGCATGGGGTCTCCGGAAGGCAGGGCTCGTGCCGACGAAGGATACGGCATCGGCTCGAGAAGTGGGCGCCGGTTCCGGGAAAAGGCGCTTCAAGACCGAAAACCGTCCGCGCTGCCCCGGCAAGGGCATCGCGTGCGATTCCCGTCCTGCGTGTTATGGTGACGCTTCGAACGCCCATCGCAGGCCGGACGTGATCGTGCTCGCCCGCCCACCCCAGGACACGGGACCACGCCGCCGCCGGGCCGCGCGCCTCGGCCTGTGCCTAGCCCTCGCCTGGTCCGCCCCGGCCTCGGGCCAGCAACTCGTCCCGGTGGTCCACGAGGGCGCGGGCGCCGATCCGCGGACTTCCGTCGCCCAGCCCGAGACCACCAGCCAGGCCTCGGGCGGCTACGTCCGCTCCGTCGAGCCCTCCCTCGGCCCGCTCGGCGACCCCCTCGGCCTGCGCCCGTTCCTGAAGCAGCGCGGGGTCGAGTACAGCCTGACCTACATCGCCGACGTGCTCGGCAACCCCACCGGGGGCATCCGCCGGGGCGCCATCGCCGAGGACCGGCTGAACCTGCGCCTCAACCTCGATCTCGGGACGATCGCCGGCTGGGAGGGGGCGACCGTCCACGCCAACGCCTAC
>NZ_BPRB01000005.1 GCF_022179685.1 Methylobacterium trifolii
CATACGCCAAGTAGCGCCGGCCGCATCCGGTGGCCGTCCCGGGCGCCTTTCAGAAATCTTTCCTTGCCATGGCAGGCGGCTCCGTCGTTTCCTGCGCTCCGGTCTTCGAGAGGGTGCGGGTTTCCGGCGGGCATGGGCGTAGCGTCTTGGCAGGCATCATCGCGCCGCGCACCGGTGACCGCGGCGCGCAATGATGCTTTAGAAGGCCCCCGATGAGCATCGGACGCCTCGCCACCCTGCCCGGACTGTCCCGCCTCTGCCTGTGCCTCGGCCTGTGCGCGCCGTTGCCGGCCGCGGCCGACGTGGTGATCGGCGTGGCCGTTCCCCGGTCCGGCGCCTACGTCGCGGTCGGCGAGCAGGTGCTGCGCGGCATCGAGGCGGCGGCGCGCGACGCCAACGCGAGGGGCGGCCTCGACGGCGAGACGGTCGTCCTCGACGTGCAGGACGACGCCTGCGACTCGAACACGGCGACCTCCGTCGCCAACCACTTCGTGCGCTCCGAGGTGCGCCTCGTCGTGGGCCACGTCTGCTCCAACGCCTCGATCGCGGCCTCCGACGTCTACGCCCAGAACGGGGTGGTGATGATCACGGCGGCCTCAGTGGCCGCCAAGCTCACCGATCGCGGCCTGCCCACGATCTTCCGCGTCTGCGGGCGCGACGACGACCAGGGCCGCCTCTCGGCCGCGGTGCTCGCCGAACGCTTTCGCGATCGCAAGATCGCCCTGCTCCAGGACCTCACCCCGGCGACCCGGGCGCTGGCCGCGGCCACCAAGGACAACCTCAACCGCATCGGCATCAACGAGACGCTGTTCTCCGCCTTCTCGCCCAGCGATGCGGACGATGCCGCCCTGGCGGACCGGCTCAAGGCCGCCGGGATCGAGGTGGCCTATTACGGGGGCGACGCCGCCGAGATGGGACGCCTCGTGCGGATCTCGGCCGAGCGGGGCTTCAGGCCGCAATGGTTCGGGACCTCGGCCATCGCCACCCCGGACTTCTCCAAGGTCGCGGGCGGGGCGAGCAACGGCGTGCTGATGACCTTCTACCTCGATCCGAGCCGCCAGCCCGCCGCCGCCGCCGTGGTCAAGAGCTTCAAGGCGGAGGGCACCGACCCGACCGGCTCGACCATCTACGGCTATGCCGCCCTCCAGGCCCTCGTGGCCGCGGGCGACTTCAGCCATGGCAAGGACCCGAGACGCATCGCCGCCACGCTCCACGCCGAGCGCTTCGACCTCGTCCTCGGCACGGTCGGCTTCGACGCCAAGGGCGACGTGACGGCCCAGGGCTACGTGCTCTACGTCTGGAAGGACGGCACGTTCACGCCCGCCGGCAGCAAGTAGGGCTCAGCCCGCCAGGGCCGCGTCCACCTCGGCCCCGCGGCCGAGCCCGCGCAGCAGGTCGGCCAGGTGCGGCCGCACGCCGAGCTGGCGGGCGTGCAGCCGGCGCACCGCCTCGCTCAAGGAGCCGCCCCGGTCCAGGATCGCGTCGGCGAAGGCGACCATCCGGGCGTTCGGCCAGGCCGGCTCGCGCAAGCCGTGCAGGCGTGCCACCAGGGCCTCGGCCGGCGTCTCCGGCTCGGCGCCCGCGAACAGGATCAGCAGGGCGGCCGTGGAGCGCGACAGGCCGTAATGGCAATGCACCAGCAGGTGCCCCTCGCCCTCCGATTCCAGGGTCAGATCACGGCCGAAGGCGAGGATCGCCGCCACGTCCGCGGGCTCGGGCGGCACCAGCCCCTCGCCCGGACCGAGGCAGTCGTGGAAGCGCAACGTCGTGCGTGCATGCGCCCCGTAGGCGCCGAAGGCTTCGGGCTCGGGCGTTCCGGGGTCCAGCAGCGACAGCACGTGGCTGACGCCGCGGCCGCCGTGGCGCGCGAGCTCTTCCAGGCCGCAGACGGTGTGGAGGGTGATGGCAGAGGTCGGAGCAGGGTTCATGGGACGCCGCCGGTAGCATGGGCGGCGGCCGGTTTCGAGAGTCGGGCCGGACGTGCTACCTGCCCGCCGCCCGTGGGAGGAGGGGCCTGGGGCGCGGAGCTTGCGCAGGCTCCGCCGGACCCGACCTCCAGCGGCGGACGGATGGAGGCAGCGGCCCATGACCACCTACAAGAGACGCGCCCTGCTGGCGGCGGGCCTGGGCGCTGCGGCCGGCGTCGCGGCCCCGGCGGTGGCGCAGGGCAGCCCGGAGCTGCGCTGGCGCCTTGCCTCCGCCTACGCCAAGAACCTCGACATCCTGTTCGGTGCGACCGAATCCTTCGCCCGCTTCGTCTCCGAGGCGACGGACGGACGCTTCCAGATCCAGGTCTCCGGCCCCGGCGAGCCGGTGCCCGCCGAGGGCCTGATCGACGCGGTGGCCGCCGGCACTGTGGAGATGGGGCACGGCCCCGCGACGCTGGGTATGGCCAAGGACCCGACCTTCGCGCTCGCCACCGCCCTGCCCTTCGGCCTCAACGCCCGGGGCCAGAACGCCTGGTGGCATGCGGGCGGCGCGGCCGACCTGTTTTCCGAGATCTTCGCCCGGTACGGCCTCGCGAGCCTGCCCGGCGGCAACACCGGCGCGCAGATGGGCGGCTGGTTCCGCAAGGAGATCAAGACGCTGGCCGACCTCCAGGGCCTCAAGTTCCGCATCGCGGGGCTGGGCGGGCAGGTGCTGGGCAAGTTCGGCGTCCAGCCCCAGGCGACGCCCGGTCCGGAGATCTACACGGCGCTGGAATCGAAGAAGATCGACGCAGCCGAGTGGATCGGCCCCTACGACGACGAGCGCCTCGGCCTGCAGAAGGTCGCGCCGATCTACCACTATCCCGGCTTCTGGGAGGGGGGCGCGATGCTGCATTTCTGGCTCAACGCCGAGAAGTGGAAGGCCCTGCCCAAGGGCTACCGGGCGGTGCTCCAGGCGGCCTCGGCCCAGGTCGGCGCCGACGTGCAGGCGAAGTACGACGCGCGCAATCCCGGGGCGCTACGCCGCCTCGTGGCGGGCGGGGCGCAGCTGCGCCCCTTCCCGCAGGAGGTGATGGAGGGCGCCCTCAAGAACGCCAACGACGTCTACGGCGAGATCGCGGGCAGGAACGCCGACTTCCGTCGCGTCTACGAGGCGATGAAGAGCTTCCGCAACGAGGAATACCTCTGGTTCCAGGTAGCGGAATACACCTACGACAACTTCATGATCCGCGCCCGCGCGCGCGGCTGAGCCTTCGGGAGCTCCCAGGGAAAACACCCAAGAAAAAAGGCCACTCCCGAAGGAGCGGCCCGAAGTCTAGGGAGGAAACGCCCAAGAGGGCAGCGGGTCCGCGACGCCATCGCGTTCCCGCGTTGCACAATCTGATCCTCTGCCGGCGAAATGCAAGGGCATTGGGGCAGCATCGCTGTCGCTTCCGGTGCCGATGCGCACGTCGCCGGGGCGCTGTGCTCAAAATGACGCAGGACCGTCGGCTGCGATCAGGCGTCGATGCCGGCGGACCTCCGCAAGTCCGTCGCCAATAAAGTCTTGCCGGCGAAGGGCTTTCGGTCGAGGAACCGCCACGCTTGAGCCCGCGGCGACTGCCTGCGTCCGTCCGCCGCCCCGGCGCGGACGAATTCGTTTCACGCTCTAGCTTCGAGCGTAAGGTTTCGGACCGATCAATTTCCCGAGGCGAAGTGTACGCGATGGCGATTCACGGCGGACGTATCCGGGTGCTCAAGGACGTCGCGCCCCGCGACGGCGGACGCTACGTCCTGTACCTGCTGCAGCAGGCCAACCGCGCCCGTCACAACCCGGCGTTGGAACTGGCGATCGAGGAGGCCAACCGGCTCGGGCTCCCGGTGGTGGCCTGCTTCGGCCTGCTCGACGGCGCGAACGGCTTCCCGGAGGCGAACGCCCGGCACTACGCCTTCCTGCTCCAGGGTCTCGCGGATGCGAAGGCGGGGCTCGACGGGCGCGGCGTCGGCTTCGTCATGCGCAAGGGCTCGCCGGCCGAGGTCGCCATCGACCTGGCGGGACACGCCGCCCTCCTCGTCCTCGACCGGGGCTACCTCGCGATCCAGAAGCGCTGGTATCGGGAGATCGAAGCGGCCGTCGACACGCGCATCGTGCAGGTCGAGGGCGACGTGGTGGTGCCGGTCGAGGTCGCCTCGGGCAAGCACGAATACGCCGCGCGCACCCTGCGGCCGAAGCTGCACAAGGTCTGGGACGATTTTCTGGAGCCCGTCGCCGCCAGGACGGTGAAGCACCAGGCGGACGGCCTGGGGCTGACAAGCGCGATCGACGTGACCGATCCCGCGCGTGTGCTCGCGGGCATGAGCCTCGACACCGCGGTCGCCCCGGTGAAGCGGTTCACGGGCGGCGAGACCGAGGCCCGCCGCCGGCTCAAGGCGTTCCTGAAGGACGGCCTCTCCGGCTACGGCAACGGCCGCAACAGGCCGGAGGCGGCGGCCGCCTCGCACATGAGCCCCTACCTGCATTTCGGCCAGATCTCCCCCTTGGAGATCGCGCTCGCCGTGCGCGCGGCCGAAGGGGGCGATGCCGACGACAGGGGGGCCTATCTCGAGGAACTTATCGTCCGGCGCGAACTGGCGATGAACCACGTCTTCTACACGGAGGACTATGCGTCCTACGACCACGCGATCCCCGACTGGGCCCGCAAGACGCTGGCCGAGCACGCGGAGGACCCCCGCCCTCACCGCTACACCGAGGCGCAGCTTGCCGAGGGTCAGACGCACGACGCGTACTGGAACGCCGCCCAGGCCGAGATGCGCGAGACCGGCTACATGCACAACCAGCTGCGCATGTACTGGGGCAAGAAGATCCTCGAATGGTCGCCCTCGCCCAAGGCCGGCTTCGAGCGGACGCTGCGGCTCAACAACCGCTACTTCCTCGACGGGCGCGACGCGAACTCCTTCACCAACGTCGCCTGGGTCTACGGCCTGCACGACCGCCCCTGGGCGAAGCGCAAGGTCTTTGGGACCGTGCGCTACCAGAGCGAGAACTCCCTGCGGAAATTCGACGCCAAGGCCTATGTCCGGACCGTCGAGAGGCTCTGCGCGGCCGAGAAAGGGAGCTGAACCTCCTCGCCCACTGGCTTGGTCCTCGCTAGTGGGCTCTCTGCCGAACCGGCACCCCATCGGCGGAGAGCGCTCCGTCGCTCAGCGCAAGTTCTAAACAATCATGCCGCCGCGTTCCCGCTACCGCCGTTCGATCACGCGCCTGCGCACGGCCTCTCTGGATGCCTACGGGATTTGGCGTGGGCGGCTGCTGTTCCTGGTGGGCGGCGTCTGCGTCGGCCTCGCCGCGGTGCTGATGGCCAGATGCGCCGACGCCGCGCAGGCCGCCTTCAAGCTCGCCATTGCACCCTCCCCGCTGATCGCGCTGGGCCTGACGCCCACCGGCTTCGCCCTGGCCGCCCTCCTGGCGCGCACCGTGTTCCCGAACTCGCAGGGCTCGGGCATCCCGCAGGTGATCGCGGCGCGCCAGACCCGCGATCCGCGCCTGCGCCAATCCCTGGTCTCCCTGCGCGTCGGGATCGGCAAGATCGCCGTGATGTCGCTCGGCCTGCTCTGCGGCGCCTCGGCGGGGCGCGAGGGGCCGACCGTGCAGGTCGGTGCCGCCATCATGGCCGCTGTCGGGCGGCTCACGCCGGAGCGGCTGCCGGGCCTGATCCTGGCCGGGGGCGCGGCAGGGGTGGCTGCCGCCTTCAACACGCCGCTGGCCGGCATCGTCTTCGGCATCGAGGAACTCGGCCGCGCCTACGATACGCGCACCTCCGGCCTGATCGTCGCCGGCATCGTCGCGGCCGGCCTGACCTCCCTCTGGCTCGTGGGTAACTACACCTATTTCGGCACGACGCAGGCCGTGCTGCCCCTCGGCGAATCCTGGGGCGTGGTGCTCGTCCTCGGCATCGCGGGGGGGCTCGCCGGCGGCCTGTTCAGCCGGGTCGTGATCCTGTTCGGGCGGGGGCTGCCGGGCCGGGCCGGCCGGATCGTCGCCCGCGCTCCCATCCGCTTCGCGGCCCTGTGCGGCCTCGGCGTGGCGCTGTGCGGGCTGGCCTCGGGCGGCACCGTCTACGGCACCGGCTACGAGGAGGCCCGCGCCATCCTGCACGGGGACGCGCCCGCCGCCCTCGACTATGCGCCGCTGAAGTTCCTCGCCACCATCCTGTCCGCGATCAGCGGGATACCGGGCGGCCTGTTCGCCCCCTCGCTCGCCGTCGGCGCCGGCCTCGGCGGGGCGGTGCAGGGGGTGTTCTCGGGTGTCCCGGTCGGGGCGCTCGTGCTGATCGGCATGGTGGCCTACCTCACGGGCGTCCTCCAGGCGCCGATCACGAGCTTCGTCATCGTCACCGAGATGACCCAGGACCACGCCATGATGATCCCGCTGATGGTCGCGGCCCTGGTCTCCGACGCGGCCTCGAAACTCGTCTGCCGCGGCGGCCTCTACCATTCCCTGGCCGAGATCGTCCTGGCGCGCGCCGACCCGGTCCCGGAACCCGTCCGGCGCGGCCCCTGAGAAACAGGGCCGGGCCGCGGAACGGTTCAGCTCGGACCGGGTTGTCGCTCGATTCGTCGACATCCCCTGTCCGATCGCCGTTTCCCGCGTGGAGTGACGTCAATGACCCTTCTGAAATGGGCCCTCATCTGCTTCGTGGTCTCGCTGATCGCCGGCGGCCTCGGCTTCACCGGCATCGCCTCGGGCGCCGGCTCGCTGGCGCGCATCCTGTTCGGGCTGTTCCTCGTCTTGGCGATCGTGATCGTCGTCATCGCCTTCGCCGTCGGCCAGGCAGTCTTCTAGAGCGCGCCCCGCCGAAGCGGGCGCCGGTTCGGTGTAAGGGAGCGCGTCAAACCAAAGACTGAGAGACGTCGACCTGATGCAATCAGGTCGGGAACGGCTCCAGGCGCCTGACGGCCGGGCTCGATGGGAGCCCGGCCGGTTCGTCGGTCAGAGGAGCCCTCGCGGAGCGCCCATGCGGGACAAGACCTGCCTCGTCACGGGGGCGACCTCCGGGATCGGCTATGAGACCGCCCTCGGGCTGGCCAGGGCCGGGGCGCACCTCGTCCTCGTCGGCCGCGACGGGGACAGGCTGGACCGCTCGGGCGACGCTATCCAGGCCGTGGTGCCCGGCGCGCGGGTCGACCTCTACCGGGCCGACCTGTCGTCCCAGGCCGAGATCCGCAGGCTCGCCGCCGAGATCCGCGCCGCCTGTCCGCGCCTCGACGTGCTGGTGAACAACGCGGGCGCGATCTTCGACCGGCGCGAGGCGACCGTGGACGGCCTGGAGCGCACCTGGGCGCTGGACCATCTCGGCTACGTCCTGCTCACCCTCGAACTCCTCGATCTCCTGAAGGCGAGCGCGGGAGGCGCTTTTTCGCCCCGCATCGTCAACGTGGCCTCGGCCGCCCACACCCGCGGCCGCATCGATTTCGCCGACCTCCAGGGCGCGCGATCCTATCGCGGCATGCGGGCCTATGCCCAAGCCAAGCTCGGCAACGTGCTCTTCACCTACGCGCTGGCCCGCCGCCTCGCGGGCAGCGGCGTCACGGCCAACGCGCTTCATCCGGGCGTGATCAACACGGGCTTCGCCAAGAACACCGGCGGCGTCCTCGGGGTCGGCTGGGGCCTGATCCGGCCCTTCCTCAAGAGCCCGGCCGACGGGGCGGCGACCTCCTTGTACCTGGCGTCCTCGCCTGCGGTCGAAGGCGTGAGCGGGCGCTACTTCTCCCGCTGCCGGGCCGTGGAATCCTCGTCCGAAAGCCGCGACGAGGCGGTGCAGGAACGGGTCTGGTCGCTGAGCCTCGAACAGGTCGGGCGCACCTGACGGGATTCAGGCCGCCTCGGGGGCCGGAACCCGCTGCGCGGGGCTCCGCGCCTGCGCCTCCACGAACACTCGCGTGACGTCGCGATTGCGCACCTTCAGTTCGCGGTCGAGGCGCGCGACCACGCCCTCGACGTCGGCCGCGCTGAGGTCGTCGGCCATGTCGAGGCTGAGGTTCACCAGGATGTCGGAGGGGCCGAGGTGCTGGGTCAGCACCTCGTTGACGTGGCGTACGCCGGGCTCGGCCCGGACCAGTTCGTGGATCGCGGCCACCACCTCCGGGTCGGCGGCCTCGCCGATCAGCAGGCCGTGGGTCTCGACCATCAGGAACAGGGCCATGCCCACCAGGACGACGCCGATGCCGACCGAGGACCAGCCGTCGAGCACGGGCATGTCGAGGACGTGGGCCAGGACCACGCCGGCGAGCGCGATCACCAGGCCGATCAGGGCGGCCACGTCCTCCACCAGGATGGTGAACAGGGCCGGGTCCTTGCTGCGGCGGATCGCGGTGATCGGCGGCCTGTCGCCCTTCTCGGCCCAGAACGAGCGGATCGCCACGAGGCAGGAATAGCCCTCCGCCGCGATCGAGAAGCCGAGGATGCCCACGTTCACCCAGAAGCCGGAGAGGTGGTAGCCCAGCACCGTCGCGTCCGAGACGGGCTCGGGGTGTTGGATCTTGTGGACGCCCTCGTAGATCGCGAAGATGCCGCCGCCGAGGAAGATCATCAGCGCGACGATGAAGGCGTAGAAGTAGACCTCCCGCCCGTAGCCGAAGGGATGCTTGGCGTCGGCCGGCTTCCTCGCGCGCTTCAGGCCGACGAGCAGCAGGATCTGGTTGGCGGTGTCCACGAGGGAGTGGGTGCCCTCGGCCAGCATCGCCGTGCTGCCGGTGAGGAACGCGCCCACGAACTTCGCCGCCGCGATGGCGAGGTTGGCGCCGGCCGCCGTGTAGATCGCGCCGTTGCTCTCGTGCGCCATGCGGCGGCCCCTCCCATCGGCGTCCGCCCGCATGCGGACCCGCGACTGAGAAGCGTCGCCGTGCGCCGCCGGTTCCCCGCTGTGGACGCCGCCCGGCGCCCCGTGCATCGTATTTCGAGCGCCCACCAACGCCCGGAGCCGGCATGAACGAGACGGCCTACGACCCCCAGAACATCTTCGCCAAGATCCTGCGCGGCGAGATTCCTGCGCACCGGGTCTACGAGGACGCGCACACCCTGGCCTTCATGGACGTGATGCCCCAGGGCGAGGGACATACCCTGGTGATCCCGAAGGCGCCGGCTCGCGGCCTCCTGGATGCGGACCCGGCGTCGCTCGCTGCCGTGACGGCAAGCGTGCAGCGCGTGGCGCGGGCGGTGAAGGCGGCCTTCTCGGCCGACGGCCTGACGATCTTCCAGTACAACGAGCCGGCCGGCGGGCAGACGGTGTTCCACCTGCACGTCCACATACTGCCCCGCCACGAAGGCGTGCCGCTCAAGCGTCACGAGGGCGGCATGGCCGACGACGCAGTCCTGGCCGAGCAGGCCGGGCGCATCCGCGCGGCGCTCGACGGGTAGGACCTCGACGCGATCCGCGTTCAGGCCGCGGTGGCCGCGTCGGCGGCGGGCTGGGCCATTCCGGCGAGCAGGCGGCGCAGGGTCGCGTTCTCGCTCTCCAGTTCCGCCACGCGCCGCAGCAGGAGCGTGATCGAGGCGTCGGCGGGCGGTTCGGCGGGGGCGGCCGTCTCGTCCGGGAAGGTGACGCCCACGCCGTCCTCCCGCCGCCAGCGCAGGGTCGAGCGGAAGGTCTTGTCCTTCTGCGGGACGTAGAGATCGAACACGTCGGGCAGGCTGGTCGTCTCGCTGAGCGACAGGCGGGCGCCGGCGCCCGACATGTCGCGCACGAGGCAATCCATGCTCGACGCGCCGTTGTTGAAGGTGATGCGGCCCTTGAGGAAGACCCTCTGGCGCAACTCTTTGCGATGTTCCGACGACATGCGGCCGGTCCCCGATCGAATGATGGCGACGAGCCTGACACGCGAGCCCTTAAGGAATGCTCGCCGCGATCCTCGACGGCCCGGGGTTCAGGCGATGAAGCGCCGGTCCACGGTCTGGAACAGGTAGAACCCGTTGAAGCGCACGGCCGTGTCGGCGGCCCGCCCGTCGAAATCGAGGGGCAGGGCGTCCTCCGCCCCGAGCTTGCCGCCGAAGGCCCAGCGGCCGCTGCCGATGAAGGGGGGCACCGAGCAGGCCTCGGGCACCGCGCAGCACAGGCCTTCCACGCTCTTGAGCTGGAACAGGTTGTAGCTTCGCATCGGACATCCTCCGCTTGGCCGCCCTCGAACCGACCTTTCGCACCGCGAAGAATCAGCTTGACCGTGGTGATAATCCCACAATCCGTCGGGTTTGTGTCGGTCAGGTTTCGGGGACGTTGCGGGCCAGTTCGTCGAGCCAGATCCGGGCCGAGCCGTCGGAGGGCGCCCGCCAGTCGCCCCGCGGGGAGAGGGCGCCCCCGGCCGAGACCTTCGGCCCGTTGGGCAGCGCCGAGCGCTTGAACTGGCTGAAGCCGAAGAACCGGGCCAGGAACACGCCGAGCCAGTGCCGGATCTCGGGCAGGCCGTAGGCGACGCGCTTGTCGTCTGGGAAGTCCGGCGGCCAGGAGCCCGCCCCGGCATCGGCCCAGGCATTGAGGGCGAGGAAGGCGATCTTCGACGGGCGGAATCCGTGCCGCAGCGTATAGAACAGGGTGAAGTCCTGCAGGGCGTAGGGGCCGATCACGGCCTCCGTGCTCTGGGGGGCCTCGTCGGCCTCGGCCGGCACGAGTTCGGGCGAGATCTCGGTGTCGAGCACCGCGCCGAGCACCCGGCCCTCCTCCGCGCCGAACTGCCCCGAGGCGATCACCCAGCGGATCAGGTGCTGGATCAGGGTCTTGGGCACGCCCGCGTTGACGGCGTAGTGGCTCATCTGGTCGCCGACGCCGTAGGTGCACCAGCCGAGCGCCAGCTCCGAGAGGTCGCCAGTGCCGACGACGATGGCGCCGGTGTGGTTGGCCAGCCGGAACAGGTAGTCCGTGCGCAGGCCCGCCTGCACGTTCTCGAAGGTGACGTCGTAGACGGATTCCCCGGCCGCATACGGGTGGCCCATGTCGGCGAGCATGCGCTCGGCGGCCGGGCGGATGTCGATCTCGGCGGCCGTGCAGCCGAGCGCGCGCATCAGGGCGTGGGCGTTGGCCTTGGTGCCGGCCGAGGTGGCGAAGCCCGGCAGGGTGTAGGCCAGGATGTCGCTGCGCGGGTAGCCCAGCCGGTCGAAGGCCTTGGCGATCACGATCAGCGCATGGGTCGAATCGAGGCCGCCCGAGACGCCGATCACGGCCTTTCGCGTGCCCGTGGCTTCAAGCCGCTGGGCGAGGCCGGCGACCTGGATGTTGTAGGCCTCGTAGCAATCCTGCGCGAGGCGGGCCGGGTCGGCCGGGACGAAGGGGAAGCGTTCCAGGCGGCGCATCAGGCCGATGTCCCCCTCAGGCGGCTCCAGGCGGAAGGGGATTCGGCGGTAGGCCGGGCCGGAGACCGTGCGGGCGTTGTCGTCGAAGCTGCCGGCCTGGAGGCGCTCCTGGGCGATCAGGTCGAGGTCGACGTCGGCCAGCGTCGCCACCGGCGCGGTCGCGAAGCGCTCGCCCGCGGCCAGCCGCACGCCGGCCTCGTCGATGCTGGTCTGCCCGTCCCAGGACAGGTCGGTGGTGGATTCGCCGAGGCCCGCCGCGGCATAGACGTAGGCGCACAGGCCCCGCATCGAGGCGGCGCGCGACAGCAGCTCCCGCGAATCCGCCCGGCCCACGGTGATCGGGCTCCCCGAGAGGTTGGCCAGCACGCTGGCGCCCGCCAGCGCCGCGCGCAGGCCGGGGGATTCCGGCACCCAGAGGTCCTCGCAGATCTCGATCCCGACGGT
Source organism: Methylobacterium trifolii (assembly GCF_022179685.1). Classification (GTDB taxonomy): domain Bacteria; phylum Pseudomonadota; class Alphaproteobacteria; order Rhizobiales; family Beijerinckiaceae; genus Methylobacterium; species Methylobacterium trifolii. Next base: position 11,692 of record NZ_BPRB01000005.1, read on the forward strand.
CAGGCCCGGCACGTCGTCGGCCGGGAACAGCAGGTCGGTGCCGAAGGGCGCCGCCAGGTCGCCGACCCGGATCGTCTCGCCCGCGATCCCTGCGCCGGAGGCGAAGTGGCGCTTCTCGTAGAACTCCCGGTAGTTCGGCAGGTAGCTCTTGGGAACGACGCCGAGCAGCCGTCCGCCCTGGATGGCGAGCGCGCAATTGTAGAGCCGGTTGCGCCAGCGCAGGGGCGCGCCGACGACGAGGAGGGGGCGCAGGGCGGCGGAGGCCGCGACCACGCGTCCGACTGCTGCCTCCACCGCGTCGAGCAGGGTCTGCTGCAGCAGCAGGTCCTCGATCGCGTAGGCCGAGAGGCCGAGTTCCGGGAACACGGCGAGCGCCGCCCCCTTCGCGTGGCAGGCCTCCGCCAGGGCGAGGACGGCGTCCGCGTTTCGCCCCGGCTCGGCCGAGTGGCTGCGGCCGGTGCAGGCGGCCACGCGGGCGAAGCCGTGAGCGTAGAGCGACCGGAATGTTTCGTGTGGAGCGTGGTTTGCCAAGATCTGCCGATCCCTCACGTGAAGCGCGCCGCATCGACCTTAACCCGATGCCGCCTCCCTCTCCAGGGCGCGCGGACAAGGCGCGCGCCGCGACGGGCGCGGGGCTCGGATCAAGGCTCTGTTAACGACGAACGGCCTAACTCTGGGGCGACCGCTCATGCAGGGCGGACCCCCGTGTTTCGAGTATCGTTCGAGAACCCATGCGCGCATCGGGACGGCCTCCGTATTCCCACCGTGATCCCTCCCGCCCGGGCCGCGGCGTCACGCGCCCCGGCCTGTCGCTCGGCGCGCTGGCGCATCGCCTGATGTCGCTGCGCGCCAGCCTGACCCGGCGGCTCGCCGGCGCCCCGGCCCGGCCCGGCTACGCGATCGCCGGCACCAGGCCCGCCCCGAGCTGGCTCACCCCGCCCGGCGCCATGGTCGGGCGCGGAGCGGAGCCGCAGGTGCCGTATCCGGCAGGCAGCGCCCGCTCGGCGCCCGAGGCGTGGCCGGTCGCCGCCCGCGATCTCTGGCCCGATCACGTCTTCGACGACCGGGCGAGCCTCGACATGCTGGAGGCCGCCCGGCCCGAGAGCCGGATCGACGTCTCCGCCTCTTCGCCCGGCGTGCTGGTGCGCTCGCCCCGCCGCCCCGCCGCCATCACCCCGGAGGGGATGCAGCCGGCGCCGGGCCCGACGCCGTCCACGCCCGCCCCCTCCCCCGTCCCGTCCGCGGTGCGCTACACCCGGACCCCCGACACCATCCTGCAGGAACGCCGCCAGCGGGCGCTGGAGGCTGAGCGGCTCGCCCTGGAGCGGGCGCGCGACGAGGCCCAGGCGGCCGCCCAGGCGATCGAAGCCGCAGCCCATGCAGCCCGTGCAGCCGAGACCGAGCGGGCCGCCGCGGCCGAGGCCGCGCGCACTGGAGCCGAGCCGCCGCCGGCCCTGCCCGCGAGCCCCGTCGAGGCGGAGGTCGTCACCCTCGGCGGCCCCGTACCCCTGTGGCGCCAGCCCTTCGTGGCGCCCCCCGGCGTGCGCTTCTTCCGGACGCCGGACCGCCGCCCGGCCCGCCCGGCCGTCGAGCTGTCCGCCTCCACCGCCCCGGCCCCGCGGCCGCTGCCGGCCGCGCAGCCGCGCGACCTGTCCGAACTGCCGGACTGGTCGGACGCGCAGCCCTGGTTCGGCGGCGGCGACTGGTCGGCGATCGAAGGCTGGGCCAGCCTGGAGGCGGAGCCCGCCCCGAGCCTGCCGGTGGCCGAAGACCTGCCGCCTGCCGCGGCGGTGCCGCCTGTCGAGGCCGCAGCCGTCGCCGCGGCGGCCGAACGCTTCGTCTCGGTGCCCCTCGACATCTCGCACCTGCGCTCGATGCCGCCCAAGCCCGTCTACGTCCTCGACCGCCTCGTGCGCTTCGACCAGCCGCCGCGTCCCGCCGACGGGCAGGACAACCGCCATGTGGCGGCGGACGCCGAGGAGACCGCGCAGATTCGCGCCGCCTTCCTGCCCCGGCCCCCGGTGCTCGCCTTGGTGTTCGGCCCGGGTGCGGAGACCCCCTCCGCTGACGCCCCCTGCGAGGCCCCCTCCCCTGCCGCCGCCGAGCCGGCGCCCCCGGTCGCCGAGGCGCCCCGCCGCGCGCCCGTGCTCTGCGCCATGGCGGCGCGTGCCGCCATCCGTTCGGCCGGCCGGCCGCCTGCCCCCGGCGCAGCGGCTGAGCCCGTCCCCGCCGCTCCGCCCGAGCCCGTCGCCTCCGCTCCGGCGGAACCCGTCGCCGCCTTCGGCGTCTCCGGGCCGCCGGTGGTGCCCGTCGTGCCCTTCGTCTCCCGCGCGGTGGAGCCCGTGCCGATCCCAGCCCGGCCCGTGCTCCTGCGCGGCAAGTCCGCCCCGGCGCCCGAGCCCGTCGCCGAGCCCGTGCCGGAGGATGCCGCGGAGCCGCCCGTCGCCTTCGACCTGGAGCCCGTTCCGGCCGAGGCCGCCGAGCCCGAGGCGATGCCCCTCCCCACGCCGGCGCCCCTCCCTGCCTCGGCGTCCTCGCCGCTCGTGGTCGGCCGCCCGCACATGATCCCGTCCGGGCGCCATCTCGAAGTGGCGACCTTCGAGAACGCCGACTACGAACTGCCCGCCCTCGACCTGCTGGCGATGCCGGAAAGCGGCGGCACCGCGGAGGTCGATGCCGACGTGCTCGAGCAGAACGCCCTCAACCTCCAGCAGACGGTGCAGGATTTCGGCGTGCGCGGCGACATCCTGGCCGTGCGGCCCGGCCCCGTCGTCACCCTCTACGAGCTGGAGCCGGCGCCCGGCACCAAGTCCTCCCGCGTCATCGGCCTGGCCGACGACATCGCCCGCTCGATGTCGGCCGTCTCCGCCCGCGTCGCCGTGGTGCCTGGCCGCAACGTCATCGGCATCGAACTGCCCAACGACACCCGCGAGACGGTCTTCCTGCGGGAACTGCTCGCGGCCCCCGACTTCTTCGCCAGCAAGCACAAGCTCGCTTTGTGCCTGGGCAAGAACATCGGCGGCGAGCCGATCATCGCCGACCTCGCGCGGATGCCGCATCTGCTGGTGGCCGGCACCACCGGCTCGGGCAAGTCGGTCGCCATCAACACCATGATCCTCAGCCTGCTCTACCGGATGAAGCCGGAGGAGTGCCGCCTGATCATGGTCGATCCCAAGATGCTGGAACTGTCGGTCTACGACGGCATCCCGCACCTCCTCTCCCCCGTCGTCATCGACCCGAAGAAGGCGGTCATCGCCTTGAAGTGGGCCGTGCGCGAGATGGAGGAGCGCTACAAGAAGATGTCCAAGATCGCGGTGCGCAACATCGACGGCTACAACGCCCGGATGAAGGAGGCGCGCGAGCGCGGCGAGGTCATCACCCGCACCGTGCAGACCGGCTTCAACCGCGAGACCGGCGAGGCCGTGTTCGAGGCCGAGGAGATGGACCTCTCGGCGCTGCCCTACATCGTGATCGTGGTCGACGAGATGGCCGACCTGATGATGGTGGCGGGCAAGGACATCGAGGGCGCGATCCAGCGCCTGGCCCAGATGGCGCGCGCGGCCGGCATCCACCTGATCATGGCGACGCAGCGCCCGTCGGTCGACGTCATCACCGGCACGATCAAGGCGAACTTCCCGACCCGGATCTCCTTCCAGGTCACCAGCAAGATCGATTCGCGCACGATCCTGGGCGAGATGGGCGCCGAGCAGCTGCTGGGTCAGGGCGACATGCTGTTCATGGCCGGCGGCGGTCGCACCACCCGCGTGCACGGGCCGTTCTGCTCGGACTCGGAGGTCGAGAGCGTGGTCGCCCACCTCAAGCGCCAGGGCCGCCCGAGCTACCTCGACGCCGTCACCGCCGACGACGGCAGCGAGGACGCCCCCAAGGGCAAGGCGGCGAAAGCCGACAAGGCCGAGCGCATCGAGGAGGTCGAGGAGGACGCGCCGGTCTTCGACGTGGGTGCCTTCGTGGCGGCCTCGGGCGGCGAGGCGGGCGACCTCTACGAGCAGGCGATCCAGGTGGTGCTGCGGGACCGCAAGGCCTCCACCAGCTACATCCAGCGCCGTCTCCAGATCGGCTACAACCGCGCCGCCTCGATCATGGAGCGGATGGAGATCGAGGGCATCGTCGGCCCGGCCAACCATGCCGGCAAGCGCGAGATCCTGGTGGAAGGCGCACCCCATACGGGAGCGGCCGTCTACGACGACGACTGATCCGTCGCGTTCCCGCCGTCGCGCGCCGGCCTCATCGCGGGCCGGCGTCGCATCTTCGCCACAGGGCGGGGCTCTAAGCGAGTCCCGCCGACCCCATTCGCCGACCCGTCCGCACCGCCCTTCGCGCCGCGACCGAGATCTCAGGAGACCGCCCACGATGATCGGCCGCCGCACCCGCCCCGTCGCCGGTTCGCTCCTCGTCCTCGCGGCCTGGCTCGCCCCGGTGGCGCCCGCCGACGCGCAGGTCGGAGCCTTCTTCGACGGCCTGTTCGGCCGCAAGGAGCAGCCCGCCGCCCCGGCCCCCCAGGAGGAGGCGGCCCCGCCGCCGGCCGCTGCGGCGCCCGTCAGGAAGCCCGCCGCCAAGCCGCCCGGCAAGGAGGCGACCAAGGACGCGGGCAAGGAACCCGGCAAGGACGCCAAGGCCGCGCCCGCCGAGAAGACCGGCAGCATCAAGCCCGGCAGCAACAAGACGGCCCCCGCCGAGGCCCGGGTCGCGGCGGTCGGCACGCCGTCCGCCGGCGCGGTGACGGCCGAGCCGGCCGACCCCGCGACCGTGCTCGCCCAGGCCAACGCCTACTTCAACGGCATGACGACGCTGACCGGCACGTTCATGCAGATCGCCGCGGACGGCCGCCGCATCGGCGGCAAGCTGACCCTGGCCAAGCCCGGCCGCCTGCGCTTCGACTACGACCAGCCCTCGCCCCTGGAGGTGGTGGCCGACGGCCAGTCGGTGGCGGTGCGCGACCGCAAGCTCGCGACCCAGGACCTCTACTTCATCGCGCAGACGCCCCTGAAATTCCTGCTGCGCGAGAAGATCGACCTCGCCCGCGACCTCACCGTCACCGAGGTGACGAACGATCCGGGCGGCGTGCGCATCGCCCTGGAGGACCGCGCGACGCTCGGCGGCACCTCGAAGATCCAGCTCTACTTCGATGCCGAGATGAAGACCCTGTCGCAGTGGCGGATCACCGATCCGCAGGGCTACCTCACCACCGTGCAGCTCTCGAACCTGCAGAAGGGCAAGGCGGTGGACGGCACCCTGTTCTTCATCAATTACGGCCGGCCCGAGGACAAGGCGATGCAGCAGCAGATCCAGGGCCTGCAGCGGCCGTAGGCAGACCCGGTCACGCTGCCGTGGCGGCCGGGCGCCAGCGGTCCAGCTCCCGGTCGATCGCGCCTTCGGTCCGGCGCATGAATTCGGCCGCCGCCAGCCCCGGCGTCAGGGGATCGAGGTAGCTGACCACCACCGTGCCCGCCCGCGTCCGCGACCCGCTCGGCCAGAACAGCCCGGAATTGACCGCCACCGGCAGCACCGGCAGGCCGAGCCGGCCGTAGAGCAGTTCGACGCCGCGCTTGAACTGAAGCGGCTCGCCGATCTCGCCGCGCGTGCCCTCGGGGAAGATCAGCACGGAGCGGCCCTGGTCGATCGCCGCGCGGCTCTCGTCGATCATGGTGCGCAGGGCCTGGGTGCCGTTGGCCCGGTCGATGATGATCATCGGCGAGCGGCGCAGGAACCAGCCCACGATCGGGATCGAGACCAGCTCGCGCTTGGCGATGATCGCCACGTCCGGCACCAGGATGAGGAAGGCTAGGGTCTCCCAGGCGGATTGGTGGTTGGCCACGATCAGGCAGGGGCCGGCCGGGATGCGCTCCCGCCCCTCCTCGACGTAGGTCAGCCCGACGAGGTGGCGCAGGCCGAACAGGATGCCGCGCGCCCACAGGCGCGTTGCCGCGCGGATGGGCCGGGCGGGCGCGCCCGAGGCTGCGAGCACCACCAGCGGCGCTACGAAGAGCGCGGTCCAGGCCCCCCAGTAGAGGTTGAAGAGCACGGAGCGGGGGTGGGGCAAGAGGGCATCCTTCATGTCCGCGCGATCGAACGGCTGCGGAGAGCGCGGGGTTTCGCGGCGACGCGGCCCCCGATCCAGTCTATCGGAAGAACCAATTCGGCGCGCAGGGGCGTTTCGCCCCGGCCGCTCCGAGGATCCCCCACACCACCGAGCTAGCCCCGTTGCGCCTCACCGTCACCTCCTGGAACATCAATTCGGTGCGCCTGCGCATCGATTCCGTGCTGCGTTTCCTCGCCGAGGCGCGCCCCGACGTGCTCTGCCTGCAGGAGACCAAATGCCCCGACGACGCCTTCCCCCTGAAGGCGTTCCGGGGCTCGGGCTACGAGAACGTCGTCTTCGCCGGGCAGAAGGGCTACAACGGCGTCGCCATCCTCTCGCGCTTTCCCCTCTCCACCCGCGCGGTGATGGGATTCTGCGAGCGGCAGGACGCGCGCCACATCTCGGCGGTGCTGGGCCCCGAGGCGGGCGCGGCGGCGGGAATCGCGCTGCACGACTTCTACGTGCCGGCTGGCGGCGACGTCCCGGACCGGGCCCTGAACCCGAAATTCGGCCACAAGCTCGATTTCCTCGCCGAACTCCGGGCCTGGGGCGGACGGCGCCCCTCCGGCCCGGCGATCCTCGTCGGCGACCTCAACGTGGCGCCCCTGGAGCACGACGTCTGGTCCCACAGGCAGCTCCTCGACGTGGTCAGCCACACCCCCGTCGAGACGCAGGCCCTGGAGACCCTGCGGAACGAGGCCGGCTGGATCGACTCGGCCCGGCTGCTCATCCCGGAGCCGGAGAAGATCTACACGTGGTGGAGCTACCGCTCGCCGGATTGGGCGGCGGCCAACAAGGGCCGGCGCCTCGACCATGCCTGGGTCTCGCCGGAGCTGGCCGGCACCGTCCGCCGGGTCGAGGTGTTTCGCGATGCGCGGGGCTGGGAGCGTCCCTCGGACCACGCTCCGGTGACGTTGACGCTGGAGCTGTGAGACCGCCTCCGCCTGATCGAAGCGGAGGCGGTCTCACCGAGCCCGCCCGGCGCTTGAGCGAAGCCGAAATCCGCATAGCGAAGCGATCGATCGGATTTCGTGTGAGCCCGGCGCATCGCCACGTCGGCATGCCGCGCTTCGGCGGGCACGGATCGCGTGGAACGGGACGCGCGGCGGCGCATTGCCCGGTCACACCCCCGTGATGAGAGCCGGCACCTTCATGCGAAAGATCCTGATCGCCTTCCTCCTGCCGAAGGTCGTCTCCTGGCTGCGCCGCCGCTACGGCGGCCAGCAGCACCAGCGCGGCCGGTCCTTCTGACGGCCATTTAAGTCCCGACGACCGTCGCGCCCGCCCTCACCCGGCGGGCGTTTTCGCGTCCCCAGCCGAGATAGATCGCGAGCCCGAGGGCGAGCCAGACAGCGAGCCGCAGCCAGGTCTCCCCCGGCAGGGAGGCCATCAGGGCGAGGCAGGACAGGATGCCGAGCCCGGCCACCAGGGGGGCGGCCGGCACCCGGAACGGACGGGGCCGGCCGGGGTCGGTCCGGCGCAGGATCAGCACCGAGACGCAGACCAGGCAGAAGGCCAGCAGCGTGCCGATGCTGACGAGTTCCCCCAGCACCTCGATCGGCACGAGGCTCGCCACCAGGGCGGTGAACAGGCCGATCAGCCCCTGGCTGAGCACCGGCACACGCGTTGCCGGATTCACCCGCGCGAAGGCGCCCGGCAGCAGGCCGTCCCGGGCCATGGCGTAGAACACGCGGGCCTGCCCGTAGAGGGCGGTGAGCGTCGAGGTGGTGAGGCCGACGAGCGCCCCGAGCTTGATCGCGACCGCGAAGCCGCCGAGCCCGATCGCGTCGACCGCCCGCGCGATCGGGTCGGCCACGTCGAGCTCCCGGTAGGGCACGAGGCCGGTCAGGACCGCGGCGACGGCGACGTAGAGCAGCGTGCTGACGGCCAGCGAGCCGAGCAGGCCGACCGGCGCGTCCCGCTGCGGGTCGCGCGTCTCGCCCGCCGCCGTCGAGACGGTCTCGAAGCCGATGAAGGCGAAGAACACCACGCCCGCCCCCCGCAGCACCCCGCTCCAGCCGAACGCGCCGTAGGTGCCGGTATTCTCAGGGATGAAGGGGTGCCAGAGTTCGGGTTTCAGGTGCGCGACGCCGATCCCGACGAAGGCGAGGATGATCGCGACCTTGAGGGCCACCATCGCGGCGTTGGCGAGCGCCGCCTCGCGGGTGCCGCGCATCAGGAGGAGCGTCAGGGCGAGCACGATCGCGCCCGCCGGCAGGTTCACGAGGCCGCCCGCCCCCGGCGCCGCAGCGAGCGCCGCCGGCAGGTGAAGGCCGGCATCGGTGAGCAGGCTCTGGGCGTAGCCCGACCAGCCGACCGCCACGGTGGCCGCCGCCATGGCGAATTCCAGCACCAGGTCCCAGCCGATGAGCCAGGCGCAGACCTGCCCGAGGGTGGCATGGGTGTAGGCGTAGGTGGAGCCCGCCACCGGGATCATCGCGGCCAGTTCCGCGTAGCAGAGGCCGACGAGGGCGCAGGCGATTCCGCCGACGACGAAGGACAGGGTGAGCGCCGGCCCGGCATGTTGCGCGGCGGCCGTGCCCGTCAGCACGAAGATGCCGGCCCCGATCGTCGCACCGAGGCCGATGCAGACGAGGCTGAACGCGGACAGGTTTTTCGCGAGGCCCGTCCCGTCCGCTTCGTCGTATGCCAGCATCGTGACGATCGGATCGGGCCGGGCGGCGAGGCCGGGATCGGGCATCGGTTCGTCGCTCCTCGGGGACTCGCGAGCCGGGCGGCAAGACCCGCGCCATCGCCCAGCCGCGGCCCGTCGATCCGATTGGATGCCGTCGGGACTTGGTCTCGGCGAATGTCCGTGCGATAATGGGGTATGAGCGAGACAACGACGAACATCCATCCCTACGCCCTGGAGATCCTGCCGCCGAAGGCCGAAGGAGCTTCCTATCAATGGGCGATCCGTAAGAACGGAAAGCTGACGCAGCGGTCCGACCGCAGCCTTCCGAGCGAGGCCAAGGCCCGCGAGAACGGCATGGCGCAGATCGAGAAGCTGCTCTCGGGGGTCGGCGACCGCTGACCTCCGCCTGAGCGTTCGCGCCGGTCCGACAGGGCTGGCGCGACCTCCGTATTCGTGTATGGTGCGCGCGGCCTCGACCCGGTAACGGGCGGGGCCGTAAGCGCTTGGGCCTCCCGACCGTGCTGGACGACATCCCGGCACCGGCCTCTGGCCCGGGCATCGCGAACCGCCCTCCCGTTCGAGGGCTGCCGCACCCGACGAAACCCCCACCGAAAGGCACTGCGATGTCGATCACGGCAGAGCGCAAGACCGCGCTCATCAAGGAACACGCCAAGGGCGCCAAGGATACCGGCTCCCCCGAGGTTCAGGTGGCCATCCTCACCGAGCGGATCACCAACCTCACCGGCCACTTCAAGACCCACAGCAAGGACAACCACTCCCGCCGTGGCCTGCTGAAGATGGTCTCGCAGCGCCGTTCGCTGCTCGACTACGTCAAGCGCAAGGACGAGGCCCGCTACCGCGCCCTCATCGAGCGCCTCGGCATCCGCCGCTGACATCGTTCGACGCGGCTCCCGGCCCGAGGCCGGGGCCGCGTTTTTTCTGACGGCGGCCGGAACGGGTCCGGCCGCCGTCGCACGCGGGCACCGGAAATGGGTCCGGTGCCCGCGAGACCGGGCAGTCTCGACGCGAAACCAGGGACAGGATCGCCGGGAACTCGACATCCGAGTTCCCGGCCGTCTTGCCCCTGGCGGCGCCGGGCCCGCCCGCCGCATGAAGGCAAGGATAGACAAGAATGTTCGACGTCCAACGTGAAGAGCTGATGTGGGGCGACCGCCGCCTCGTCCTGGAGACGGGCAAGGTCGCCCGCCAGGCGGACGGCTCCGTGCTCGCCACCTACGGCGAGACCTCGGTGCTGGCCACCGTCGTCTCCGGCAAGGAGCCGAAGGTCGGCATCGACTTCCTGCCGCTCACCGTGAACTACCAGGAGCGCGCCTACGCCGCCGGCCGCATCCCCGGCGGCTACTTCAAGCGCGAGGGCCGCCCCTCCGAGAAGGAGACCCTGGTCTCCCGCCTGATCGACCGGCCGATCCGCCCCCTCTTCGTCGAGGGCTGGCGCAACGACACCCAGGTCGTCGTCACCGTGCTGACCCACGACCTCGAGAACGATCCCGACATCCTGGCGATGGTCGCGGCCTCCGCCGCCCTGACGCTGTCCGGCGTGCCCTTCATGGGCCCGATCGGCGCGGCCCGCGTCGGCTACGTCAACGGCCAGTACAAGCTCAACCCGCCCGTGCCGGAAATGGACGAGTCGGTCCTCGACCTCGTCGTGGCCGGCACCACCGACGCCGTGCTGATGGTGGAGTCCGAGGCCAAGGAACTCTCCGAAGAGGTGATGCTCGGGGCCGTGATGTTCGGCCACAAGCACTTCCAGCCGGTGATCGAGGCGATCGTGCGCCTGGCCGAGAAGGCCGCCAAGGAGCCGCGCGACTTCTCCCCGCCGGAGAACGCCGACGTGGAGGCCGCCGTGCTCGGCGTCTGCGAGGCGGAGCTGCGGGACGCCTACAAGATCACGATCAAGCAGGAGCGCTACAAGGCCGTCGACGCGGTCAAGGCCAAGGTCGTGGCCGCCCTCTGCCCGGCCGAGGGCGAGCAGAAGTTCGCGCCCGAGAAGGTCAAGGCCGCCTTCAAGGAGGCCCAGTCGAAGGTGGTCCGCTGGAACATCCTCGACACCGGCTCGCGCATCGACGGCCGCGACGTGAAGACGGTCCGCCCGATCGAGAGCCAGGTCGGCGTGCTGCCGCGCGCCCACGGCTCGGCCCTGTTCACCCGCGGCGAGACGCAGGCGCTGGTGGTCGCGACGCTCGGCACCGGCGAGGACGAGCAGTACATCGACGCGCTGCAGGGGACCTACAAGGAGACCTTCCTGCTGCACTACAACTTCCCCCCCTACTCGGTGGGCGAGACCGGCCGCATGGGCTCCCCCGGCCGCCGCGAGATCGGCCACGGCAAGCTGGCCTGGCGGGCGATCCACCCGGTGCTGCCGCCGGCCCACGAGTTCCCGTACACGATCCGCGTCGTGTCCGAGATCACGGAGTCCAACGGCTCCTCCTCGATGGCCTCCGTCTGCGGCGGCTCGCTCTCGCTGATGGATGCGGGCGTGCCCCTGCGCCGGCCCGTCGCCGGCATCGCCATGGGCCTCATCCTCGAGGGTGAGCGCTACGCGGTGCTCTCCGACATCCTCGGCGACGAGGACCACCTCGGCGACATGGACTTCAAGGTGGCCGGCACGGACGAGGGCATCACCTCGCTCCAGATGGACATCAAGATCGCCGGCATCACCGAGGAGATCATGCGGGTCGCCCTCGACCAGGCCAGGGACGGCCGCGGCCACATCCTCGTGGAGATGGCCAAGGCGCTCACCGCCGCCCGCCCCGAGCTCGGCGAGTACGCGCCGCGCATCGAGACCATGCAGATCCCCACCGACAAGATCCGGGAAGTGATCGGCACCGGCGGCAAGGTGATCCGCGAGATCGTCGAGAAGACCGGCGCCAAGATCAACATCGACGATTCGGGCACGGTGAAGATCGCGTCGGCCGACGGCAAGGCGATCAAGGCGGCCTACAACTGGATTCGCTCGATCGTGGCGGAAGCCGAGCCGGGCATGATCTACGACGGCACCGTCGTGAAGACGATGGAGTTCGGCGCCTTCGTGAACTTCTTCGGCGCCAAGGACGGCCTCGTCCACATCTCGGAACTCGCCGCCCAGCGGGTCGCCAAGGTGACGGACGTCGTCAAGGAAGGCGACAAGGTCAAGGTCAAGTTCCTGGGACAGGACGACCGCGGCAAGATCCGCCTCTCGATGAAGGTCGTGGACCAGACCACCGGCGAGGACCTCACCGAAAAACTCAAGTCCGAGCGCGGTGACCAGGAGCCGCGCCGCGAGCGCGGCGAGCGCCGCGGCAACACGGGCGAGTAAGCGTCCGCCTCAGCCGGCACGACATGGAAAGCGCGGTCCTCCGGGGCCGCGCTTTTCGCGTTTCCGGACCCCGACCCGCCTCAATACCGCAGCGCCTCCAGCAGCGGGCGCAGCTTGTACTTCCGGCGGTGCGTCTCGATCAGCCCCTCGATCCGGGCGCTCCAGGCGTCGATCCGGCCGGCCGCGTCGTAGGCCGCGGCCACCGGCGTCAGCCATTCGGCTGCGCGGGCATACTGTCCGGCCGAGCCGGCCTGCATGATCGCCTCGGCCCGGCTCTCGCCCAGCCGGATCACCCAGTCGGGATGGCTGGCATGCGCCGCCTCCATCAGGCGCAGCAGCACCGCGTCGTCCGTCTCGTAGGCGGTACCCTTGCGGACGCAGGCGACGGCCTCCGCGACCATCCCCTCGCCGAGCAGGATTTCCGCCCGGTCGCGGGCGCGCTCGGCCGCGATCAGGTGGGCGATGAGGTCATCGCGGACCGCCGGCCAGCCGGTGCCGGCGGAAATCCGCGCGGCCTGAAAATCCTCCTGTGCGCATGTCTGCGCGAAGGCGGTGCGCGCGGCCCTCAGGGCGAGGTCGGCGCGCCCCTGCGCGCCGGCGGCCTCGCGCAGCCAGCGGGCCAGGGGCACCACCGTGCGGCCGGGGCTCCAGGGCTCGCCGGACGGCGCCTCGCCGAGCCGGAGCCCGGCCTCGCCGATGGCCAGCGCCTCCTCCGGCCGGCCCGCCTGCGACAGGGCCTCGGCCAGGATCAGGGATTCGCTGGGTTGCGTGACGTGCGAGCCCGCATGCGCCACGGCCTCCCCGATCCGGCCGAGCCCGACCAGCATGGTCGCGACCCGCGTGTGGGCGCCGGCCGCGCGGGCGAGGTTCAGGTAGGCGTCGTGGCGCCCGAACCCGTCGAGCACCCGCAACCGCACGTCGGTGAGTTCGAGGTCTTCGAGGTCGTCGGACTCCTCCGGCGGCCAGGGGCCGGCGCCCCCGTCGAGGATGTCCGCCAGCGCCGGGTCGTCCCAGCCCGTCTCCAGGGCGCGGATCGCGATCCCGAACCCCTCCTCCACGCCGTAATCCGCGAGGCTTTCGTCCCAGTCGGCCAGGGTCGCCGCACGGTCGGCCCGCTCGGCCTCGGTGAGGTCGCTCGTCAGGGCGGCCTCCGCCATCATCCGCCCGAGGTCGTGGAACAGCCGGTACAGGTCCTCGTCCGAATCGTATTGCTGGCCGAGCCAGCCTTCGACCAGGGGCTCGGCGACGGCTTCCAAGATGCGCAGGGCGTTGCGGCCGTCGCCCGCCTCCAGGAACGGCACCGCCCGCTCCACCAGGGCGCGCAGTTCGGCCGAATCGCCGCTGGCGGCATAGCCGTCCCAGTAGTTCTCCCGCCGGTAGCGGCCGGTCAGGACCGCGCGGACCCGGGCCGTGACGGGGCGCGGATCGACCGGCGCGCCGCCTCCGGGACTCAGGCTGGTGGCGACCTCCGCCTCGACCCAGCCGGCCATCTCCGGATCGAGCGCCACGCGCCGCAGGATCAGGCCGACGAGGGCGTCGCGGTCCAGGGGGTCGAGGAGGGCGTGCAGGGCGGGCCGCTCGGCCACGGCCTGCGGCTCCTCGACCAGGGTGAGCAGGGTCGCCACAACGTGCTTGCAGGCGCCGCCCCACTCGTAGGGGCAGGTGCAGCGGGCCTCGCGGATGTGGCCGTCGGCGATCCGCACGGTGACGCGGTAGGGCGCCACGTCGCTGCCCGCGACCGCGGCGCCGACCTCCTCGCCGCGCATCACCAGGTCCGAGACGGCGCCGTCGCGCCGGTAGTCGCGCCCGCGCTCGAAGGATTCGCGGCTCGCGAGCGCCCGGATCGCCGCCTCGTCCGGCAATTTTTTTGGTGTTTTTCTCGGCATGGCCGGCACCTCCCCGGCGATCAAGCCACGGAGCGGCGGCGCGGTCGAGGCCCGGCATGCGGGAACTCGGGCGAAAGCATCGGGCAACGGCTTGGGAACGGCCTCCCCGTCCCCGCGTTCGCCCCGCGACCTTCCTCAGGAGTACGGGACCCAAATGGCGAACGAGATGATCCACGACATCTTCAGCGGCGAGCCGAACCTCAGCACCACGGAGCGGGCGGTCTCTGTGGCGCTGGGCCTCGGCATCGCGGCCGCCGCCGCCCAACCGCGGCCGAACAAGTGGCTCAGCCTCGCCGCTCTCGTCGTCGGCGTCGGCCTGGCCCTGCGCGGCTCCACCGGCCATTGCGCGATCAAGGCGGCCTCGCAGCACCTCTGATCGTCTGACGCGGGCACGAAAAAAGGGGCGCCGCGAGGCGCCCCTTTTTTCGTCGTGCTCTGACGCGTCGGCGTCAGAGCGAGGTGGTGCGGGTGCGCCCGGCCACGAAGCCGTAGATGGCGAGCACGACGATCGCGCCGACCACCGCGCCGATCAGGCCTGCGCCCTGGTTCGGCCCGTACCAGCCCAGGGCCTGCCCGAGGAAGGTGGCGACGAAGGCGCCGACGATGCCGAGGATGGTGGTGAGGATGAAGCCGGACGGCTCGTTGTTGCCGGGCATGATGAACTTGGCGATGACGCCGGCGACGAAGCCGATGATGATGGTCCAGATGATACCCACGACGAACCCCTGAGCGCGATACGGAATGCCCTCAGAACGCACGGCGCGAACAGGGGTTGCCCCCTTGTCGCCTCGGCGCCGTCTTTTCTGGCAGGTTCCTGCGGCCTGCCGGCACTGTCCTTCAGGGTAAGCGCTCGAAAGCGCTTACCCTGGTTCCTTGCTTGGCCTCAGTCGCCGGCGCCCGCCTCCGCGGGCTCAGGCTTTCGCTTCGCTCTGTGTTTTCCAGGATGTGATCCTGAAAAACCCGCTGCGCGGGGCGCTCTTCGCGCCCCGAAGCCGCCGAGGCGGCCTCAGTGTCTGTCCGGAAACCTGACTCTGAAATCATTGAGTTTTTCGGAGCGCCCAGAAACCGTTTTTCGAGCTCCCCCTGTGTGGCTCTGCAATGCGCTCCGTCTGAAAACGCTGATTCCGCCTACGAAATGATTCCGGACAGACACTCAGACATTGCTTTGCAGTTCTTGCGATCCGCCCTTTACGTGCAGGCCCCGGCGGCGGCAGAACCGGCGGCGTGGAGGGCCGGCCGGTGCCGGCCGGATGGATGGGTCTGACCATGACGATCGAACGGTTCGAGCCGGGCAAGCGGATGTCGCAGGCCGTGGCCCACAGTGACACGGTGTATCTCGCGGGCCAGGTCGCCGCCGACACGGTGGGCACGGGCGTCACCGCCCAGACCCAGCAGATTCTCGGGCAGATCGATCGCCTGCTGGCGGCGGCCGGCAGCAGCAAGGAGCATATCCTGATGGCGACGATCTACCTTGCCGACATGGACGGCTTCCCCGAGATGAACGCCGCCTGGGACGCCTGGGTCTCCAAGGACAACCCGCCCGGCCGCGCGACCGTGGAGGCCCGGCTCGCCGGGCCGGAATACCTCGTCGAGATCGTGGTCGTAGCCGCGCGGAACGCCCTGTGAGCGCGGGCCTGCGCCGCCGCGCGCTGCTGGCCGCCCTCTGTTGCGCGTTCGGCCTCGCACCGGCGGCGCGGGCGGCCGAGGAGCGCGTCGTCAACGTCTACAACTGGTCGGATTACGTCGACCCGAAGGTGCTGGACGCCTTCACCCGCGAGACCGGGATCAAGGTCGTCTACGACACCTACGACAACAACGAGATCCTGGAGACCAAGCTGCTGGCCGGCCGCTCCGGCTACGACGTGGTGGTGCCCTCCGGGCCGTTCCTGCAGCGGCTGATCCGGGCCGGCGCCTTCCAGCCCCTGGACAAGGGCAGGCTGAAGAACCTCGGCAACGTCTGGCCGGAGATCGCGGGACGGCTCGCGACCTACGATCCCGGCAACGCCTACGCCGTGGACTACATGTGGGGCACCACCGGCATCGGGCTGAACCTCGGCCTCGTGCGCGAGCGCCTGGGCGCCTCCGCCCCCCTCAACACCTGGGGCGTCGTCCTCAACCCCGCGAGCGCGAACAAGCTCAAGGATTGCGGGATCATGATGCTCGACAGCCCGGAGGACCTGATCCCGAGCATGCTGCCGACCCTCGGCCTGAAGAGCGATTCGAAGCGCTGGGACGACATCACGCAAATCACCGACGCCCTCTACAAGGTGCGCGGCACGGTGCGGAAGTTCCACTCCTCGGAATACATCCAGGCGCTGGCCAACGGCGACGTCTGCGTCGCGGTGGGCTATTCGGGGGACGTGCTCCAGGCCAAGCGACGGGCCGAGGAGGCCAAGAACGGGATCGAGATCGGCTACGTCATCCCGAAGGAGGGCACGCTGATGTGGTTCGACGCCTTCGCGATCCCGAAGGACGCCCCCCATACGGCCGAGGCCCACGCCTTCATCGACTACATGCTGCGCCCGGAGGCGGCCGCCGCCAACACCAACTTCGTCTCCTATGCCAGCGGCAACCTGCCGGCCAGGAAGCTCGTCAAGCCGGAGATCCTGGCCAATCCCGGCATCTACCCGGACGAGGCGACGATGCAGCGGCTCTCCGTCAACACCGCCTGGGACGACAAGACCCAGCGCTTCGTCACGCGCCTCTGGACCCGGGTGCGCACCGGCCGATAGTCGAAGGGCTTCTTACGATGATCGACGATCCCGCCCTCCTCGCCCGCGCCGGGGCGCTGGTCGCGGCCTACGTTGCCGCGGGCAGGACGGTCGCCACCGCCGAATCCTGCACCGGCGGCCTCGTCGCCGGCCTGCTCACCGCCGTTCCCGGCTCCTCGGCCGTGCTGGAGCGGGGCTTCGTCACCTATTCCAACGCCGCCAAGGAAGAGGCCATCGGCGTCCCCACCGCGCTGCTCGCCGCGCACGGGGCGGTGAGCGCGCCGGTCGCCCGCGCCATGGCGGAAGGCGCGCTCGACCATTCGCATGCGGACGTGGCGGTGGCGATCACCGGCATCGCCGGCCCCGGCGGGGGCAGCGCCGACAAGCCCGTGGGGCTGGTGCATTTCGGGCTGGCCGTCCGGGGCGGGCCGGTGCGCCACCTGGAGCGCCGCTACGGCGATCCGGGCCGGGCCGAGATCCGCCGCCTCGCCGTGGCCGAGGCGCTCGGCCTGCTGGAGGGCGCCCTGGTTCCTTGAAGGCCCGGCCGCGGGGCGTAGTTACCCCACCGGCGTGAGCGGGGAGGCCTTCGATGGACGATCTCCGGGTGCAGGTCTGCGTCGTCGGCGGCGGCCCGGCGGGGATGATGGCCGGGCTGCTCTTCGCCCGTGCCGGCCTGCGGGTCGCGGTGCTGGAGAAGCACGCCGACTTCCTGCGCGATTTCCGCGGCGACACCATCCACCCCTCCACCCTCGAAGTGATGGACGAACTCGGCCTCGGCGAGGCGTTCCGGGCGCTCCCCCACCGCCGGGTCGAGACCCTATCCGGCATCATGAACGGGCGGAGCTTCCGCATCGCCGACTTCCGCCACCTGCCGGTGCGCAACCGCTTCATCGCCCTGATGCCGCAATGGGACTTTTTGGATTTTCTCAGCGGCCAGGGCCGGCACTATCCCGGCTTCCACCTGCTGATGCGCACGGAAGCGGTGGGGCTGGTGGAGTCCGGCGGCCGCATCGCCGGCGTGCGCGCGAACGGGCCTGGGGGTGGGATCGAGATCGCGGCCGACCTCGTGATCGCCGCGGACGGGCGCCACTCGCTGCTGCGGGACCGGGCCGGGTTCGTCCCCAAGGCATTCGGGGCGCCGATGGACGTGCTCTGGTTCCGCCTGTCGCGCCGGCCCGACGACGCGGATGCCACCGCGGGGCGCTTCGGGCCGGGCCGCATCCTGATCACCATCGACCGGGGCGAGCACTGGCAATGCGCCTACGTGGTGCCCAAGGGCGGCGACGCGGCTCTTCGCGCGCGCGGCCTGCCCGCCTTCCGCGCGGCGGTGACCGACCTCGCCCCCTTCCTCGCCGACCGGGTCGCCGAGATCGCGACCTGGGACGACGTGAAGGTGCTCACCGTCTCCGTCGACCGGCTGGAGCGCTGGCACCGGCCGGGGCTGCTCTGCATCGGGGATGCGGCGCACGCCATGTCGCCGGTGGGCGGGGTGGGCATCAACCTCGCGATCCAGGATGCGGTCGCGGCGGGAAACCTCCTGGCCGGCCCCCTCAAGGCGGGCACCTTGACCGAGGCGGACCTCGCCCGCCTCCAGGCCCGGCGCATGCCGCCGACGCGGCTCACCCAGGGGCTCCAGCGCCTCGTCCAGGACCGGGTGATCGCCCGCGTCCTCATCGACGCCGGCCGGCCCCTGAAGCCGCCCTTGGCCCTGCGCCTTCTCGACGGCCTGCCCTGGCTCCAGCGCATCCCGGCCCGCCTCGTCGGCCTCGGGTTTCGCCCGGAGCACGTCGCGGGCGGGTGAGGCCGGCCGCGGTTCGGGTTGTCGCCGACAGGTCGTCGGGCGAGGCGGGCCTCCGTCCGGAACCGGCGGCGCCGAGGGCGCGGCCGCTGTAAGGAACGGGCCCGGCATGGGAACCATCCCCCGCGCCATGGGCTTTGAGACCGTCTTGTGCCGTCGCGTCGCAGCGGTCGATCGCACCGGCTCGATCCCCCTGCCGGCCGTGGTCCGGGGCGAGCCAAGGAAACCGAACAGTGGCGCCTGAGCCTCATCCGCCGATGCTGACCAAGGCGCCGACCGGCATCGCCGGCTTCGACGACGTCACGCAAGGCGGCCTGCCCGCGGGCCGGCCCTCCCTCGTCTGCGGCGGCGCCGGCTGCGGAAAGACGCTGTTTGCCGTCACCTTCCTGGTGAACGGGGCCACGCAGTTCTCCGAGCCCGGCGTGTTCATGAGCTTCGAGGAGCGCGCCGAGGACTTGGCGGCCAACGTCGCCTCCCTCGGCTACGACCTCGACGGGCTGGTCGCGCAGGGCAAGCTCACCATCGACCACGTCCGCGTCGAGCGCAGCGAGATCGAGGAGGCCGGCGAGTACGATTTGGAGGGCCTGTTCGTCCGCCTCGCCTACGCCGTGGACAGCATCAAGGCCAAGCGCGTCGTCCTCGACACCGTCGAGACCCTGTTCTCCGGCCTGAGCGACGCCGCGATCCTGCGCTCCGAGCTGCGCCGCCTGTTTGGCTGGCTCAAGGAGCGGGGGCTGACCGCGATCATCACCGGCGAGCGCGGCGAGGGCCAGCTCACCCGGCAGGGCCTGGAGGAATACGTCTCCGACTGCGTCGTGCTGCTCGACAACCGCGTCGAGGACCAGATCACCACCCGCCGCCTGCGGGTGGTGAAGTATCGCGGCTCCGCCCACGGCAGCAACGAGTACCCGTTCCTGATCGACGATGCCGGGATCAGCGTCCTGCCCGTCACCTCGGCCGACCTCGACTACGCGGTCTCGAGCGCTGTCGTCTCGACCGGCATCGAGGGCCTTGACGCGATGTTCGGGCCCGGCGGCTTCTACCAGGGCTCCAGCATCCTGATCTCGGGGGTGTCCGGGACGGGCAAGACCACCATCGGCTCCTCCTTCATCGACGCGGCCTGCCGGCGCGGCGAGCGCTGCCTGTCCTTCGTGTTCGAGGAGAGCGGGGCGCAGATCTGCCGCAACGTCCGCTCGGTCGGGCTCGACCTCGCCCGGCACGTCGAGAGCGGCCTGCTCCGGTTCGAGGCCGCGCGCCCGAGCCTGTTCGGCTTGGAGATGCACCTGGCGCGGATGCAGCGCGACATCGACGCCTTCAAGCCCGGCCTCGTCCTGATCGATCCGGTCTCCGCCCTGCGCGGGCCCGTCAACGAGCTGCAGGCGACGCTCCTGCGCATGGTCGACATGCTCAAGAGCCGCGGCATCACCGCCCTGTTCACCAGCCTGCGCACGGACGGGACCTTCGATCAGGTGGGCGATCTCGGCCTGTCCTCCCTCATGGATGCCTGGGTGAAGCTCCTCGACGTGGACGCCAACGGCGAGCGGACCCGCACCCTCTACGTCATCAAGGCCCGCGGCATGAGCCACTCGAACCAGGTGCGCGAGTTCCTGATGTCGTCGGCCGGCATCCGGCTGGTCGACGCCTATGTCGGCCCGGCCGGCGTCCTCACCGGGACGGCCCGCGTCGTCCAGGAGGCGCAGGAGGAGGCGGACGCGTTGCGCCGCCGTCAGGACTCCGAGCGGCGCAGGCGCGAGGTCGTCCGGCGGCGCCAGTCCATCGAGCGCCAGATCGCGGACCTGCGCGCGAGCCTCGACATGGCCGAGGAGGAGGAGTCCCTGCTGCTGAGCCACGAGGAGACGCGCGACTCCCTGCTGTCGGGCGGGCGGGACGCCATCGCGGCGCGGCGGAGCGCGGCGGAATGAGCGGGCGGATTCCCGAGGCCGACGAGCCCGAAGCGGACCAGGACATGGACCCGAACCACTATCACCTGCGCCTGTACGTGGCCGGGCAGACCACGAAGTCGCTGGCGGCGATGGTCAACCTCGAGCGCGTCTGCGAGGAGCATCTCGCCGGCCGCTACGAGATCGAGGTGATCGACCTGCTCAAGAACCCGCAGCTCGCCGCGGGCGACCAGATCCTGGCGATCCCGACCCTGGTGCGCCGCCTGCCCGCGCCCCTCAAGCGCATCATCGGCGACCTGTCGAACACCGAGAAGGTTCTGGTCGGCCTCGACATCCGGCCGAAGGCCGCACGGTCTTGAGCGGGGCCGCCCCGGAACGCTACCTGCTGCGGTTGTTCATCGCCGGACCCTCGCCGCGCTCGCACCGGACCATGGAGAACCTGCGCCGGATCTGCAGCACGCACCTCCAGGACCGGTTCGACCTGGAAGTCGTCGACATCTACCAGCAGCAGGCCCTGGCCGAGGCCAGCCAGGTCGTCGCGGCGCCGACCCTCCTGAAGCTGTCGCCCCCGCCCGTGCGCCGCATCGTCGGC
Organism: Methylobacterium trifolii; assembly: GCF_022179685.1. Lineage (GTDB taxonomy): Bacteria > Pseudomonadota > Alphaproteobacteria > Rhizobiales > Beijerinckiaceae > Methylobacterium > Methylobacterium trifolii. The sequence goes on from NZ_BPRB01000005.1 coordinate 32,631, forward strand.
GACCTCTCCGACGAGACACGCGTCCTGCACGGCCTCGGCCTCCCCGTCCTGCCGCCGGGACCGGCCGATGAGCGCTGAGGACCCGGCTGCGTATCGGGAGCGCATCCGCGAGCTGGAGGCGCGGCTGGAGGAGAGCGAGGAGACGCTGGCGGCGATCCGCCGGGGCGACTTCGACGCCGTCGTCGTCCAGGGGCCGGGCGATGCCCGGCAGGTCTACACCCTGGAGAGCGCGGATCGCCCCTACCGCGTCCTGATCGAGCAGATCCAGGAGGGGGCGCTGACGCTCACCCCCGGCGGGACGGTGCTCTACGGCAACCGGCGGCTTTCCGAGATGCTCGGCATCCGGCAGGAGACGTTGATCGGCCAGCCGCTGGGCCGGTTCGTGCAGGCCGACGACGTCCCGGCCCTGACCGCCCTGATCGCGGAGGCCGGCGCCGGCCCGGCCCGCGGCGAGGTCACCCTCCGGACCGCCGATGGTGCCAGCCTCGCGGCCCACCTCTCCCTGAGCCGTCTGGAGCGGGATTCCGGGCAGGACCCGCTCCTGTGCGGCATCCTCACGGACCTGACCGAGCAGAAGCTGCACCTGCGCGCGCTGGCGGAGGCCAACACCCGCCTGCGCGCGGAGAGCGTCGAGCGCGAGCGGATCGAGGACGCCCTGCGCCAGGCCCAGAAGATGGAGGCCGTGGGCCAGCTCACCGGCGGGGTGGCACACGACTTCAACAACCTGCTCACGGTCATCAAGTCGTCCACCGACCTGCTGAAGCGGCCCGGCCTGCCGGAGGAGCGGCGGGTCCGCTACATCGGCGCCATCTCCGACACCGTCACCCGGGCCGCCAAGCTGACCGGGCAGCTCCTCGCCTTCGCCCGGCGCCAGGCGCTCAAGCCCGAGACCTTCGACGTGGGCGCCAGCGTCGCGGCGGTCGGCGACATGCTCGGCACCCTCACCGGCGTGCGCATCCGCGTGACGACGCACCTGCCGGAGACCCCCTGCTTCATCGACGCCGACCCGAGCCAGTTCGACACCGCGATCGTCAACGTGGCGGTCAACGCCCGCGACGCCATGGGGGGCGAGGGCGCGCTGACCATCACCGTGCGGCCGGTCGACCGCATCCCGGCCGTGCGCGCCCAGCCGGCGGTGGCCGGCGCCTTCGTCGCGGTCTCGATCGGCGACACCGGCACCGGCATCGACCCCGCACACCTGGAGCGGATCTTCGAGCCGTTCTTCACCACCAAGGGCGTCGGACAGGGCACGGGCCTCGGGCTCAGCCAGGTGTTCGGGTTCACGAAGCAGTCGGGCGGCGAGGTGGTGGTCGCCAGCACCCTCGGGCAGGGCAGCACCTTCACGCTCTACCTGCCGCGCACCGAACCGCCCGGCGCCGGGCTCCGGGCCGAGGACGAAGGGCTGCCCCCGGCCGACGGGCACGGCACCTGCGTGCTGGTGGTCGAGGACAACCCGGAGGTCGGCAGCTTCGCGACCCAGACCCTGATGGAACTCGGCTACGCCACCGTCTGGGCCCGCGACGCCGGGCAGGCGCTCGCGGAACTGGAGAAGGACCCGTCCCGCTTCGAGGTCGTGTTCTCGGACGTGGTGATGCCGGGGATGAACGGCATCGACCTCGCCCACGCGATCGAGCGGCGGCATCCCGGCCTGCCGGTGGTGCTGACGAGCGGCTACAGCCACGTGCTGGCCCACGAGGGCGCGCACGGCTTCGAACTCCTGCACAAGCCCTACTCGGTGGACCAGCTCGCCCGCATGCTGGGCAAGGCCGTCGCCAAGCGCCGGCGCCCCTGACGGCCCTCAGCGCGGGCCCATTTGAGGGTCCAGCCGCGCGCGGACCTTCCGCTGGAAGCCGGCGAGTTCGAGCGTGCGGTCGGCGTAGCGCTGGAACAGCCGCACGCTGCCGGTGCGCAGGATCGCCTCCGGGATGCACAGGTCGAAGCCGGACTCCCGTGCCGCCCCGTCCCCGAGGTGGGCCGCGGCGTCCGGCCGGGCGATCCCCGCCGAGATGCAGTAGCGGGGCTGCCCGTCCTCGCTCCAGGCCGCGACGGTGGAGAGCAGCGCCCCGTGGCCCGGCACGAAGGCCCAGCCGAGGCAGCGGATCGTCGGATCGGCACCCGCGGTCTCGCGCGGTCCGGCCCAGTCGAGGGAGAGGCCGGACCGGACGCGCCGGGCGAAACGGGTCCTGAGGCCGGCCGGCGCCTGTGCATCGGCACGGAAGCGCGCCGCGTCGGGCGACATCACCAGCGCGAGATCCGTCTCGATCGCCCGCGGCCCCGTCCGCCCACCCTCTTGTCCGCCTGCTTGCCCACCCCCCTGCCCGAGGGTGAAGCCCAGGCGGTAGCGGCCGGGGGCGAGCCCCGTCATCCGTGCGGCGAAAGCCAGGCGGCCCGAGGCGGTGCCGGGCTCCGGGTCCGGCTGCCACTGCGCCCGAATCCACCAGACCGGGCCGCCCGCCTCCGGGCGCAGCAGGGCGAAGACCCCGTCGGGCGCCCCCTCCACCGATCCGCGCGCCTCGAAGGCCCACACGTCCCGCTCCGTCGCGATCGGGATGCCGGCGGCCTGGGGCAGGTTCTGGCGTATCGCGTGGAGCGGGGCGTCCGAGGTCGTCACGGCAGGCCCGTCCCAGTCCGGCTGCCAGGCCACCGGCCGGTCGGTGCGGATCGTCGAGGCGAGGTGGAGGTTCAGGAAGTCCGGCACGGTCGCCCGCCGCCCGTCCACGACCTGGATCAGGTCGATCGCGTAGGGACCCGTGTCGAGGTCCCGGATCGGGATGCGGCCGTTGAACCCGGTCTCGGCCGAGATCCGGTCGTCGGCGTCGCGTACGAGGTCCCCCCGCTCCTCGCGCGCCAGCCGGGCGTAGCGCACGCCCGCGGGCCCTGTGATCCGCAGGTAGGTCGCCTCCGGGCGCCCGGTCGGGGAGGCCCGCAGCCAGCCGCGCAGGCTGAAGCTGCGCAGGACCACCTCGTAGCCCGTGCGGTCCTCGACCGGGCGGTCGTCGAGCTTGATCTGGTCGAGCCACCACTCGCCGTCCATCCGGCCGAGGTCGAGCACCCGCTCCGGCAGGCCGGCATGCTCAGGCGGCAGGGCGTCGGTCAGGACCACGCGCTCCATGCCGATGGCGTCGCCCTGCGCGCCGTCGACCGAGAGGGCGGCGGGGTAGTCCGAATCCCAGGCGATGGCGGGGCTGGTCCAGCGCCGGGCGTTGACCCGGAGGCCCGCATCGAACAGGGCGAGGTTGTAGTCGGCCTCGGTCCGGTCCGGCACCCGGTCGTGCGGGCAGGGGCGCGCCCCGGTCAGGCGCTCGTAGAGCCCGCGCAGCGCCGACAGGTGCGCCGCGGCGGTGATGAAGTCCTTGTCGGCTGCCGCCGCCCGCATCGTCGCGAGCCTGTCCCGGTCGAAGTGCAGGTCCAGAAGGCGGGCGAGCACTGCGCCCGGCGCGTTCACCGGAACCGTGAAGCCGTCGATCCCGTCGCGGACCCGCTCGGCCATCGCCCCGATCTGCGTGACGATCGGCACGAGGCCGGCCTTCCACGCCTCGCCCAGCGCGATCACGAAGGTCTCGGGCCAGGTCGAGAGGTGGAGGGAGACGTCGCAGCCCTCGAGCAGCCCGATGATGGCGGCCTGCTCGTAGGCCCCGACGAAGGCGACGCGCCCGGCTGCATGGACTTCGAGGTGCCGGCGGCAGTCCTCGTCCACGGAGCCGAAGACCTTGAACCGGATCGGGTAGTCCGCGCAGAGCCGGATCAGATCGAGGATGTCGCCCCCGCCCTTGTGCGGCGCGAGACCGCCGATCACCGCCACCGTCAGCCGGCCGTCGTCCCGCCGGGCGAGCCGCGCCCGCGCGGCCGAGGCGCCCGGCGTCAGCATCTCGATCTCGACGATGCGGTCCGGCTCGATCTCCGGGTAGAAGCCGCGCAGGTAGGCTCCGGTGGCGGGCGTGCTGGTGACGAAGGCGTCGATGCCGGCCACCACGTTGGCCATGAACAGGTCGCGCCGCGCCTTCGACCCCGGCGGGAACCGGTCGCCGGAGAACAGGCAGGCGTCGCAGTGCTGCGTGCCGCGGTTCACCACGTCGCAGAACCGCCCGCGCGGGTCGAGGAGCAGGAAGCGCTCGCAGATCAGGTAATGGTCGTGGAGCTGGTAGACGGTCGGCACCCCGCAGGCCTGGGCGATGAGGGGCAGGCTCGCGGGCAGGTGGATCAGGTGGTGGACGTGCACGAGGTCGACCGCGTGCCGGAACAGGATCTTCTCGAACAGGCCCTCGATCACCGGGTCGGTCAGGGCCTGGTCCGTGTCGGCGGCGACCTCGAAGGTCCGGTGCAGACCCTGTCCTTCGAGGTGGAGGTCGATCCGCCCCCCGTCGATGACCGGGAACAGGAACAGCAGGTCGTAGTCTGGCGCGAGCGCACCGAGCGCTTCCTGGTAGACCTCGATCCCGCCGCCGGGCCGGTGGCCCGCGCGGTTGTGCGTGACGTAGAGGATCGTCTTGCGCTTCGGCCCCACGGGCGTGGCGACTCGGGTCGAGGCCCCGGCCTCGACGGCGTCGAGCATCGTCGCGACGCGGTGGGCGTAGAGGTGCTCGCGCAGGGTGCGCTCGCGCGCGGCCTGCGCCATGGCGATACGTTGCTCCGGCTCGGAGAGCGCCTGCGCGATCGCCGCGACCGCCTCGCCGTCGTCGGCGCACAGGCGGATCTCCGTGTCCTGCGCGTAGTAGTCGCGGGTCTCCGGCTCGGCCGAGACCATAACCTGGAAGCCCCCTGCCAGCGCCGCCTCGAACAGGCGCGGCGGCGGCGTCGAGCCGCTCGCCCGGCCCTCCGCGGAGGCCGAGAACGCCCGCGGCAGGGTCAGCACCACCCGGCTGCGGTTGGAAAAGCGCGCGAAATCCGCGTTGCCGCAGCGCCAGTCCGTGATCGGGGACGGGTCGTCCAGCACCGGGGGGCCGAGGAACTCGTTGTAGGGCAGCGCGAGCTTGGTCGTCAGCCGCCGGGGCATCGCGGAGAGGATCGCGTTGAGGCTGCGGACGCGGTTGGGCCAGGCGGTGCCGATGAACAGCAGGTCGTAGCGGTAGGCGGCGTCGTCCGTCAGGACCGGCAGGTCCTGGAAGGCGGGCGCGGCCGCCAGCGGCAGGTGGCTGGCCCGGCCGCCATAGGCCGCCACCGCCGCCTTGTCGTTGGTGAAGACGTGGTCGAAGGCGGTTGCGTAGCGGACGTTGTTGTCGACCTCGTAGGGGTCCTCCGTGGTCCAGAGGATGCTGTGGCGGGCCAGTGCCGCCAGCCGGGTCAGCAGGGGGGAATGCGCGCGCGCGCCCCCGAAGGCGACGAACGTGTCCAGCCCCTCCTCCTGGAAGGTGCGGATGGCGCTGCCGTGCTCGCCCAGGACGACGCGGGCGACCCGCGGGTCCCGGCGCAGGGCGTCGGCGATGGCCAGCGTGATGTAGGCGTTGCGGGTGCGCGGCTCGGTATCGAGCAGCAGGACCGAGATCCGTGCCATCGGGGCGATCCTAGCCGTTATCCAGGCGGCAGAGGGCGAGCAGCCGGCGGGCGCGGGCGGCGTAGGTGTGCTCCCGCAGGGCGCGCTCCTGCGCGGCGCGCGCGATCGCGAAGATGCCGGCCGGGTCGTCGCAGGCCCGCTCGACCGCCCGCTCGATGTCGCGCACCCCGTCGACCAGGATGATCTCGGTCTCGGGCTCGAAGCAGTCGCAGATCTCCAGGCCCGAGACGAAGTAGAGCTGCGCCGAGCCCGACAGGGCGACCTCGAAGGTGCGTGGGCCGGGGCTCGCCGCCGGCAGGCCGTAGCGCCGGTTGGCGATGTCGAGGTCGCGGCCGACGTTGAGGGTGAGCCGCGCGTCGGCGGCATGGTCGGCCATCTCGGAGACGCTCAGGCGCCGGTTGGTGGCGCAGCGCAGGTCCGGCGGCCAGCCGTCGCCGAGGATCGCGCTGGCGTGGCGCGACAGCAGCCGGTCGGCCCGGCGCAGGAGGTCGATCCGGTTGGCGTAGGCCACGCCGCAGAAGAACACCGTGGTCGACCGCGCCTCCACCGGCCGCAAGGGCCGCAGGTGCACGGAGGGCGAGGCGGCCAGCGGCAGGTGGTGGACGTCGTCGTGGCGGTAGTGCGGCACCGACCAGTTGTCGTTGGAGAACACGATGTCGGCCAGCGGCCCGGCCTTGAAGGCGTAGTCGATCTCGTAGGGGTCGTCGTGCAGCCAGAGGGCGAGGCGGCCGCCCACCGCGTCCACCGCCCGGCGCAAGGAGCGCAGATCGGAGGCGTCCGGCACGAGGCTACCCACGGCGACCACCAGGTCCGGGCGCGCCTGCGCCACCGCCGCGGGGGCGAGTTCGAGGGGGCGTGCCGAGACACTGCCTGCCCCGAGCACCTCGGCCAGGCCCTCGGCGAGGTAGGCGCGGATCGCCGAATTGGTGTTGAGGCTGTCCTTGAACGTGCTGGTGACCAGGACCCGCGGCGCTGCGATCATCGACCTCCACCCTAAGGATTTCTCAGTGCAAGGTCCGACTGGCCGTCCCATTCGACCGGTCCGGGGACTTTGGCCGTCGGCGGACCGTTCGGTCGCAGGTCCGGCCCGATGAACAGGTCCGGCCCAATGAACAGGTCCGGCCCAATGAAAAAGGGCCCTTCTGAGGGCCCTCGAAGTCTTCGTCCATTCCGCTGCCGGAATGGTGGGCGCGACAGGGATCGAACCTGTGACCCCTACCATGTCAAGGTAGTGCTCTCCCGCTGAGCTACGCGCCCCCGCCTGGGCCGTTAAGCCCCGGTGGCGGGCCTATAGCCCCTGCCGCCGGGGGGCGCAAGCCGAATGCGCGGGGCGCAGGGCAATCGCCTGACGCCGCCTCGGCGGCGCCTGCGGGATGCGCCGCTGCATGCATCCGGAAAATGCGCTATGGCCCGCTCCCGGCCCGCATGCGGCGGACCACGGTACGCGCGCCCCCGGCCGGGCCGCCGCAGCGACGGGACATGCGCTTCTTCATCGACTTCGACAACGGCGACCTGATCCGCGGTTGGATCGTCCCGGACAACCCGCTCGCCATCAGCCGCGTCGTCGTCGCCGTGGACGGACGGCGCATGGCCGAGATCCCCGCCGCCATCGTCGACGAGGCATTCAAGCGGAACGGCTGGCACTCCACCGGCCAATGCACCTTCGAGCTCACGGACGGCACGGTGCCGGGCCTGTCCGACCTCCGCCGGCTCGAACTCTACGATGCCGACACCAACGTGATGATCTACCGGCGCGTGCCCCGCGACGGGCTGGTGATGCAGCGGGTGCTGCTGCTCAACACCGGCATCCACCCGGAGACCGTGATCCAGGGGACGCTGTTCCGGCACTTCCAGCAATCCTATTTCGGCCTGCACCGGATGTCGGACGAGATCCTGACCAGCATCTTCGCCAGCCAGGCCATGCCCTCCTCGCTCCTGTCGGGCTCGATCGTGGTGCCGCGCTACGAATCGCTCTTCACCCCCGACCTGATGCTCACCACGATCCTGCTCCACGACCCCCACGTGGAGATGGCGACCCGGATGCTGTGGCTGAGGGCGCGGGCGCAGGCCGCCGCCGACCCGGCCCGGTCCTGGCGGGTGGGCCGCCACGCCGAGTCGGCGCTGTTTGCCGAGGACTGCGACTTCACCGACGTGAAGAGCCTCAAGCGCTTCTTCAAGATGCTGCCGGAGGCCGCCTACCACCTGCTCTACAACCCCCTGACCCGCCAGCTCGGCACCCGCCTGCCCGACGACCGGGTGCATCCGGGCAATTCCATCGTCGCCATCGAGATCCTGGCCCGCGTCGGCATCGTCGGCCACCGGGACTACTTCGAGGCCTTCGTCTCGACCCTGCTGGACCGGCTCGGCATCGACGAGGCCGTGCCGGCGCCGACGCCGATCCCCTCCGAGGCCCTGGCGCTGGCCGAGCGCCTGCGGAGCGTCAAGGCGGTCGCCGACATGCTGGTCTTCGACATCGCCATGTCCGACGCCGTGCGCGGCTCGGTCGCCAAGGGCTGGGCGAACTAGGTGGGCGAGGTCGCAGCCGACCTCTCCGGCGGCGGCCGGCCGCTCCGCTCCCTGCCCGTGCTCCGGGAGGGCGAGGCGATCGCCGTCGACCTCACCGGCTGCGGCCTTGCTGGGGCCTGGGTCACCATCACCCTCACCGACGATCCCGGCGCCGAGCGCAACGCCCGGCTGCTGCTCGGCCTCGTCACGGCTGCCAGCCCCCGCGGCGGGCCGCCGCTGGCCGAGGAGGCGCTGGGCGGCGGCGTCTTCGCCTGGACGGGGCGGCTGCCCGAGGACGTGCTGGCCCTGCGCGTCACGGGCCTTGCGGGCGGGCGCCCCTTGAGCCTCTCCCGCATCGCCGTCCGCCGCAGGGGCCGGCCGGGTCTCGTGGCCCGCGCCGTGACCCGCGCGCCGGGGCTCGCGGTCCGGGCGGTGTACTGGCGCAGCCTGGGCAAGAAGGTGCGCGGCCGGGCCTTCCTCGACCGGGCCCTGCGCCACCGGGCCGAGGCCGGTTACCAGGCCTGGATACGCCGCAGCGCCAGCTTGAGCGCGGCCGAGCGCGGGCGCATCCGCGCCGACGTGGCCGGCTGGGAGGCGCCCCCCCTGATCTCGGTGCTGATGCCGGTGCACGACCCGGCACCCAAGGTGCTGCGCGCCGCCATCCGCTCCGTCGAGGCCCAGCTCTACCCGCATTGGGAGCTGTGCATCGCCGACGACGCCTCGACCGATCCGGCGATCCCGCGCCTGCTGGCGCGCTGCGCGGCGGCCGACCCGCGCATCCGCGTGATGCGAAGGCCGGAGAACGGGCACATCGCGCGGGCCACCAACGATGCCCTGGCGCTGGCCGGCGGCACCTGGTGCGCCTTCCTCGACCACGACGACGTGCTGGCCGACAACGCCCTCTACGAGGTCGCCCGCGCGGTCCGTGCCGACCCGGACCTCGTGCTGGTCTACACCGACGAGGACAAGATCGACGCGGCCGGCCGCCGCTTCGAGCCGCACTTCAAGGCGGATTTCGACCGCGAACTCCTCTACGGCCAGAACTACCTCAACCACCTCACCGCGATCCGCACGGAGGCGGTGCGGGCGCTGGGCGGCCTGCGGCCGGGCTTCGAGGGCAGCCAGGACCACGACCTGCTCCTGCGCCTGACCATGGGGCTCGACCCCGCCCGCATCCGCCACGTCCCGATGGTGCTCTACCACTGGCGGGCGGCGGGCGGCTCGGGCACCTTCTCCGACCGGGCGCTGGCGCGGGCCGAGGCGGCGCGGCTGCGGGCGCTCGAGGAGGTCGTCGCCCCCTGGGGCGGCCGGGCCGAGCGGGGGCCTTTGGGCTTCAACCGCTTGGTCCGGCCCCTGCCTGCACCCCCGCCTCGGGTCACCGCCATCATCCCGACGCGGGACCGGGCCGAGCTGCTGCGCGTCACCCTCGACGGGCTTTTTCACAAGACGGACTATCCCGAGATCGAGGCGATCGTCGTCGACAACGACAGCCGCGAGCCGGAGACGGCCGCGCTGTTCGCCGAATACCGGGACGACCCGCGCCTGCGCGTCCTGCCGGTGCCGGGGCCGTTCAACTTCTCCGACCTGTCGAACCGGGGGGCGGCCGCGGCGAGCGGCGCCGTGCTCCTGTTCCTCAACAACGACGTGGAGGTGATCGAGCGGGGCTGGCTTGCCGAACTCGCGGCGCTCGCCCTCGATCCCGGCATCGGCGCGGCCGGCGCCAAGCTGCTCTATCCGGACGGCACCCTCCAGCACGGGGGCATCGTGCTCGGCATCGGCGGCGTGGCCGGCCACAGCCACCCCGGCGTGCCCGGCGACGACCCCGGCTACTTCGCCCGGATGGTGCTGGCCCAGGAGGTCTCGGCCGTCACCGGGGCGTGCCTGGCCATGCGCGCGTCGGTCTTTTCCGAGGTCGGCGGATTCGACGCGGAGCGGCTCAAGGTCGCCTTCAACGACGTGGACCTGTGCCTGCGGGTGCGGGCGGCCGGCTACCGCATCGTCTGGACGCCGTTCTCCCGGCTGATCCACCACGAATCCAAGAGCCGCGGCCCGGAGGACACCCCGGACAAGCGCCTGCGCTTCCAGGGCGAGACCGCGGTGATGCAGGAGCGCTGGGGGGCGGAGCTGCGGGCCGACCCCTACTACAACATCAACCTGTCGCGGAATTCGGCCCATTACCGCCTGTGAACCCGCGCCCGCTCGATCGAAGTGGACGCGGTACCACCGAGCCTGCGCGGCGCTTGAGCGAAGCCGAAATCCGCATCGCGACCTGATCGGCCGGATTTCGCATGCGGGCGCCGGCATGGGGGCGCCAGGCCGAGCACGATGCGCCGACGAAAAAGGCGCGCCCCATGGAGGAGCGCGCCTGATCGCGTGGATGGACGGAGCCGCCTGTCGCAGGCTTGCGCCCTACGCCCGCACGCGGATCGTTACTTTCCGCCGCCGCTGCCGGTCGAGCCGACGCGGGAGGGCTGGCCCTCGTTGCCGGCCGCCGCCGAGTCGCTGGCGATGCCGTCCGCGGCCCGGCCGGTGGGCGAATAGGTGGCGGCCGCTTCCTCGCCGGTCGATCCCGGCTGGCGGGTGACGACGCCGGGGGCGCCGGGCGGGACGATCACGGTCGTGCCGGTGGGCGTCTCGACGACCTGAGCAACGGCGGGTGTCGCGAGCGCCAGGGCGACGGCGGCGAGGGCGAATCTGGTCACGGGTATCTCCTGACAGGATGGGTGCGGCAGGAAACTCCTGAGCGGTGCGTCAACCTCGATTGCGCGCGATTGATCCCTCGACCGGTGCGGGGCACACGGCTTTGTGTGCGCTGCCGCACCCCAGTTCGTCCGGCGACCAGCGAGGCCGGCGACCGGGCTTCCGCCCGCGGTTCGGTATGCATCGGTGCGAACCTGTCGCCCGCGCCCATGGCGCCGGGGCCGCCCTTGGCCTACCCTGCCCACCGGACCGCCCGAACGGCGGCCGGCCGACAAGAATCGAGACCGCAGGGTGAGGAACGCATGACCAAGGGACGCACGGGCCTCGCGCTCGCCGCCGCGCTGCTGGAGGCGACGATGCTCTCCGCCCCCGCCGCCTCGCAGACGCTCTCGGACGGTGTCGTCAAGATCGGCATCCTCAACGACCAGTCCGGCACCTATGCCGAGTTCGGCGGCCGCTCCTCGATCGAGGCGGCGCGGATGGCGGTGGAGGATTTCGGCGGTTCCATGAACGGCAAGCCGATCGAGATCGTCACCGCCGACCACCAGAACAAGCCGGACATCGCCTCGGGCATCGCCCGCCAGTGGTACGACCGCGACAACGTCGACGCGATCATGGAGCTGACCACCTCCTCCGTCGCCATCGCGGTGCAGGGCCTGTCCAAGGACAAGAAGAAGATCACGATCACCACCGGCTCGGCCAGCGCCGACATCACCGGCAAGCATTGCACGCCCTACGGCTACCACTGGGCCTACGACACCCATGCGCTGGCCGTCGGCACCGGCGGCGCCCTGGTGCAGCAGGGCGGCGACACCTGGTTCCTGATGACGGCCGACTACGCCTTCGGCTACTCCCTGGAGGCCGAGATCAGCCGCTACGTCACCTCGAAGGGCGGCAAGGTGCTGGGCTCCGTGCGCCACCCCCTCTCGGCCCAGGACTTCTCCTCGTTCCTGCTTCAGGCTCAAGGGTCCGGCGCGAAGGTGATCGGGCTCGCCAATGCCGGCCTCGATACCGCCAACGCCATCAAGCAGGCGGCCGAGTTCGGCATCGTCGAGGGCGGGCAGCGGCTGGCCGCGCTCCTGTTCACCCTCACCGAGGTCAAGGGCCTCGGCCTCAAGGTGGCCCAGGGCCTGACGCTCACCGAGGGCTGGTACTGGGACCTCACCGACGAGACCCGCGCCTTCGGCCAACGCTTCATGAAGCGCACCGGCAAGATGCCGAACATGATCCATGTCGGGACCTATTCGGCGGTGCTGCAATACCTCAAGGCGGTCAAGGCCGCGGGCACGGACGAGACGGACGCCGTCAACGCGCTCCTCCACACCATGCCCGTGGACGACGTCTTCGCCAAGGGCGGCAAGGTTCTGCCGAACGGGCGCATGGTGCACGACATGTACCTGTTCGAGGTCAAGAAGCCGGCCGAGTCGAAGGGCGAGTGGGACCTCTACAAGAAGCTCGCCACCGTGCCCGGCCCGGAAGCCTTCGCCACCGCCGAGGCCAGCGGCTGCCCCTTCACCGCCGCCAAGTGAGCCGCCGAGTGAGCCGCCAAGTGAGGCTCTGCGGGGCCGGCCGGCGCGACCGCGGGCCTCTCCTCCCCCTTGTGGGGAGGAACCGGAGGTGAGGGTCGTGCAGACGGCACCGCATCGCTTTATCCTGAACCACCCCCACCCCTGACCCCTCCCCACAAGGAGGAGGGGAAACCGCGTTCCGGAAAAAAGACTTATCCGCCCGTAAGCAATGTGTGAATCCGGCAGTCCTTGCGGGGAGGGGAAGGCCTCTGCGGATCAGGCGCTCGAGCGAGTCCGCTCCGCGCAGAACCCCCGGATCGCCCGCAGCATCACGGCCGCCCCGGCCTCGATGTCGGACAGGCTCGCATACTCCGCCGGGTTGTGGCTGATGCCGCCGCGGCAGCGCACGAACAGCATCGCGATCGGAGCGATGGCGGCCACCGACATGCCGTCGTGGCCCGCCCCGCTCGGCAGGGCCAGCACCGGATGGCCCTCCTCCGCGATCGCCGCGCCGACGAGCGCCGTCAGCGCGGGGTCGCATGGGACGGCGTCGGCCTCGTGCAGGAGCGCCACCCCGAGGCCGAGGCGGCGGCGCACGGCGATCTTCCGGCAGGCCGCCTCGATGTCGGCGAGGGCCGCCAGCCGCTGCCCGTCGTCGGGCGCGCGCAGGTCCAGGCTGAAGCGGGCCTGCCCCGGTATGGTGTTGACCGCCCCCGGCAGCGCCTGGATGCGCCCCACCGTGCCCACGAGGTGCTCCTCGCCCCGGCAGCGCGCCTCGATCGCCAGGACGCATTCGGCCGCGCCGGCCAGCGCGTCGCGCCGCTCGGTCATGGCCACGGTGCCGGCATGGCCCGCCTCGCCGGTGAGGGTCAGTTCCAGGCGGCTCGCCCCGCTGATCGCGGTGACGAGGCCGACCGCCAGCCCCTCCCGCTCCAGCATCGGCCCCTGCTCGATGTGCAGCTCCAGGTAGCCCAGGATTTTTTCAGGATCTCGGGCTGCGCTCTTCACCGCGCCGGGGTCGAGGCCGTAGGCGCGCATGGCCGCCGCCAGCGTGGTGCCGGCCGCGTCCGTGGTGCGCAGGGCCGCCGGGTCGAGATGGCCGGCGAACGCCCGGCTGCCAGTCAGCGTTGCGGCGAACCGCACCCCCTCCTCGTCGGCGAATCCCACCACCTCCAGGGCGACGGGGAGCCGTACGCCCTCGCGCACCAGAGCCGCGACGCAACCGATCCCGGTGAGCACGCCCAGCGGCCCGTCGAAGCGGCCGGCGTTGCGCACGGTGTCGAGGTGCGAGCCGATCACCAGGGCCGGAGCGTCCGGCTCGGGGCCCTCGACGCGGCCGATCAGGTTGCCGACCGCATCGCGCCGGACGCTCATCCCCGCCTCGCGCATCCAGCCCGAGACCAGGATCTCGGCGCGGGCCTGCTCGGGGGTGAGGTAGAGGCGGGTGATCGCGCCCGGCTCCGCGCTGATGGCGGCGAGCGTATCGAGGCGCTCCTGGATGAGGGGGGCGAAGATCACGGGCGGGGCCCCCGGGCCAGCGTCAGCAGGGTGTGGAGCAGGACGTCGGCGCCCGCCGCGCAATCGGCCTGCGTGGCCGATTCCGATTCGTTGTGGCTCACCCCGTCCTTGCAGGGCACGAAGATCATCGCGGCCGGGACTTTCGCTGCGAGGTTGCAGGCGTCGTGGCCCGCCCCGGAGACCATGCGGCGGCGGGACAAGCCCAGGGACTCGGCCGCGGACTCCACCGCGGCGACGAGGCCGGGATCGAACGGCACCGGCTCCTTGCGCCAGATCCGCGTGAGGTCGATGTCGAGCCGGCGCCGCGTGCCGATCTCGCCCAGGGCCGCGCGCAGCTCCGCCTCCACCGCGTCCAGGGTCCCGGATTTCGGATCGCGCACGTCGAGGCTGAAGGCGACGCGGCCCGGCACCACGTTGCGCGAGGGCGCCCCGATCACGCTCTCGCCGATGGTGGCCACCGCCGAGGGGCCGTGCGCCAGGGCGATCCGCTCCGCCGCTAGCGCGATCTCGCACAGGCCCAGCAGGGCGTCGCGGCGGCGCGGCATCGGCGTGGTGCCGGCATGGCTCTCGAAGCCGGTGACGCTCCCGTCGAACCAGGCGATCCCCTGCCCGCCCTCGACCACGCCGATGGTCCGCCCCTCCGCCTCCAGGATCGGGCCCTGCTCGATATGCAACTCCACGAAGGCCCCGATCTTTTGGGACCCCACCGGTTCGTCTCCCCGGTAGCCGATGGCGTCGAGCGCCTCGGCGACGGTGATGCCCGCCGCATCGCGCTTGGCCAAGATCTCGTCCGTGGTGAACTCGCCCGCATAGGCGGCCGAGGCCATCATCGCCGGGGCGAAGCGCGAGCCCTCCTCGTTGGTCCAGTTGACCAGCAGGAGCGGCGCCTCGGTCTCGATCCCGGCATCGTTCAGGCTGCGCATCGCCTCCAGCCCCGCCAGCACCCCCAGCACGCCGTCGAAGCGGCCCCCGGTCGGCTGGGTGTCGAGGTGCGAGCCGCAGGCGACCGGCGGCAGGCTCATGTCGCGCCCGCGCCGCAGGGCGTACTGGGTGCCGAGCGCATCGACCCGGACCTCCAGCCCCGCGGCCTCGCAGGCGGCGCGGAACCAGTCGCGCACCTGCCCGTCCTCGGGGGAGAGGGTGAGGCGGTTGAGGCCGCCGGCCGGCGTCGCGCCGAAGGCCGCCGTCTCCAGGATCGTGGACCACAGCCGCGCGCCGTCGATGCGCAGGTTGTGGGTCTTGGGTAGCGCCTGCTCGCTCATCGCCGTCTCCTGCGCCGTCCGGGACGATCGCTCGAGAGCGGTTGCCCTGGATTCCTGGTCAGCCCCAGCCGCCTGCGCCCGCCTCCGCGGGCTCGGGCTTTCCGCTTCGCTCCGGGGCTTCCGGGATGGATACTCTGGAAACCCCGCTCCGCGGAACGCCCTTCGCGTCCGGACGCCGCCGCGGCGGCGTCCGGTGGTCGCCCCGAGGATCAATCCGCCCGCTTGACCGGCGAGGCCCGCAGCAGCGCGGCCTCGTCGACCCCCAGGGCGGCGGCGATCTCGGAGAGCGCCGTCGCCTCGATGGTGCTGATGCCCTCGTGGTCGGCCACGTCCGCCGCGATCAGGAACACGGCCTCGCGCTGGTCCTGGGGCCGGCCGGCAACGGTTGCCACGTGGCGCAGGTTCTCCGCCCGTCCCGCCCGCGTCCGGGCCCGCGCGATGCCGTCGTAGAGTTCGCTCTCCAGCATCAGGGTGTCGTAGCCTTTCTCCAGGATCGGGTGGGCGCGCATGCCTGCGAGCGCCGTCTCGAATTCCGGCCCGGCCACCTCCCCGTCCGCCACGATCACGTTGGCGGCGGCCGAGACGGCGGCCAGCATCAGCGCCTTGTCGCCGGCATAGGCCGAGACCGTGAGGGCCATGCGGCCGAAGATGTCGCGAAGCAGGCTCATGTACGTATTTCTTGGGACAGGCGGGGTCCGAGGTGTTCCGGCGCAGCGGGTGCATGATACCGTCCCGATGCGCAACCTCCGCCGCCCGGCGGTGCTGCGACCGGCGGGCCGGCCCCGAAGCTCCCCTCCGACGGGTGCCGGTCCGCCGTATCGAGGGGGCTCACCGTCGAGCTCCCTCCGCCTTCCTTCCGGGAGCGCCCTTCGGCCGAGCCCGCCCCGCAGTCTCGGCGGCGAGATCGTCGACGACGCCGGCCAGCGCCGCCCGCTCCGTCTCCCCCCGCTTGCGCGCCGCCTCGAAGGCCGCCACCTGCCGGTCCGCGCTCGACCCCTGCGCCGCGATCGTCCGCGCATGGGCGCAGACCGCGCCGCAGCCGAGCGTTTCCGCGTCCTCTTCCGTCAGGGCGAGCAGCCCGTCGACGGCCTCGGCCAGGGGCACGGCCCGCTCGGCCGCCTCGTCGATCAGCTCGGCCCGCACCCCGTCGCGCTCGGCCCGCCACAGGTTCTCCATCACGAAGCCCCGCGAGGCGCCGGTCAGGCGGGCGTGGATCTCGGGATCGCGGTCCACCCGGCGCACGAGACAGCGGAACAGGGCCGCGACCGTGAGCGCGTCCTCCAGCCGGGTGCAGCTGTCGGCGACGCGCAGCTCCAGGGTCGGGAACTTCACGGAGGCGCGCAGGTGCCACCACAGGAAGCTCGCATCCTCGATCGCGCCGGCCTTCTCCATCACCCGGACGTAGCGGTCGTAGTCCGCCCGGTCGTCGAAGAGTTCGGGCAGGCCGGTGCGGGGCAGTTCGGCGTAGGCCCGCATCCGATAGCCGGACAGGCCGGTCGGGTGCCCCTGCCAGAACGGCGAGGAGGTCGAGAGGGCGAGCAGGACCGGCAGGAACGGCAGCAGACGGTTCTTGAGGTCGACCCGCGCGTCCGGGCGCGGCACCTCCACGTGGACGTGCAGGCCGCAGACCATGTTGCGCTGCCCGATCATGCGCAGGTCCCGCATGATGCCGCGGTAGCGGTCCCCGTCCGTCTCGGTCTGGCGGCGCCAGGTCGCGGTGGGGTGGGTGCCGGCGGCGAAGACCAGGA
>NZ_BPRB01000006.1 GCF_022179685.1 Methylobacterium trifolii
GCCCGCGCGGCGCCCGAGCGAAGCCGAAATCCGCATCGCGGAGCGATCGAATGGATGGCGCCTGAAAGGAATAAAAGCCTGTCTTATAAAAGATATGAAATTGCTTTACAGGATCGTCCCGCATCGCTATGGATCCAGGATTGCCTGGGCTGCCTTCGCGTCGTCGGATACGACGTCCGTGCCGGACCCAGGCGACAAAGAACGCCGGCACGGCGTGACGACCGGGCAGAAGCCACGGCGGCAGGGAGAGACGGATGGGCTTCGACAAGCCTCTTCTGGAGGTCGACGGCGTCACGCTCCAATACAAGACGCCGGAGCATCTCGTCACCGCGACCTACAGGGTCGATTTCAAGGTCTGGCCCAGCGACCGCTTCGTCCTGCTCGGCCCCTCCGGCTGCGGCAAGTCCACCCTGCTCAAGGCGGTGGGCGGCTACATGGCCCCGACCGAGGGCGAGATCCGCCTCAAGGGCCGCGTCGTCACCGATCCAGGCCCGGACCGGATGATGGTGTTCCAGGAGTTCGACCAGCTCCTGCCCTGGAAGACCGTGAAGCAGAACGTGATCTTCGCCCTCGAAGCCTCCCGTCGCCTCACCGGCCGCGCCGCCGAGGAACGGGCGATGCACTACATCGACAAGGTCAACCTCACGGGCTTTTCCGACAGCTATCCGCACATGCTCTCGGGCGGGATGAAGCAGCGCGTGGCGATCGCCCGCGGCATGGCGATGGAGCCCGACATCCTCTTGATGGACGAGCCCTTCGCGGCCCTCGACGCCCTGACGCGCCGCCGCATGCAGGACGAACTCCTGACCCTCTGGGAGGGCACGCGCTTCACCGTCCTGTTCGTCACCCACTCGATCCCGGAGGCGATCAAGATCGGCTCGCGCATCCTGCTGCTCTCGCCCCATCCCGGCGAAGTCAAGGCGGAGTTGAACAGCGTCGGCTCCCCCGCGGAGGCGATGGAACTGGAGGCCCGCATCCAGCAGATGCTGTTCTCCGAGGCGATCGAGGAGGCCGAGAATGTCTGAGCCCATGCTGGCGATCCGCAATCCTCGGCGTCCGGGCCGGCCTGCGCCGTGCGGGCCCGTGCCGTCCCGCACGGCGCCATGAACGCCTTCGTGCCACCGCCCGCCATGCCCGCCCGCCCCGAATTCGTCCGCGACGACGCCCGCGTCCTCGGCGGCGCCATCGTCGAGAAGCCGCTCTCGTTCCCGGAGCGGCTCTACAATCAGGCTTGGTTGCGAAAGCTCGCGATCCTGGTCGTCCTCGCCCTGATCTGGGAGTGCTACGGGCGCTACCTCGACAACGACCTGCTGTTCCCGACCTTCGGCGCGACGCTGGCCGCCTTCGGGCGCGGGGTCGCGGACGGGACGCTGCCCTTGCGGGCCTGGGGCTCGGTGAAGGTGCTACTGATCGGCTACGGCCTCGGCATCCTGCTCGCCACCCTGCTCACAGGGATCGCCATCGCCTCGCGGATCGGCACCGACTTCCTCGAGACCATGACCTCGATGCTCAACCCGCTGCCGGCCATCGCCCTGCTGCCGCTGGCGCTGATCTGGTTCGGCCTCGGCAACGGCAGCCTGATCTTCGTGCTGGTCCATTCCGTGACCTGGGCGATCGCCCTCAACACCCATTCCGGCTTCCTCTCGGTGAGCCGGACCCTGCGCATGGTCGGCCGGAACTACGGGCTGAGCGGGGCCGGCCTCATCGGCAAGATCCTGATCCCGGCGGCCTTCCCCAGCATCCTGACCGGGCTCAAGGTCGGCTGGGCCTTCGCCTGGCGCACATTGATCGCGGCCGAACTGGTCTTCGGCGTCAGTTCGGGCTCGGGCGGCCTCGGCTGGTTCATCTTCGAGAACAAGAACATGCTCGACATCCCGAACGTGTTCGCGGGGCTGCTCACCGTGATCCTGATCGGCCTCGTGGTCGAGAACCTGATCTTCCAGACCATCGAGCGCAACACCGTCCGGCGCTGGGGCATGCAGGCCTGAGGCGCCTGCCTGCCCGCGGCGGGCAGACCCGCGTCCCGGCAAGTCATGTATATGATAGAGGACCATTGACACCCGATGACCACGGCGTATCCTCCGGGACGGTATCGAACGAGGAGCGCGCCGCGGCGACGCGTCCGGATGCCGAGGATGAGGAACGCATGACCGTGAAGGGCTCGATCCGCCTGTTGGGCGCGGCCGCGCTGATGCTGGCCGCCGTCGCGACAGCACGGGCGGAGGTCGCCACCGTGCGGCTGGCCAAGCAGTTCGGCATCTCCTACCTGCCCCTGACGCTGATGGAGGAGGAGCAACTCCTCGAGAAGCGCGCCAAGGCCGCGGGGCTCGACCTCAAGACCGAGTGGCTGCGCTTCACCGGTGGCTCGGGGATGAACGAGGCCCTGCTCTCGGGCAACCTCGACTTCGCTTCGGGCGGCGTCGGGCCGATGCTGACGATCTGGGGGCGCACCCAGGGCAACATCAAGGTCAGGGGCGTGGCCGCGCTGAACGCGATGCCGCTCTGGCTGGTGACGGTCAACCCGGAGGTGAAGTCGATCAAGGACTTCTCCGGCAAGGACAAGATCGCGCTCCCCACCGTGAAGAGCTCGATCCAGGCGATCACCCTGCAGATGGCCGCCGAGCAGGCCTTCGGGAAGGGTGAGCAGGGCAGGCTCGATCCGCTGACCGTCTCGATGGGCCACCCCGACGCGCAGACCGCAATGCTGAGCGGGCGCTCCGAGATCACCGCCCATTTCGGCTCGCCGCCGTTCCAGGAACTGGAACTGAAGGACCCCCGCGCCCGCAAGGTGCTCGACAGCTACGACGTGCTGGGCGGGCCCCACACCTTCAACCTCGTCTGGGCGAGCGGCAAGTTCGTCGGCGCCAACCCCAAGGTGGTGGCCGCCTTCGTCGCGGCCCTGGAGGACAGCCTCAAGCTGATCCGCGACGACCCGGCCAGGGCCGCCGCGATCTGGATCAAGGCCGAGGGTGCCAAGCTGAGCCCTGCGGAGGCCGAGGCGATCATCCGCGAGCCGCAGAACGAGTGGACCACGACGCCCAAGCGCATGCTGGCCTATCTCGACTACATGAACCGCGCCGGCCTCGTCTCGGCCAAGGCCACCGACCAGGGCGAGCTGTTCTTCCCCGACCTCGTCGCGACCGGGGGGAAGTGAGCCGTGACCGTCCCGGTGCCCCCCGCTGCCGGGACGGATGCACGAGGCATGCTGGCGGTGCGCATCCGGCGCGGTGAGGGCCCGCAGGGGTTCCAGACCTTCGCGGTGCCCCGGCGCGCCAACCAGACGGTGCTGGACGTGGTCACCGAGATCCAGCGGGACCAGGACCCGACCCTGTCCTACCGCTTCGCCTGCCGGGTCGGCATGTGCGGCTCCTGCGGCATGACCGTGAACGGGCGCCCGCGCTGGACCTGCCGCACCCGTGTCGCCCAGGTCGCCGAGGGTGAGAGCCTCACCCTGGAGCCCCTGCGCAACCTGCCGGTGGTCAAGGACCTCACGGTCGACATGGAGCCCTTCTTCACCAAGTGGCGCGACGCCCACGGCTATTTCGAGCCGGGCGAGACCCCGGCCGACGACTTCGCGACGGTGCTGCCGGATTCCGCCGAGCGTCAGGAGGTCGACGCCGGGATCGAGTGCATCAATTGCGGCGTCTGCTACGCGGCCTGCGACGTGGTCTCCTGGAACCCGGACTATCTCGGCCCCGCCGCCCTCAACCGGGCCTGGACACTGGTCAACGACGTGCGCGACCGGGGGCAGGCGGAGCGCCTCGCCGCGGTCTCGACGGATGCCGGCTGCCATGCCTGCCACAGCCACATGAGCTGCACCGAGCATTGCCCGAAGGGGCTGGCGCCGACCTTCGCCATCGCCGGCCTCAAGCGCGAGACCGCGCGGGCGGCCCTGAGGCGGTTCCGGAGGAAGGCATGAGCCCGCTCCTCTACCTAGCCCAGCGGGGCACGGCCGCGATCCTCGCGCTCACCGTGGCGGTGCATCTGGCCACCATCGTCTACGCCGTTCGCGGCGGCCTCACCGCGGGGGAGATCCTGGCGCGCACCCACGGCAACGCGGGCTTCCTCGCCTTCTACGCGGTCTTCGTGCTGGCCGCTGCGATCCACGCGCCCATCGGCCTGCGCAGCGTGCTGCGCGAGTGGACGGGCTGGCGCGGGCGCTCCCTCGACGTGGCGATGATCGCGCTGTCGGCGGTGATCGCGGTCCTGGGATTGCGGGCGGCGCTTGCCGTGTACGTCGCGTGATCCGCGCCGCGCAGCGGCGTCCGGGCTTCGCGGCGGCCCTGCTCCACCGCCTCTCCGGCGTGGCGCTGGCCCTGTTCCTGCCGCTGCACTTCATCGCCCTCGGCACCGCGCTCCAGGGCGCCGATCGGCTCGAGAGCTTTCTGGGTCTCACCCGCAACGGGTTGGTGCACGTGGCCGAGTGGGGACTGGTCAGCGCGCTGGCCCTGCACATGGCGCTCGGCCTGCGCATCCTCGTGATCGAGTGGCTGTCCTACCGGGAGCGGACGGCGATCGTCGTCTCGGGTTGCGTCGCCGGCTCCCTCGCCTTCGGCCTCCTGTTCCTCCTGAGCGGGGCCTGAGGCGTATCGCGCAATCCGGCCCGGCATCGCCGGCCAGAGCCAAGGACGACCGGCATGGACCTCGACCTCAACGAACTCGAAGTCGTCTGCCGCGACCTCTACGTCCGCGCCCTCAAGATCCTGCCGCCCGACATCAAGGCGGGTTTCTCCGACCTCCAGGCGCGCGAGACCAGCGCCACGGGCCGGGCCATCCTCGGCACCATGGTCGAGAACGTGGCGGTGGCCGAGCGGACGCAGAACATCCTCTGCCAGGACACCGGCATCCCGATCTACAACCTGGTGATCGGGCGCAACGTCGCCTTCGACGGCGCCGGCCTCAAGGCCGCGATCCGGCGCGGCTGCGAGCGCGCCACCAAGGAGCATTCCCTGCGCTCCTCCGTGGTCCACCCGATCACGCGGCAGAACGAGCAGACCTCCTGCGGCATCCGCGTGCCGATCATCCACGTCGACTTCGACGCGCGCGACGAGACGGTCTCGGTCGAGATGATCCCGAAGGGGTCGGGCTCGGAGAACGGCTCCTTCCTGCAGATGCTGCTGCCCTCGGACGGCATCAACGCGGTTAAGCGCTTCGTGATCGACCGGGTGATCGAACTCGGCGGCCGGGTCTGCCCGCCGACCATCGTCGGCGTCGGCATCGGCGGCACCTCGGACCTGTGCATGCACCTGGCCAAGATCGCCGCCACCCGGCCGTTGCGCTCGGCCTGCGCCGACGAGGACGGCGCGCGGATCGAGGCCGAGTTGTCCCGCGCGGTCAACGAACTCGGCATCGGTCCGCAGGGGCTGGGCGGGCGCTCCACGAGCTTTGCGGTGCATGTCGAGATCGCGGCCACCCACATCACGCAGAACCCGGTGGCCGTGAACATCCAGTGCCACTCGGCGCGCCGCGCACGGGCGACCCTGACCCCCGGCGGCATCAGCTTCGATTGAGGGACGCGCCATGGCCCACCACGTCCTCGACATGCCGATCGACGCCGGGCACGCCCGCGCCCTGCGGATCGGCGACACCGTGACGTTGCGAAAGACCCTGTTCGGCATTCGCGACGCCACCCTGATCCACATGTTCGACCGGGACCGGCGCACGCGGCTGGATCTCGTAGGCCACGCCGTGATCCACACCGCCCCCAACGTCCACCGCGTCGAGCCCTCGGAGGCGGCCCCGGTCGGCTACGCCCCGTTCTGCATCGGCACCACGACCTCGATGCGGATGGAGCGCTTCACGGACGCCCTGATGGACCGCGAGGGCGTGCGCCTCATCGTCGGCAAGGGCGGCATGGGGCCGGAGACCCTGAAGGCCTTCGCCGAGCGGGGCGGGGCGTATCTCGCCATCGTCGGGGGGGCCGCCGCCCTGGAGACCACCTGGATCGAGACCATCGTGGACGTGGACATGGACGACCTCCACCCCGAGAGCCTGTGGCAGTTCGCGATCCGCGATTTCGGCCCGCTGCTCGTC
The DNA here is from genome assembly GCF_022179685.1 of Methylobacterium trifolii. Lineage (GTDB taxonomy): Bacteria > Pseudomonadota > Alphaproteobacteria > Rhizobiales > Beijerinckiaceae > Methylobacterium > Methylobacterium trifolii. Next base: position 6,034 of record NZ_BPRB01000006.1, read on the forward strand.
GGCATGGATTCGCACGGCGGCTCGCTCTTCGCCGACGTGCAGCGGGACGTGGCGAGCCGGCGCGACGCCGTCATCGCCAGCCTCGGGGCCGCCCGATGACGCCGGCGCTTGCCACGGTCGAGACCGACATCCTGATCCTCGGCTCCGGCGGCGCCGGGCTGTTCGCCGCCCTACACGCCAGGAAGGCGGCGCCGGACCTGCGCGTCACGGTCGCGGTCAAGGGCCTGCTCGGCAAGTGCGGCTGCACCCGCATGGTCCAGGGCGGCTACAACGTGGCGCTCGCGCCCGGAGACTCGGTCGAGCGCCACTTCATGGACACGATCGAGGGCGGGAAGTGGCTCAACGACCAGGACCTCGCCTGGACCCTGGTGACCGAGGCGCAGGTCCGCATCCGCGAACTGGAGACGGACCTCGGCTGCTTCTTCGACCGCAACCCGGACGGCAGCGTCCACCAGAAGGCGTTCGCCGGCCAGACCTTCGACCGGACGGTGCACAAGGGCGACCTCACCGGCATCGAGATCATCAACCGCCTGTCCGAGCAGGTCTGGCGCCGCGACGTGGGCCGGATGGAGGACCACCGCGCCCTCGAACTGATCCCGGCCGCCGACGGCTCGGGTCTGGCCGGCGTGCTGATGCTCGACATGCGCACCGGTGCACCCGTCTACGTCTCGGCCGGCGCCGTGCTGCTCGCCACGGGCGGCGGCCCGACCATGTACAAGTTTCACACCCCCTCCGGCGACAAGACCTGCGACGGGCTCGCCATGGCGCTGCGCGCCGGGCTCCCTTTACGAGACATGGAGATGGTGCAGTTCCACCCCACGGGGCTGCTCGCCGGCACCGGCACCCGGATGACCGGGACCGTTCTGGAGGAGGGCCTGCGCGGGGCCGGCGGCTGGCTGCTCGATTCCACGGGCGAGCGCTTCATGGAAGCCTACGATCCGCGGGGCGAGCGGGCGACCCGCGACGTGGTCAGCCGCTCGATCATGCGCCGCATCCGCGAGGGGTTCTCCACCCCGAACGGTGGGATCCACATCCAGATGAGCCACCTCGGGCCGGCGGAGGTGGCGAAGAAATTCAAGGGCATGGTCGAGCGCTGCGCCGATTGCGGCTTCGACCTCGCGGGCGGGTGCGTCGAGGTGATCCCCACGGCCCATTACATGATGGGGGGCGTCGCCTTCCGGCCCGGCTGCGTCACGGACCTGCCGCGCCTGTATGCGGCCGGCGAGGATACGGGCGGTGTGCACGGAGCGAACCGGCTCGGCGGCAACGGGGTGGCCAACTCCACCGTCTTCGGGGGGCTGGCGGGCGACGCCATGGCACGCGCATTCCCGCGCGGCGGCGCCCGCCCCGAGCCGGACCGGAGCGCGATCGAGGCCGGCCTCGCCCGCGCCTACGGCCCCCGCGGCCGGCCGTCGGGCGACCTCAACGCCATCCGCGAGGCGCTCTACGAGACCATGTGGGCCGATGTCGGCATCCTGCGGGATGCCGCCGGCCTCGCGCGGGCGGCAGCCGCCCTCGACGGTTTGGCCGAGGCTGTCGCCGGTGCCGGCGTGCCGGACGGGGACCGGCGCTACGACCTGACCTGGATGGACCGGCTGAACCTGGAGAACCTCGTCCTCGTCTCGCAGACGATCTGCGCGGCGGCGGCCGCCCGCACCGACAGCCGCGGCGCGCATTTCCGCGAGGACTTCCCCGAGACCTCGGATCTCGCGAGCTCGCACTACACGGTGGTGCGCCGGGCGGGCGACGGCCTCGGGATCGCGATGGAGCCCGTTGCCTTCACCCGCGTGCGGCCGGGCGGCTCCCTCCTCGACGCGGCGGCCTGAGCCGGCGTCTCCCCGAACGACAGGCAGGACCGGATGAGCAGCTTGCGCGGCGCCGACATCGTGGCGAAGAGCCTGGAGCGCCTCGGCGTCACCCGGCTCTTCACCCTGTCCGGCAACCACGTCATGCCGGTCTTCGACGCGCTGCTCGCGACCGGGATCGCGATCGTGCACGTGCGCCAGGAGGCGGCCTGCGTCCACATGGCCGATGCCTGGGGCCGCCTCACGGGCGAGGTCGGCGTCGCCCTGGTCACGGGCGGCCAGGGGCATTCGAACGGCGCGGCGGCCCTGTTCACGGCGCTGGCCGCGGAATCGCCGGTCCTCCTGCTCTCGGGTCATGCGGGCCTCGCCGAACGTGGTCGCGGCGCCTTCCAGGAGATGGCGCAGGCCGAGATCGCGCGCCCGATGACCAAGGCGTCCTGGACTGCGGCCTCCGTGGCGACGCTCGGCGCCGACATAACGGCTGCCATGCGCATCGCCCGCGAAGGCCGACCGGGGCCGGTGCATCTCAGCCTGCCGGTGGACCTTCTGGAACAGGCGGTCCCGGCCGGGACGGTCCTGCTGCCCGCTCCCGACGCGGCCCGAATCCGCGTCCGGGCGCCCGAGCCGGACCTCGTCGATGCCCTCGTCGCCCGGCTCGGCGAGGCCGAGCGGCCCCTCATCCTGTGCGGCCCCGCCCTCTGCGACGGGCCGGGCCAGGCTGCCATGGCCGCCTGCGAGCGGGCCTCGGGCATCCCGGTGATCGGAATGGAGAGCCCGCGCGGCCTCAACGATCCGAGCCTGGGGAGCTTTGCCGAAGTCCTCGCCCGGGCCGACCTCGTCGCGCTCGTCGGCAAACCCCTCGACTTCACCCTGAAGTTCGGCGACGCCCCCGCGCTCGCCCCGGATTGCCGCCTCGTGATCGTCGATCCGGATGCGGGCCTGATCGCCCGCGCCGCGCTGGGGCGGCTCGCGGCCTCCGGCATCGCCGATCCCCGGCCCATGCTCGCGGCGCTGACGCAGCGGCTGGCCTCGGCCGGCACGCCCTGGCGCGGGCAGGTGCGGGAGGCGCTGGCCTACGCGCCGCCCGAATGGGAGACCGCCCGCGGTCCGGAGGGCCGGGTCCACCCGATCGAACTCTGCCGCGCGGTCGATCGCTTCCTGGCAGGCCACCCCGGCGCCACCCTGGTCTGCGACGGGGGCGAGATCGGGCAATGGCCGCAGGCCCTGATCCGGGCCGAGCGCCGGCTCATCAACGGCGTCTCGGGCACCATCGGCGCCTCGCTGCCCTTCGCCATCGCCGCCAAGGCCCTGAACCCCGGCGCGCCCGTGGTCGCGATCCTGGGGGACGGCACCTTCGGCTTCCACATGGCCGAGTTCGACACTGCCCTGCGCTACGACCTGCCGATCATCGCCGTCGTCGGCAACGACGCCCGCTGGAACGCCGAGTACCAGATCCAGCTCCGCAGCTACGGGGCCGAGCGGGCCCGGCACTGCGACCTGCTGCCGAGCCGCTACGACCGGGTCGCCGAGGCGCTCGGCGGCTTCGGGGCGCTCGTCACCTCGGCCGACGCACTCCCCGGCGCCCTGGAGGCCGCCCAGGCCAGCGGCCTGCCCGCCTGCATCAACGTGATGATCGAGGGCGTGCCGGCGCCCGTGATCCGCCGCCCTTCGCCCCGCTGACGCTGCCGGCCGCAGGCGGAGGAACCGCCGCGGCCATATCCTCGGGAGGACACCATGCTGAGACGGGACCTACTCGCCGGCAGCGCCGCGCTGCTGCTCGGAGCCGGGACGGCGCGCGCCGAGGTCTCGGAGGTCCGCATCGCGCGCCAGCCGAGCCTGGGCCACCTGCCTCTGATGATCATGGAGGAGCGCCGCCTCCTGGAAAAGCAGGCGGCGGCCCGCGGGCTCTCCGACCTCAAGGCCAGCTTCGTGACGCTGGCGGGCGGGGCGGCGATGAACGACGCGCTGCTCTCCGGCTCGATCCAGTTCGCGGCCGGCGGCGTGCCGCCCCTGGTGCTGCTCTGGTCGAAGACGGACGGCACCGGCATGGCGGTGAAGGGCGTGGCGGCGATGAATTCGATGCCGCTCCTGATGAACACCAGCAACCCGAAGATCCGCTCGCTCGCCGACTTCACCGACCGGGACAAGATCGCGCTGCCCGCGGTGAAGGTCTCCGTCCAGGCGATGTTCCTGCAGATGGCCGCGGAGAAGGAACTCGGCGAGGCCCGCCGCAACGACCTCGACCGGCTGAACGTGACCCTCTCGCACCCGGACGGCATGGCGGCCCTGCTGGCCGGCCAGGAGGTGACGGCCCATTTCACCGCGGCTCCGATCCAGGAACTCGAACTGCGCAAGCCCGGCATCCGCACCATCCTCAACACCTTCGACGTGCTGGGCGGCCCCTCCACCTTCAACGTGGTCTGGGCGTCGTCCGCCTTCGTAGCGGCCAACCCGAAGCTCTACGAGGCCTTCACCGAGGCCCTCGAAGAGGCGATCGCCACGATCAACGCCGACAAGAGGGCCGCAGCCCAGGCCTATGTCCGCCTGAGCCGGGATGCAAGCGATACCGGTCTGATCGAGCAGATCCTCGAAGATCCCCAGGTGAGCTTCACCACGACGCCCCAGGCCATCGGCCGATACGTGGCCTTCATGGCCCGCACCAAGGTGATCCGCCGCGGCACGACCGACTGGCGGGACCTGTTCTTCCCCAACGTCCACGCAAAGCCCGGAAGCTGACGGCCCGCGCCGCGCGATCGTGCATTGACCCGCTCAACTAATATGTCTTATATAAGACCTGCCGGCCGCGGAGACGGCGGCGCGCGACCAGGGAGCACGTTCGGGAATGAGCAGCCACGCCGCAGCGGGCGGGGGGCGGGTGAAGCCGCACCTTCTCGCCCACAGCCCGCAGGACAACGTCGCCGTCGCGGTGATCGAGGGCCTGTCGGCCGACACCGAAGCCTTCGGCGTCATCACCGAGGACGATTCGACCTTCGCGGTGCACGTCCTCCACGACATCCCGATCGGCCACAAGGTGGCGCTCACCGACCTGAAGGCTGGCGACACCGCGATCAAGTACGGCCAGGACATCGGCAAGATCGTCAGGGACGTGGCGCGCGGCGAGCACGTCCACGTCCAGAACCTCAAGACGAAGCGCTGGTGAGGCGATCATGTCGGAGACCGCGAGCATGCTAGATCACGAGATCGCCACCCCGTTCGTCGGCGGAGCGCCCGACCAGTTCGCAACCCAGGCGCTGCCCGCCGGGCGCCCCTCGGCCGATCCCAAGGCTGCCACCTTCATGGGCTGGCGCCGCGAGAACGGCCGCGTCGGCGTGCGCAACCACGTCGTCCTCCTGCCGCTCGACGACCTCTCGAACGCCTCCTGCGAGGCCGTCGCCAATGTGGTCAAGGGCACGGTGGCCCTGCCGCACGCCTACGGCCGGCTCCAGTTCGGTGAGGATCTGGAGGTGTTCTTCCGAACCCTCATCGGCATCGGCTCGAACCCGAACGTCGCCGCCGTCGTGGTGATCGGCATCGAGGACCAGTGGACCAACCGGATCGTGGAGGGCATCGCCAAGACCGGCAAGCCCGTGGTCGGCTTCGGCATCGAAGGGCACGGCGACATCGCCACCATCGCCAAGGCGAGCTACCAGGCCAAGCGCTTCGTGCAATGGGCCACCGAGCTTCCGCGCGAGGAATGCCCGGTCTCGGACCTCTGGATCTCGACCAAGTGCGGCGAGTCCGACACCACCACCGGCCTGTCCTCGTGTCCCACGGTGGGCAACCTCTACGACAAGCTGATCCCGCAGGGCATCTACGGCGTCTTCGGCGAGACCTCGGAGATCACGGGCGCGGAGCACCTCTGCCGGGAGCGGGCGGCGTCCCCTGAGATCGCCGACAAGTGGTACGCCATGTGGAAGGCCTATCAGGACGACGTGATCGAGGCCCACAAGACCGACGACCTCTCCGACTCGCAGCCGACCAAGGGCAACATCTTGGGCGGCCTCACCACGATCGAGGAGAAGGCCCTCGGCAACCTCGAGAAGATCGGGCACGATTCGCGCTACATCGACGCGCTCCAGCCGGCCGAGGCGCCTGCCAAGGGGCCCGGCCTTTACTACATGGACACCTCCTCGGCCGCTGCCGAATGCGTGACCCTGATGGCGGCGGCGGGCTATGTCGTGCACACCTTCCCCACGGGGCAGGGCAACGTCATCGGCAACCCGATCGTCCCGGTGATCAAGATCTCCGGCAACCCGCGCACCGTCCGCACCATGGGCGAGCACATCGACGTGGACGTGTCCGGCGTGCTGACCCGCGAGATGACGATCCCGCAGGCGGGCGACGCGCTGATCGACATGGTGATCCGCACGGCCAACGGCCGGCTCACGGCCGCCGAATCCCTCGGCCACCGTGAGTTCGTGCTGACGAAGCTCTACCGCAGCGCCTGATCGCCCCTCCGGCCGCCGCGGCCCGTGCCGCGGCGGCCTCATCCTTTCGATCGAGCCGGAGCGACATGCCCAAGGTCGTCATCAGCGAGTTCATGGACGAGGCCGCGATCCGGGAGGAGCTGTCCGGGTTCGACGTGCTCTACGATTCCGGCCTCGTCGACCGGCCCGAGGCCCTGCGCGCGGCGCTCAATGATGCCGACGCGGTCATCGTCCGCAACCGCACCCAGGTGCGTGGCGACCTGCTCGCTGCGGCGCCCGACCTCAAGGTGGTCGGACGCCTGGGCGTCGGCCTCGACAACATCGATGTGCCCGCCTGCGATGCGCGCGGGATCGCCGTCTATCCCGCCACCGGTGCCAACGACGGCGCGGTGGCCGAGTACGTACTCGGCACGGCGATGCTGCTCTTGCGTGGCGCCTACGGCGCCAGCGCGCAGGTCGCCGCCGGTGCCTGGCCGCGGGGCGCCCTGATGGGCCGGGAGATCGCCGGCAAGCGCCTGGGGCTCGTCGGCTTCGGCGCCATTGCCCGCGAGACGGCGCGCCGCGCGGCAGCCCTCGGCATGACGCTTGCGGCCTACGATCCGCATCTGCCCGCCGACGATCCGGCCTGGACCGCGTCCTTCGGCCCGGTCGCGCGGCTGTCGCTGGAGGCGCTGATCGCAGGCAGCGACGTGCTCTCCCTGCACGTGCCGCTGACCGAGGAGACCCGCGGCATGATCGACGCGGACGCCATCGCCCGGATGCCCCCCGGCGCGATCCTCATCAACGCCGCGCGCGGCGGCGTCGTGATTGAGGCCGCCGTGGCCGACGCCCTGAGTGCCGGACGCCTCGGCGGTGCTGCCCTGGACGTGTTCGAGCGCGAGCCCCTGGATGCGCAAGCCGGCGCGGTCTTCCGCGACGTGCCGAACCTGATCCTGTCGCCGCACATCGCCGGTGTGACGCAAGAATCGAACGTGCGCGTCTCCTCCGTCACGGCGCGGGCCGTGCGCCGCCACCTCAGCGAGGGATGAGCCCATGGTGAGCCTGACCGTCGAGGCCGCCGGGCGGCTCGCCGCCGACGCCCTCGTCCGCTGCGGCACCCGCCCGGACGCAGCCCGGAGCGTTGCACGCGCCCTCGTCGGCGCCGAGGCGGACGGGCTCAAGGGCCACGGCCTGTCGCGGGTGCCGGCCTACGCGGCCCAGGTGCGCGCCGGGAAGGTAGTGGGCGATGCCGTGGTCTCGGTGGAGCACCCCAAGCCCGGACTGCTCGCGATCGACGCCGCCCACGGCTTCGCCTTCCCCGCCATCGACGCGGCCGTGGAGCGGTTGCCCGAGATCGCGCGGCGCCAGGGCGTGGCGGCTGCCGGCATTCGGCGCTCGCACCATTGCGGCGCGGCCGGGCTGCCGGTGGAAGCCCTGGCCGGGCAGGGGCTGGTCGCGATCCTGTTCGCCAACACGCCCGCGGCCATGGCGCCCTGGGGTGGTGCGACGGCCGTCTTCGGCACCAATCCGATCGCCTTTGCCTGCCCCCTGCCGGGGCGCGCCCCGATCGTCGTCGACCTCTCCCTGTCGAAGGTCGCCCGCGGCAACATCATGGCCGCCCGGCAGCGCGGCGAGCCGATCCCCGAGGGCTGGGCCCTCGATCCTGATGGGAACCCGACGATCGATCCGGCCCAGGCGCTGAAGGGCACGATGGTGCCCCTGGGCGATGCCAAGGGCACGGCCCTTGCCCTGATGGTCGAACTCCTCGCCGCCGGCCTGACCGGCGGCCGGTTTGCCGCCGAGGCGACCTCCTTCCTCGACGCCGAGGGCGACCCGCCGGGGACCGGCCAGTTCATCCTCGCCATCGATGCCGCGGGCCTGAGCGCTGGTGCGCCGCAGCGGTTCGCGCAACTCGCACGGTCGATCGAGGCGCAGGACGGGGCGCGCCTGCCGGGCGCCCGCCGCCTCGCCCTGCGTGCGCGTGCGCGCCGCGAGGGATTGAGCGTGGCCGACGCCCTGGTGGCCGAGATCGAGTCGCTTTGAGCCGGCCGCTGACGTATCGAGGGGAGGGGGACGCCGTGCTGGGACCACCGTTCGACGGGTCTTCTGGGGACGGGGAGCCGCGTCGGCACGCGATGGAACGATCGGGCGTAGGCACCTCTCCCGGCGCGGTACGCCCCGACGCCGTGGGCTTCCGCCCGCTCTACCGCCAGGTCTACGACATGCTGCTGCGCCGGCTCGCCGACGCCGTGTGGCAGCCCGGCCAGATCCTGCCGAGCGAGGGGCAGCTTGCGGCCGAACTCGGCGTCAGCCAGGGGACCGTGCGCAAGGCCCTCGACGCGCTGACCGCCGACAGCCTGCTGGTGCGCCGCCAGGGCCGCGGCACCTTCGTCGCCGAGCACGACGACAAGCAGAGCGTGTTCCGCTTCTTCAAGCTTCGGCCGGACGGCGAGGGCACGGGCATGCCGACGAGCCGCGTCGCCGCCATCGCCGAGGCCGCAGCGAACGCGGACGAGCGGGACCGTCTCGCCCTGGCCGGGTCGGCCCGCGTCGTGCGGATCGAGCGGACGCGTGCGCTGGACGGCCGGCTCTGCCTCATCGAGACGATCAGCGTGCCCGTCGCCCTGTTTCCGGGCATCGCCGGGCTGGACCTGCCCAACACCCTCTACAGCCTCTACGCGAGCCGGTTCGGCATCACCATCGCGACGGCCAGCGAGCGCTTGAAGGCGGTCGTCCTGCCCCCGCGCGAAGCGGTCCTGCTGGAGGTGGAGGCGGGCACCCCCGCCCTGGAGATCGACCGGATCGCCTTCGACCTCGAGGACCGGCCGGTGGAGTGGCGGCGCTCCACCTGCCTCACCGAGAGCCTGCATTACCTCTCGGTGCTGCGCTGAGGCCGGTCCCGCCCGGCCGTCGGTGACCGGGACGGCGAAACGAAAAAAGGCGCCTGCCACGGGCGACCACGGAGGAAGCGATGTCCGATCTCGGCCGACGGGATTTTCTGAGGGCTGCCGGGCGCTCCGTCCTCGCTGTCGGCGCGGGCACGCTGATGCCCCTGCGCGCGCTCGCGGACGATAGTGTCACACTGCCCTTCGGCAACGGCGAGCGCCGGCTGGTGGCCTATCCGGGCAAGCGCCCGCTGCTTCTGACGACGAGCCGGCCGCCGCAACTGGAGACGCCGTTCTCCGTCTTCGACGAGGGCGTCATCACGCCCAACGACGCCTTCTTCGTGCGCTACCACCTTGCCGACATCCCGACCTCGATCGATCCCGATACCTTCCGGCTCGACGTGAAGGGGCATGTCGGCACACCTCTGTCCCTGTCGCTTTCCGACCTCAAGGCGATGGCGCCCGTCGAACGCGTGGCGGTCAACCAGTGCTCCGGCAATTCGCGAGGCTTCGTGGAACCGCGGGTGGCCGGCGGCCAGCTCGCCAACGGCGCCATGGGCAATGCCCGCTGGACCGGCGTGCCCTTGAAAGCGGTGCTCGACAGGGCCGGCGTGAAGGCAGGCGCCGTGCAGGTCTCGTTCGAGGGGCTTGACGGGCCGGTGCTCCCCGAGACGCCGGATTTCGCCAAGGCGCTGGAGATCGACCATGCCCGCGACGGCGAGGTGATGCTGGCCTTTTCCATGAACGGCGAGGACCTGCCCTGGCTCAACGGCTATCCCCTGCGCCTCGTGGTGCCGGGCTTCTACGGCACCTACTGGGTCAAGCACCTCAACGCGATCACGGTGCTGGACAAGCCCTTCGAGGGGTTCTGGATGAAATCCGCCTACCGCATCCCCGCCAACGCCTGCGCCTGTACCGAGCCGGGCAAGGCGCCCGCCGCGACGGTGCCGATCGGCCGGTTCAGCATCCGTTCCTTCGTCACCAACCTTTCTGAGGGCGCGGAGGTGAAGGCGGGGCCGACCGACCTGCGCGGCATCGCCTTCGACGGCGGCTACGGCGTCACGGACGTGGCGGTATCCGTGGACGACGGCCGGACCTGGACCGAGGCGGCCCTCGGCCAGGACCTCGGGCGCTATTCCTTCAGGCCCTGGAGCCTGCGGGCCGACCTGCCCACGGGCGCCCACACGATCAAGGTACGGGCGACCAACCGGATCGGCCAGTCCCAACCTCTCTCACCGCTGTGGAACCCGGCGGGCTACATGCGCAACGTGGTCGAGACCGTCCGCGTGCGGGCGGTCTGAAAGGGAGGCTACAGGATGACGACTCACGTTCTCGCGGCCGTCGCCGCTCTCGCTGTCGTCACGGTGGGGAGTGCCGCAGCCGCCCCGCGCGACTATGTCCTGCCGGAGGAGATGGCGCAGTTCCGGCCGGGCAGGGGCGACAAGGCCGGACATGCCGCCGCACAGGCCAACTGCCTGACCTGCCATTCGGCCGACTACGTCGCGATGCAGCCGCCGGGGAAGGGCGCCGCCTTCTGGGAGGCCGAGGTGACCAAGATGATCAAGGTCTATCACGCGCCGATCGGAGAGGCCGACGCGAAAGCGATCTCAGCCTACCTCGCGGCCACCTATTGAGCGGGCCTGGACCGTTTCGTGCAGGCAGGATCGCTCCGGAGCGCGACTCAGCGGATCACGGTGGAGAAGGCGGCGGCGACATGGGCCTGCGCGCTGGCGACGACCTGCTCGACCGGCTGGTCCCAGAAGTAGACGCGCCCGGCGGTCAGGAGCAGGGCCAGCGTCCAGAACACCGCGATCGCCGCATTGCGCGCACGCCGGTCGCCCTGCTCGGTCGCGTAGGACCGTGCGAATTCGACGGGCTCGCCGAAGGGATCGAACGCGACCGCGCGGGTCTCGGAACTCGTGCTCATGGACGGGAATGTCGCCCTCGGCCACGCTCCGATCAATGGATGCGTCTTCCGAACTTCTCCCGGTTCGGAGAGCTGTCTTCTCCCTGGATCGGGCCGGGCGGAAGATTTTTCCTGGGCGGCCCCGGGAGGACCCTATGACCGCCCAGGCGACCCCGAAGGAGGCATCGATGCGGCGTGAATCCGGGGCCGGCGCGATGCCCTCGGTGCTGCCCGGCATCCTCCTCTGCCTCGCGATCACCGCCGTCGCGATCTGCCTGCAGATGGTCGAGGAGCGCAGCTTCGGGCATCCCTACATCGAGGCGCTCGTGATCGCGATCCTGATGGGGATCGCCTTACGCAGCGCCTGGCAGCCGGGCGAGCGCTTCCGGGCGGGGATCGCCTTCAGCGCCAAGCAGCTGCTCGAAGTGGCCGTCACCCTGCTCGGCGCCTCGATCAGCCTCGGGGCGATCGTCGCCTCCGGCCCGGCGCTGCTCGCCGGCATCGTCGGGACGGTGGGGCTCGCGATCGCGGCGAGCTACGGCATCTGCCGCGCGCTCAAGCTGCCGGCACGGATGGCGATCCTGGTCGCCTGCGGCAACTCCATCTGCGGCAACTCGGCCATCGCCGCGGTGGCGCCGGTGATCGGTGCCGATAGCAAGGACGTGGCGGCATCGATCGCCTTCACTGCCGTCCTCGGCGTGCTGATGGTCCTGGGCCTGCCCCTGTTCGTGCCGCTCGCCGGCCTGTCCGAGCACCAGTACGGCGTCCTCGCGGGGCTCACCGTCTACGCCGTGCCGCAGGTGCTGGCCGCCACCGTGCCGGTCGGGCTGATGAGCACCCAGGTCGGCACGCTGGTGAAGCTGGTGCGCGTCCTGATGCTCGGCCCGGTGGTGGTGGCGTTCTCGCTCCTGGCCTCGCGCCTGCCGCAGGAGGGAGGGACGGCCAAGCCGAAGCCCGGGCGCCTGAGCCTGACCAGGCTCGTGCCCTGGTTCATCGTCGGCTTCCTGTTGCTGGCCTCGATCCGCTCCCTCGGGCTGATCCCCGACGCCGCCTCCCGGCCGGTGACGCAGTTCGCGGGCTTTCTCACCGTGGTCTCGATGGCGGCGCTCGGCCTCGGCGTGGACGTGCGGGTGCTCGCCCGCGTCGGCGGCCGCGTCACCCTGGCGGTGACGGGCTCCCTCGTGGTCCTGATCGCGATCAGCCTGACGCTGATCCGGGTGCTCGGGATCGCGTGAGGGCTCCGACCACGACAGGTCGGGACGTCAGACGATCCCGGCGCGCAGCAGGTCGTGGACGTGGAGGATGCCGACCGGGCGGCCCTCCACCACGACGAAGATCGCAGTGATGCGCTTGCGGTTCATCAGTTCCAGGGCGGCGCTGGCCAGCAGGTCCGGTTCGACCACGACGGGGTCGGCGGTCATCACCGACCGCACCGGGGTGTCGAGGATCGCCGGGCCCATGTGGCGGCGCAGATCGCCGTCGGTGACGATGCCGGCCATGCGCCCGTCGCCGTCGACCACGCCGACGCAGCCGTAGCGCCGGGCCGAGATCTCGATCAGCACGCGGGACATCACCAGCCCGTCGCGCACCAGGGGGATCTCGTCGCCCGTGTGCATCAGCTGGCGCACGGTCTTGAGGCGCGCGGCCAGTGTCCCGCCCGGATGCAGGGTCTTGAAGCGGGCCGGCGTGAAGCCGCGCTGCTCGACCAGAGCCACGGCGAGGGCATCGCCCAGCGCGAGCTGGATCAGGGTCGAGGTGGTGGGCGCCAGCTCGTGCGGGCAGGATTCGCGCACCTTCGGCAGGGCGAGCAGGATGTCGGCGGCGCGGCCGAGCGTGCTGCCGGGATTGCTGGTGATGGCGATGAGCGGGATCGAGAACCGGCGCGAGAAGCTGACGAGGTCGCCGAGTTCGGCCGTCTCGCCGGACCAGGACAGGGCGATGATCGCGTCGTCTGGGGCGATCATGCCGAGGTCGCCGTGGCTCGCCTCGGTGGGGTGCACGAAGAAGGCGTGGGTGCCGGTGGAGGCCAGGGTCGCGGCGAGCTTGCGCCCGACATGCCCGCTCTTGCCGATCCCGCAGACGATGACCCGGCCCCTCGTGTCGAGGATCTGGTGCACGGCCCGCTCGAAGGCGTCGCCGAAGGCGCCCTCCATCGAGCCGATCACCTCCTGCAGGGCCGTGATGCCGAATTCCAGGCTGCGCCGTCCCAGGCCGCGGATGTCGGCCTGCCGGGCGCCGGCCTTGGGGGCATCGAACACCGCGCGATCGGCCGGATCGGAATCGTCCGCCGCGATCCTGCGTGCCGCCGAGAAGCCGGCCGTCTCCACCATGTCCCGATCCCGCTCGCTGAGCCGTTTCGCAGCCGTGCTCAAGGAATGAGCCTGGGCAGGGGCTATTGGCCCGGCATGGTCGAAATGTGACGCCGGCCCGACGGGCGCCCCGACGACCGGTCGCACGGCAGCCTCTTGCTGCATCGCAAAAATTTGCGCTGCGGCGGAGCTTCGCCAGAGCCGGCACGTTCACAAACCGGCTCGGGCGCCCGGCCGCCGCGCGCATGGCGGTCGGGGGCGTTCAGGATGGTCCCGAGTTTTGGAGTGAGCATGGCCGACCAGACCCGATCGACGACCCAGACCCGCGCCGCCCGCTCGCGCATCCAGGAAGGCCTGCCCTATCCCCGTGGCGCCACCTGGGACGGGCTCGGCGTGAATTTCGCCCTGTTCTCTGCGCATGCCACGCGGGTCGAACTCTGCCTGTTCGACGACGCGGGCGAGAAGGAGATCGAGCGGATCGACCTGCCCGAGTACACCGACGAGGTCTGGCACGGTTACCTGCCGGATGCGCGCCCCGGCACGATCTACGGCTACCGCGTGCACGGCCCCTACGAGCCGAAGGCGGGCCACCGCTTCAACCACAACAAGCTCCTGATCGACCCCTACGCCAAGGGTCTCGTCGGCTCCATCGAGTGGAACCCGGCCCTGTTCGGCTACAAGATGGAGACGGGGGACGACCTCACCTTCGACGAGCGCGACAGCGGCCCCTACACCCGGCGCTCCCGCGTGATCGACCCGGCCTTCACCTGGGGCGCCTACCGCAAGCCCAGCATCCCGTGGGAGAAGACCATCGTCTACGAGGCTCACGTGAAGGGCCTGACCAAGCTCCATCCCCGCGTGCCGGAAAAGCTTCGCGGCACCTATGCCGGCCTCGGCACGCCGGACGTGCTCGACTACATCAAGAGCCTCGGCGTCACGGCGGTCGAACTGCTGCCGGTCCATTCCTTCGTGCAGGACGACTACCTGCAGGAGAAGGGACTGGTGAACTACTGGGGCTACAACACCATCTCGTTCTTCACGCCCGCCCGGCGATACGCCGCGGTGCCGGACTTCGCCTTCTCCGAGTTCAAGGAGATGGTGGCCCGCCTCCACGGGGCCGGCCTCGAAGTGATCCTCGACGTGGTCTACAACCACACGGCCGAGGGCAACGAGAAGGGCCCGACGCTCTCGTTCAAGGGCATCGACAACGCCTCCTACTACCGGCTCCTGCCGGGCGAGCAGCGCTACTACATCAACGATACCGGCACGGGGAACACCTTCAACCTCTCGCACCCCCGCGTGCTCCAGCTCGTGACCGATTCTCTGCGCTACTGGGCCACCGAGATGCGGGTCGACGGCTTCCGCTTCGACCTCGCCACCATCCTCGGCCGCGAGCCGCACGGCTTCGACGAGGGCGGCGGCTTCCTCGACACCTGCCGCCAGGACCCGGTGCTCAACTCGGTCAAGCTCATCGCCGAGCCCTGGGATTGCGGCCCGGGCGGCTATCAGGTCGGCGGCTTCCCCCCCGGCTGGGCCGAGTGGAACGACCGGTTTCGCGACGACGTCAGAGGGTATTGGAAGGGCGACGAGGGCCTGCTGCCGGACCTCGCCTCGCGCATCACCGGTTCGGCCGACAAGTTCGACAAGCGCGGCCGCAAGCCCTGGGCGTCCGTCAACTTCCTCACGGCGCATGACGGATTCACCCTGCACGACACCGTCGCCTACAACGACAAGCACAACGAGGCGAACGGCGAGAACAACCGCGACGGACACTCGCACAACCTTTCGTACAATTACGGTGTCGAAGGGCCGACCGACGACCCGCCGATCCGCGCCGTACGCCTGCGCCAGATGCGCAACATGCTGGCGACCCTGTTCCTGTCCCGCGGCACGCCGATGCTGCTCGCCGGCGACGAGTTCGCCAGGACCCAGAACGGCAACAACAACGCCTATTGCCAGGACAACGAGGTCTCCTGGATCGACTGGGGGGCGGTGGGCGCCGAGGAGCGGGATCTGGCCGAGTTCACGCAGCGCCTGATCCTGCTGCGCAACGCCCTGCCGATCCTCAGCCGCGGCCGCTTCCTCACCGGGCGCTACGACGAGGAGTTCGGCGTCAAGGACGTGACCTGGCTGCGCCCCGACGGCGGCGAGATGGAGGGCGAGAACTGGAGCGACGGCGGTGCCCGGTCGCTGGCCGTGCTCCTCGACGGCCGTGCCCAGGCCAGCGGCATCCACCGCCGCGGTGGCGATGCCACCCTGCTCATCATGTACAACGCCTACCACGACCTGGTGCAGTTCACCCTGCCGGACTCGGTCGGCGGCTCGGCCTGGACGCGGCTGCTCGACACCAACCTGCCCGACAGCCAGGAGGTCGCCAGCTTCAATTCGGGTGAACGCTACGACGTGACCGGCCGCTCGATGCTGATGTTCGTCCTGAAGCCGGAGGACACCCCCGGTGACGCGGCCACCGAGATGGAGCGCTCCTACCAGCACGTGATGCAGGCCTTCGAGCGGGCCAACATCGAGAACGTGCATTTCCATCTCGAAGACGGAGAGTGAGCGACAGCCCGACCGCATTGGTTTCCTGCAAGGGCGGCGAAGGCGGTCGAGCCGGATTTCCCTCCGGTCGGCGATATGCCACCAGGGTTTGGGCGATTGTGCACCGCCGCGCGTTGTCGACCGACGCGCGGCGGCTTGCGTCGAGGGGTGGGAGCCGATGCCGAAGATTCTGCTGGTCGAGGATCACGAGGAGATCTGGGACTTCCTCTCCCGCCGGCTCAAGCGCCGCGGCTACGAGGTGATCCTGGCCCATGACGGGGAGGCCGGCGTGCGGCAGGCGCGTGCGGCGCAGCCGGACGTGATCCTGCTCGACATGAACCTGCCGGTGCTCGATGGCTGGTCGGCCGCACGTGCCCTCAAGGCGGGCGCCGAAACGCGGGCCATCCCGATCATCGCGCTCACCGCCCATGCGATGTCGGGCGACCGCGACAAGGCGATCCAGGCCGGCTGCGACGACTATCATCCCAAGCCCGTCGATTTCTCCAAGCTGCTCAGCCAGATCAGCGCGGCCCTCGGCGAGACCGCGCAGGCGGGTTGAGGGCCGGCCCGGCCTTCAGGAAGCGTAGCGGAGCGTATCCATGAGCGACGATCCCGTCACCGCGCAGCGGCTGAAGCACGGCCTGCCGGTCATCGTCGCCCTCGCCTCGTTCCTGCTGATCGCGGGCGGGATGGCGGCGCTGTATTTCGGGCGCGACATCCTCGTGCCGGTGACGCTGGCCATCCTCCTCAGCTTCGTCCTCGTGCCGGCCGTACGGATCCTTCGGCGCATCCGCGTGCCGCGGGTGCCGGCGGTGCTGCTCGTGGTCGTCGTGGTCTTCGGCGCTCTGTTCGGCATCGGCAGCCTGATCGCCAGCGAGGGCGCGCAGCTCGCCGCCGACCTGCCGCGCTACTCGATGGTGATGCAGGAGAAAATCAAGGCGTTGCGCGGCGCCACCGCGGGGACGGGCACGCTCTCGCGCATCGTCGACATGGTGCAGGACCTCGGCACCGCCCTCCAGCCGCCCCCGCCCGTCGAGCGCCAGGGCACGCCCGGCTCCGCGGGCCACCCGTTCACGGTGGAGATCAAGGCCGCCAAGGCCGGGGTGCTGGAGACGGTCCAGACCTTCGCCGGGCCGATCCTGCATCCGCTGGCCACCACCGGCCTGATCCTGCTGTTCACGATCTTCATCCTGCTGCAGCGCGAGGATTTGCGGAACCGCGCCATCCGGCTGGCCGGCTCCGGCGACCTGCGCCGCACCACGGCGGCGATCGACGACGCCGCCAGCCGGCTCAGCCGGTTCTTCCTGGCGCAGCTCGCCCTCAACGTCGCCTTCGGCTTGGTGATCGGCGTCGGGCTCTGGCTCATCGGCCTGCCGAGCCCGACCTTGTTCGGCGTCATCGCAGCGATCCTGCGCTTCGTGCCCTATGTCGGCGCGGCCATCGGAGCGCTGCTGCCTCTCGTCATCGCCGGCGCGGTCGATCCCGGCTGGAGCATGGTGATCTACACGGCCGCCCTCTTCCTCGTGGTCGAGCCGATTGCCGGCCACGTGATCGAACCCCTTCTCTACGGCCACTCGACGGGGCTCTCGCCCATCGCCGTGATCCTGTCGGCGACGATCTGGACCTTCCTCTGGGGGCCGATCGGCCTCGTGCTGGCGACCCCGCTCACCGTCTGCCTCGTGGTGCTCGGCCGACACGTGGAGCGGCTCTGGTATCTCGACGTGCTGCTCGGCGACCAGCCGGCGCTCGCTCCGCCGGAGATATTCTACCAGCGCATGCTCGCCAACGACCCCGCGGAGGCGATCGAGCAAGGGCGGCAGTTCCTCAAGGAGCGGGCTCTCGTCACCTATTACGACGAAGTGGTGCTGGCGGGCCTGCTGCTGGCGCAGGAGGACCTCTCCCGCGGCACCCTCGACCGCGAACGGCAGGACGAGGTCGGCGTCGCGATCCGCACGGTCGTGGCGCGCCTCGGCAACGCCCCCGTCGCGCGCCGGGTCCGGAAGGGGGCCGCGCGCAGCGGCGGCCGGGAGACGGCCGCGGCCGTCGCCGCCGCAGGGCCGGACCGTCAGGCGGCGGGCATCGTGCTGGGTCCGCAGGACCTGCCGCCGGCCTGGCGGGGCAAGGCGCCGGTGCTGTGCGTCTCCAGCCGCGGCCCCTTCGACGAGGCCGCCACCCTGATGCTGAGCCAGATCCTCGCCCGGCACGGTCTCGCCTCGCAGGTGATGTCGCTGGCCGCGATCCGGGCTGGCGAGCGGCCGGAGGCGACGGGCGAGATCGCCCTGATCTGCTTCTCCTACCTGGAGCCGGTGAGCCTCTCGCAGATCCGCTTCACGGTTCGGCAGGCCCGCGCCGCGGTGCCAAGCGTACGCATCCTCGTCGGCTTCTGGCGCGAGCGGGACCCGGCGACCCTGGAGCGCCTGCGCCGGGCGACCTCCGCGGATATCCTCGCTACCTCCCTCAACGAGGCGCTCTCGGCGGTCCTGGCCGTCTGCCGCGACGAGGCCCCGGCCGCGGAGCACCGGGAGGCAGCGGGCGCGCCGCCGTTGCTCGCGCCCGCCGCCGCCTGAGCGGGCGGCCCAGGGCCCTGAGGCCGTCCGGGCTCCCGGCTCAGGCCGCCCAGATCTCGGCGTCGGTCGGCACGGCCCGGTGCGCGATCACCTTGCCGATCCGCGAGACGTTCATCAGGTGCTTGTAGTCGAGGTTCTCCGAGATCGAGTTCCCGCCCCATGAGCCGCAGCCCAGCGTCGTCGTCGGCGCGAAGCCGTTCGTCAGCGAGCCGCCGGCCGTGAGCGCGGAGGACTGGTTGACGACGAGCCGGCTGATCGGCAGCGCCAGGCCCATGGCGCGGATATGCGCCTCGTCGTGCGAATGCAGCGCCGCCGAATGCCCGGCGCCCTCCACCAGCAGGTTCGCCTTGGCCTTCTCGACGGCCTCCTCGAAGGTCTTGTAGGGCAGGATCGCCACGACCGGGCAGAGCTTCTCCTTGGCCAGGATGTCGTCGGTCCCGGCGCCGATGGCCGGCACCAGGATGATGCGGGCCGTGTCTGGCACCGCGAGCCCGGCCTTGGCGCCGATCTCCTGGGCGGAGCGGCCGACCACGTCCTTGTTGAGGTGGCCGTGGTGGAACACCACCGCGCGAATCCGGTCGATCTCGGCCGGGTCGTCGGTGAACCAGACCTTGCCCGTGGCGCGGAAGGCCTCGAGCGTGTCCGCGTATTGTTCCTCCGGCGTCAGGACGAACTGCTCGTGCGAGCAGATGATGCCGTTGTCGAATGAGGCGCCCGCGACGATCTTTTCGGCCGCGTCCTTGAGGTCGACGCCCCGGTCGATCACCACCGGTACGTTGCCGGCCCCGACGCCGAAGGAGGGCTTGCCCGAGGAATAGGCCGACTTGACCATCGCGCCGCCACCCGTGGCGACCACCACGTCGACCGCCTTCATTAGGGTCTGCGTCGTCTCGACCGAACCGTGCCGTACGGCCTGGACCAAGTGGTCCGGGCCGCCGTGCTCGCGCACGATGCGCTGGTATTCCTTGGTGAGATGCCAGGTGGAATCGTCCGCCTTGGGGTGGGGGGCGAAGATGATGGCGTTGCCGGCCTTAAGGGCGAACATCGCGTTGCACATCGGCGTCACGATCGGGTTAGTGACCGGGCAGACGGCGCCGACCACGCCCATGGGCTTGGCCACGAGCACGAGGTTGGCCTCCGCATCCTCGCCGATGATGCCGCGGGAGACCTTGCCCTTGAGGTTGTTCCAGATGACCCGGGCCTTGCCCTTGGCCTTGAGGACCTTGTCCTCGTAGACGCCGAGGCCCGTCTCCTTGTGGGCCATGCCCGCCAGCGCCTCGGCGTTGTCGTAGACGTACTTGCCGAAGTCCCGCACGATCGCGTCCACGCGCTCCTGCGGGAAGGTCTCGAACACGGCCTGTGCCTCGCGCGCGCGCGCGACCAGACGATGGACCTGGTCCGGCGAGGTCGTGGTGGTCTCGGCGACTTCGCCGCCGATGGCGGCTTCGAGGGTCGGGCTGGGCATGGCGTGCCTCCTGTTTCTTTTGGCTCGCGACTGCATCAGCAAAGACACGGGCCCACAATCGCGAGGACTGACTTTTCGTCCGATGTGTAGGGCGTCCGCCTTACGACCGATGAGCCGCGCCCGGTTCGATCGGGCGCGGCGTCGAATTCGAGAGGGCGATTGTTCTAAAAATCCCTCTGCATGCGGGCGCGGATCTGGAAGGTGTCCGTGTTGTTGACGGTCCGGATCGGGACGCCGCCGGCATTCAGCGGCACGCCGGTCGCGCTGAGGCTGGCGACGACGGCGCCGGGGTTCTTGTTCTGGTCGATCACGCGGCCGTTGCGCAGAACGGTGTTGTCGTAGATGCCCTCCAGGCCGATATCGAGGTCGCGCACGGGCGACCAGATCAGGCTGGCGCCGACATAGTATTGCCGGCTGTCGCGAAGGGTCTCGTTGAAGGCGTATCCCGGCGAGGTCGGCAGGCCCGGCGAGTTGGCGATGGTGGTGCCGCCGACGACGCTGGCGACGCCCTGCGCGAAGCGCGCACCGCGCGCGAAGTTGATCTCGGCATAGGACCCGAAGAACGCCGAGCGCCATTGCGGCGACCAGTAATGCAGGTAGGAGGCCACCGCCGAGATGGTCTCGACGAGCTGGAGCTTGCCGGTCAGCGGGTTCAGGGTCGCGTCGGGCAGGTACTGGGAGAACGAGGCGCCTTGGAACGGCCGCGCGGCGGTGATGTAGCCGGCGGTGAAGAACTGCACGCCGGTATACTGGGTGCCGCCCTCCGCGTAGGCGGCCTGGAGGTAGAGGGTGTCGCCCGGGGCGATCATCGGCAGGTTGAACTTCACGCCGCCCTGGATCGCCCAGCCGTATTCGGTGGCGGGCCGCATCCGGGCCAGCGCGTTCGCGGTGGTAAGGGGCGCGCCGGCGGCGGTGCCGAGGTATCCGCCGGCGATGTAGTTGCCGGTGTTCACGTCCTTGACCGCGCCCGAGATCTGGGCCGAGCCCCAGGCTCCGTCGTTGCGCAGGGCGGCGACGAAATCGGGCATGCGGTTGCGCTCGATCACGTCGACGAAGCCGACCCCCGTCGGGGTGCCGTCCGCTCCGTAGCCGAGGAAGACCGGGGTCGGCGAGCTCGTGATGGCGAAGGTGGCCGCCGTCGAACTGCCGACCGGACCGCCGGCAGCGGCGACAGCCGACGAGTAGATGCCGGTCTTGCGGAAGCTCGGGTCCTCCATCGACAGGGTGGCCGAGAAGCCGTTGCCCATCTGGGCGGTGTAGGCGAGCAGGTTGGTCGCCGACACGTCAGAGCCGTGCGACACGCCGATGATCTCGAAGTCGTGGGCGTAGAAGTCGAAGAACGACGAGGCGCGGCCGGCTGTGAAGCCCGCGAACTGGATGAACGCCTTGTCCACGTCGAACTGCTGCTGGACCCGGTTGTACTGGTCCACGCCGGTGGCGGGGAAGGCTTTCGCGATCCGCTGCAGGGTGCCCGACCACATGAAGTTGCCGGTGCGGCTCGACGCTTCGGTCCGGATGAAGGCGCGCAGGGTGCCGTAATCGGTCTGCGTGCGGGCATCGATGTTGATGCGCATCTGGCCGCGATACATGGACTGGTCGCCCAGGCCGACGTTGCGCTGGAAGTTCTGCTGGTAGCCGTACTCGGCCCGCGCCCGGCCCGAGAGGCGGATGCAGGTGTCCGTCCCGGGAATGTAGAAGAAGCCCGCGCCGAAGGTGGAGCAGACTCGGACGTACTCGATCGGCGCCGCCTTCTTGACGGGCAGGTCGGCCGCGCTCGCGGCCGGGATCAGCGCCAGCATGGCCGCTGAGCACAGAAAGGAATTCTTCACGCTCGTCACTTCGCCCCCCGGTCTTCTTTTGAAGATCGTCGCATCCCGCAAGACGCCGGCAGCCGGAATCTTCGCAGGGTGTCGCAGGCGGCGTGCCTTCGAGCGTGCGTGATACTGCTGGACCAGTCTTGTAATGCTATTGTCGATCAGCCAGCCCGCAAGTCAATTTCGAAATGAATGCACCACCATACGTTCTCTGGTCACACGAATGCTTGTCGCATTCCAGTCACAGACGTTGCTTGCGTGCAACAGGCGATTCGGATTTCGATGTTTTGCTTACAGATCGGCGGGATCGATACGCTGGTCACGGCCTGGACGTTGCCTTGCCCTTTGCCGGGGAGGGTGGCCTTCGCCACACGAGGATCGAAGGAGGAAAGCGCTGTATCCGACACCGTCGCTCCCCTCTCCCGACCCTCGCGTGAGCCGACGGCCACCCTCCCCCGCAGAGGGGAGCGGGACGGAAGCTACGCGGCGAGCGCGACGGTGTACTCGGCCTCGGTCTTGGCGCGGACCTCGTCCTCGCCGACACCCTCGGCGAGTTCGATCA
>NZ_BPRB01000007.1 GCF_022179685.1 Methylobacterium trifolii
TCTGGACCGGCGACCCGATGTACCGGAACCTCTACCGGTTCTGGGTCAAGGTCTTCGCGGTCTCCTTCGGCCTCGGCGTCGTGTCGGGCATCGTGATGAGCTACCAGCTCGGCACCAACTGGTCGCGCTACGCCGACTTCACCGGCAACGTGCTCGGGCCCCTGATCCAGTACGAGGTCATCACCGCCTTCTTCCTGGAGGCGGGCTTCCTCGGCATCATGCTGTTCGGCTGGGACCGGGTGGGCGACCGGCTGCACTTCGTCTCGACCTGCATGGTGGCGCTCGGCACGCTGATCTCGGCCTTCTGGATCTTGTCGGCCAATTCCTGGATGCAGACGCCGGCAGGCTTCACGATCGAGAACGGCCGGGCGGTGGCCACCGACTGGCTGGCCGTGATCTTCAACCCGTCCTTCCCGATCCGCTACGCGCACATGGTGCTCGGCTGCTTCCTCACCACGGCCTTCGCGGTGGCCGGCATGTCGGCCTGGATGATCCTGCGCGCCCGCAAGGAGCCGGCGGAGAAGGTGCGCGGCGCCCGGCTCTCGCTGTCCATGGCGATGTGGTTCGCGGTGATCTGCACGCCGATCCAGATCTTCGTGGGCGATTCGCACGGGCTCGCCGTGCTCAAGCACCAGCCGACCAAGCTCGCCGCGATCGAGGCGAACTGGGACCGGCAGGCCGACATGCCCCTGCTCCTGTTCGCGATCCCGAACATGGAGGCGGAGCGCAACGACTTCGAGATCGGCATCCCGCGCCTCGGCAGCTTCATCCTCACCCACGACTTCTCCGGCGTGGTGCCGGGGCTGAAGGACGTGCCGCGCGACCAGAGGCCCCCGGTCTGGCCGGTGTTCTATTCCTTCCGCATCATGGTGGCGCTGGGCATGGCGATGCTGGGCCTCAGCCTGTGGAGCCTGCTGCTCCGGCGCCGCGGCACGCTGTTCACCAACCGCTGGTTCCTCACCTGCGCCATGCTGATGACGCCCTCGGGCTTCGGCGCGGTTCTGTTCGGCTGGTTCACCGCCGAGATCGGCCGCCAGCCCTACATCGTCTACGGGCACCTCCGCACGGCGGACGCCGTCTCGCCCCTCACCACGAATGCGGTGACGGCGTCCCTGGTGGCGTTCCTGATCGCCTACACGATCATCTTCGGGTTCGGCAGCTACTACTTGGCCAAGCTCTTGCGCAAAGGCCCCGAGCCCTTGGAGGAGGCGGTGCGCGGCGGAGACCTCCACCGCAAGCCCAAACGCCCCCTCTCCGCCGTCGCCGAGGAGCTGGAGCCGACCCGCGCCTGACGGTCGCGTCCGGCGGGGGTCAGTGCCGCGAAGGGCCGCCGTCGCGGCGGCTCTCCTCCACCACCGGCGCGAGGCCGAGCTGGCGGGCGAGCGTCACGAGGTCCTTGAGGCGTCCCGTCTGGGTCTTGCGGCGTAGGTTGAGCCGGTGTGTCTCCACGGTGCGGACGCTCAGGGTCAGGCGGCGGGCGACCTCCTTGTTGCTGAAGCCGGCGCTGAGGAAGCGCAGCACCTCGGCCTCCCGCGGGGTGAGGCCGAGGGCGTCTCCGGTCTCGGGCGGGGCGATCTCCGGCTCGTCGGGGACGGTCAGGTGGTCCGAACCTTCGGCCAGGGCCAGAAGGGCGGCGCAGACCTCGCGGGGCGTCGCGGTGCGGGCGACGAACGCGTCGGCGCCGGCCGTCAGCAGTGCCCGGAGGTCGGCGCCGGTCAGCGCCTGGAACGCCACCAGGGTGCGCAGGCCGGGCAGCCGCTCCTTCAGGCCGACGACCCGTGCCACGGCATCGGAGAGCCGGGCCTCGTCCACCACGACCAGGGCGACGCTGTTCTCGGAGCCGGCTTGCTCCAGGTCGGCCTCGCCGATCGTGTGGAGGGCCGGCAAGTGTTCGAGGGTCGCGCGGAAGGTCGCGTTCAATCCGCTGGGCTCATCCATGATCAGGACGCCGACTGCCGTACGCATGACCCCGCACCTCTCTACATCCCGGCGTGGCACAGATCGCCCCGGGTTTGGTGGAGGTGTTCAAGACCTGTTCCAGGCCCTGGCGGGTCGAATCCCGTGTCTTTCGGTGTTGAAACGAGACGAAGGCCCGTATCGGACGGGGGCACTGTCCCGATCGGGCACGCTGGTCTTAAGCTTAATGGCCCGTGCCGTGCCGAGACCGGCCGTGCTCGGGCCCTTCAGCTTGCCTGTGCCAGGGCCGGGGCGTCCGTCGACACCACCACCCGGTCCCGGCCCTGGGTCTTGGCCTGGTAGAGGGCCACGTCCGCCCGCTTCAGGAGGGCCTCGACGGTGTCGTCGGCGCCCCAGGTGCTCACGCCGAAGCTGCAGGTGAAGCGCACCTGTCCTCCCTTGGCCGTCTCCATGCGCAGGGCCTTGGCGTGGAGGCGCAGGCGGCCTGCGAGCACGCGGGCGGCCTCCAGGTCGCCGTCGGGCAGGACCACGGCGAACTCCTCGCCGCCCAGGCGCCCGACGATGCCCCGCGGCCGGATCAGGTCCGAGATCGCCTCGATGGCCGCGTCGCCCGCATCGTGGCCGTGCTCGTCGTTGATCCGCTTGAAATGGTCGATGTCCACCAGGATCGCCGAGAGCTGCCCCACCGAATCCGGTCGCGCGACGGCGTTGCGGACCCGTCCGAAGAACGCCCGGCGATTGAACAGGCCGGTCAGCGGGTCGGTTTCGGCGAGGCGGATCAGTTCGTCCTGCATGTTCGCCAGGCGCTCGGCGGCCCGCAGGCGCGCATAGAGTTCCTCGGCGCCGGGCGGCTTCTCGATGAAGTCGTCCGCTCCGCTGTCGAGGGCCTCGGCGAGCGTGCGCACGTCGCGCACCGACGACATCATGATGACGTGGAGCGGACGCCGCGCGTCGCCCAGCAGGCGCGCCGACCAGCAGAGTTCCAGCCCGCAGCGGGGGCGGACTTCGAGGCTCGTGATCAGGACGCGCACCGTGTCGGTCCGGGACAAGAACCCGAGGGCTGCGTCCGAGTCGGTGAAGGCGTGGATGGTGTGGCCACGCGGTTCGAGCAGGTCCGTGATGATCCGCAGGACCACCCGGCTCGGGTCGACGATCACGATCTGCAAGGGAAACGGCTCATCTGGATGCAACGTCCGGCCACAGCGTGACGGACAAGCCTTAATGCGACACGAACGCAGCGCACATCCCCGGACAGGGCCGTGAACGACGCGGCGCGAGCCGGTGCACCGGACTTCAGCGGCGTGGGACCTGGATCTCGACGACGCGCACGCCCGACTGTCCGTAGCCGGCCTCGTCGTTGCGCGCCCAGCGGCCGTCGCCGTCGCGAGAGAGGATGCGGGGGCCGGAGGCCTGCCGCCGGACGGGGGCGGGCTGGCTGCCGTGGACGATCGTGAGGCTCGGCTGCCCGACAGGGGCCCTCTCGATGCCCGCGACCGTCGGGATGCCGTAGGTGCCGTAGGTCCAGGGCGCCGGCACGATCTGGCTCGGAGTCGGGAACCGGGTCAGCGGCGCGCCGACATAGGCACCGCGGACCGCCTCGTCCCCGAAGGCGTAGGCCGCGCCGCGCAACCCGTAGCCCTGGGCCGAGCCGTAGCCGCCGACGCGGCGGTACTCCTCGGCACCCGCGACGGATGCGGCAGCGGAGACGGTCGCGGCAAGCGCCAGGCCGGCGAGGATGCTGGTTTTGCGGGATGGCATCGCGGAACTCCGACTCGGACTGCCTGCGAAAACCGAGGCCTAGTCGATGTCGTTCCGCCACAGGCCGCACGGCCAGCCGCGCAGACTGCTTAAGCGGCGCGGCCCGGGCCGTCGTTCACATGAAAAAGCCCCGAGGCCGGCTCGGGGCCTGTTGCAGCCTGGGATCGTACGGGTCGTCGCTCAGCGGCAGGTCGTGATGCGGCGCACCACCCAGCCCTCGCCCTCGACCCAGAGACGCTTACGCGAACGGCTGCAGCTCCCGGAATCGTCCTCGCCCTCCGTCGCCGCCACCGTGCGGACCGCAGAGGCGGTGTCGGCGGCCTTGACCGGGCTGCGATCCGGAGCTGGGGCGGCGAGCACGCCGGTGGTGAGGGCGAGCAGGCAAGCGGCGGCAAGGCTCGCCGCGACGGATCTGGTCTGCATGTCGGTCCTACCCGCGTGCCCTGGGGGCGGCACGCCCGCTCGAATGTGCCGGATCGGGCGCCCGGCGCCCTGTATCGTGTCAGACCAATGCACAACGTGGCCGTTCGGTTGCAGGAAAGATCGGCTCCGCGTGCAGGGCGGCACCGCGCCGCGCGGAGCCGATCTTGCGGCGCGCTACCCCCGCCTATACTGAGGGCCCGGCAAGCAGATCGGTGTCCGTCCGGCAGGTCTCGGCGGGCATCCGCCGGTTCTTATAACGATTCCAATCTTCGAACGTCTCGATAAGGGTCGCGGCGTTCTTGATTTTTAACGTTTCTAATCTGGAGAACGATCATGGCGGACGGCTCGACGTTCGTTCAGGCCTTCACGATCCTGTTTCGCGAAGGTCTGGAGGCGCTTCTGGTCATCTCGGCCCTGGCGGCGTTCCTGCGCCGGGCGGGTGCCGAGGAGCGGATCACGCCGCTCTACGCCGGCGCCGCCGCCGCGGCGCTCGCGAGCCTCGCGATGGCCTGGGTGTTCGAGACCTACTTCGACGGCAACCACAGCGACCTGATCGAGGCCGGGGTGATGCTCGCGGCCGCCGCGTTGATGTTCTACATGAGCGGCTGGCTGTTCGTGCGCCAGGACCCGCGGGCGTGGCAGGCCGACCTCAACCGCCTCGCCGAGAAGGCCCTCGGCGCCGGCACCGTCCTGTCGCTGGCCGGCATCGCCTTCCTCGCCGTGTTCCGCGAGGGTGCGGAGACGGTGCTGTTCCTGCATGCGCTGGCCAAGAGCGCCAACGGCTTCGACGGCTCCCTGCTGAGCGGACTCGCCGTCGCGACCCTGGCGCTGGCCGCGATGTTCGTGGCGATGCAGTGGCTGGCCCTGCGCCTCCCCCTGCGGCCGATGTTCCTGATCACCTCGGCCTTCCTGTTCGTGATGGGCCTCAAGCTCGTCGGCGAGGCGTTCCAGGAACTGCAGGAGCAGACCATCATCCCGGTGCACAACGAGACCGTGCCGGACTTCGTCACCACCATCGGCCTCAACGGCTCGTGGGAGGCCCTGGGCGCCCAGGGCGTGCTGGTCCTGATCGCGCTGGTGGGGCTGGGGCTCTACGTCATGCGCCGCGGCGGCTCCAAGCCTGCCGCCGCCGGGGCGAACGCGGGCAAGCCGGCGCGGGCCGCCTGAGACCGTGTCCGCTTGATCGAAGCGGACACGGTATCGCCAAGCCCGCGCGGCGTTTGAGCGAAGCCGAAATCCGCATCGCGAAGCGATCGAACGGATTTCGTATGCGGCGCCTGCGCCGTCAGCCGATCGCCATCAGGCTCGCATTGCCGCCGGCCGCGGCGGTGTTGGTGGAGATGGTGCGCTCTTCCAGGAGGCGCGCGAGGTCGTAGCCGCTGCCCCGCCCCGGCATCGCCGGGGTGAGGACGGGGAGGATGGCGCCCTCCCTCTGGGCGGCCACCCGGTTCAGGGCGCGCAGGTCGGCCTCTGCGCCCGCGAACAGCAACGCCCTGAGCCCGGTCTGCGCGCTCCACGTCTCCACCACGACGATGTTGGCCGCGACCTCGGCCGGGAGCCGCGCCAGCACGGCGCGGGCCGGGTTTTGCCGCTCGATCACGGCCGTGTTCCCGGTGGCCAGGATGGCGCCGACCTGCGCGATGAGGCCGTCCCCGGTTCCGGCCAAAGCCGCCACCGTTCCGCGCGGATGCAGGACGTAGAGGTTCCGCTCGCCCACGGGGCCGGGCAGTTCGACTCTGGTGCCCAGCATCGCGCGCGCGAGATCGGCTTCGACCTGCCGGGCTTCCGCGAAATGCCCTTCGGCGCGCAGCCAGTCGGCATAGGCGCGGGCCGGGGCGGGCACCGGCGCGCGGCCCTCCATCTCGGGGAGCGCCGGCGGGCTCGCCATGAGGCGCCCGAGATAGAGGGGGCCGCCGGCCTTCGGCCCCGTGCCGGAAAGGCCGGAGCCGCCGAAGGGCTGCGTGCCCACCATCGCGCCGATGATGGTGCGGTTGACGTAGACGTTGCCGGCCGCGACCCGGTCCGCCACCCGCGCCACCGTCTCGTCGATGCGGGTGTGCAGGCCGAAGGTCAGCCCGTAGCCGGTGGCGTCGATCGCCTGCACGAGCCGGTCGAGGTCCGCGCGGGCGTAGCGCAGGACGTGGAGAACCGGTCCGAACACCTCGCGCTCCACATCGGCGATGGCGCGGATCTCGATCAGGGTCGGGGCCACGAAGGTGCCGTGCCGGGCCTCCGGGGGCAGGGCGCCTTCATGGACCGCGTGCCCGCGCGCGCGCATGGCCGCGACGTGGTCCCGGATGCCGGCCCGCGCCTCGGCCGAGATCACCGGGCCGACATCCACCGACAGGCGCGCCGGGTCGCCGACCTCCAGTTCCCGCATCGCGCCGCGCAACATCGTCAGGGTGCGGTCGGCCACCTCCTCCTGGAGGCAGAGGATGCGCAGGGCCGAGCAGCGCTGGCCGGCGGAATCGAAGGCGGAGGTAATGATGTCCGCGACCACCTGCTCGGCCAGCGCCGAGGAATCGGCCACCAGCACGTTCTGGCCGCCGGTCTCGGCCACGAGCGGCACCGGCCGCCCGTCCGGCAGCAGCCGCTCGGCCAGCCGGCGCTGGATCAGGCGTGCCACGGCGGTGGAGCCCGTGAACATCACCGCGTGGATGCGGGCATCCGCGACGAGGGCGGCCCCCGCCTCGCCATCGCCCGGCACGAGGTGCAGCACGTCCCCAGGCACGCCGGCCGCGTGGAGCAGGCGCACCGCCTCGGCCGCGACGAGCGGCGTCTCCTCGGCGGGCTTGGCCAGGACCGGGTTGCCGGCCGCGAGGGCGGCCGCGACCTGCCCCGCGAAGATCGCCAGCGGGAAGTTCCAGGGGGCGATGCAGGCGACCGGTCCCAGGGGGGCGTGCCGGCCCTCGCTCAGCGTACGGACGGCCTCGGCGGCGTAGTAGCGCAGGAAATCAACCGCCTCGCGCACCTCGGCCACCGCGTTGGCGCAGGATTTCCCGGCCTCGCGCACGATCAGCCCGATCAGGATCGGCATCCGCGCCTCCAGGGCGTCGGCCGCGCGCAGGAGGCAGGCGGTGCGCTCAGTCGCGGGAACCGCGGCCCATCCCGGTCCGGCCGCCGTGGCACGCGCCAGCATCGCGCCGATCGCGCCGGGCGTGGCGTGGCGGACATGGCCCACCACGTCGCGGTTGTCGGCCGGGTTGCGGACGGCCCGGAACGGTTCCGCCTCGTCCGCCTCGGTAGCCTCGGCGGTCCAGGGGATGCGGGCGCTCTCGGCCAGCGCCTGTGCGAGGCCTGCCAGCGTGCCCTCGTCGGACAGATCAAGGCCGGCCGCGCTCAGTCGGCCGGGCTGGAGCGCGCGCGGATGCGCGATCGCCGCGTGCGGCGCGCCCACCGGGCTCACGGCCCGCGCGGTCGCCACCGGGTCGGCGACCAGGGCCTCGACCGGCACGGCCGCGTCGGCGACGCGGTTGACGAAGGAGGAGTTGGCGCCGTTCTCCAACAGGCGCCGCACCAGGTAGGCAAGCAGCGTCTCGTGCGTGCCGACCGGCGCGTAGATGCGGCAGGGCCGGTCGTGGCCCGCCTCGCCGACCACCGCCTCGTAGAGGGGCTCGCCCATGCCGTGCAGGCACTGGAACTCGTAGTCTCCGGGCCGGAAATCCGGTCCGGCGAGTTCCAGCACGGTGGCCAGGGTCTGGGCGTTGTGGGTGGCGAACTGCGGGAACACCGCGTCGCGGGCCGCGAGCAGTTTGCGGGCGCAGGCGATGTAGGACAGGTCGGTATGCGCCTTGCGGGTGAAGACGGGGAAGTCGGAAAAGCCCTCCACCTGCGCACGCTTGATCTCGCTGTCCCAGTAGGCGCCCTTGACGAGGCGGACCATGATCCGGCGCCCCGCCCGGCGGGCGAGGTCGACGATCCAGTCGATCACGAAGGGGCAGCGTCTGCCGTAGGCCTGGACCACGAAGCCGAGGCCGTCCCAGCCGGAAAGCTCCGGGTCGAGGGCGAGCGCCTCCAGCAGGTCGAGGGAGAGGTCGAGCCTGTCGGCCTCCTCGGCGTCGACGTTGAGGCCGATGTCGTGGCCCCGGGCCTGGAGGGCGAGGGCCTTGAGCCGCGGCAGGAGTTCCCCCACGACGCGGGCGCGCTTGGCCCTGGCATAGCGCGGGTGCAGGGCCGAGAGCTTGATCGAGATGCCCGGACCGTCCAGCACGCCGCGCCCGGCCGAGGCCGCGCCGATGGCTGCGATCGCGCCCTCGTAATCCGCATTGTAGCGGTCCGCGTCCGCGGCCGTCATCGCGGCCTCGCCCAGCATGTCGAAGGAGTAGCGGAAGCCCCGTGCCTCCATCGGCCGGCTCCGGGCCAGCGCCTCGTCGATGCTGCGGCCGGCGACGAACTGGTCGCCCATCATCCGCATGGCCAGATCCGTGCCCTTGCGGATCAGGGGCTCGCCGCCGCGCCCGATCAGACGGGTCAGCGCCGCCGACAGGCCGGATTCGCTCGTCGTCGCCGTCAGCCGGCCGGTGACGAGGAGGCCCCAGGTGGCCGCGTTGACGAAGGGCGAGGGGCTGTGCCCGAGATGGGCGCGCCAGTCGCCGGGGGCGATCTTGTCGCGGATGAGCGCGTCGCGCGTGCCCGCGTCCGGGATGCGCAGCAGGGCCTCGGCGAGGCACATCAGCGCCACGCCCTCCTGGCTCGACAGGGCGTATTCGTGGATCAGGCCCTCGACGCCGCCGGCGCGCGCCTTGGACCGCAGGCCTTCGACGAGGCTGCGCGCGGTCGCCGCCACCCGCGCGGCGGCCTCGGGCGGCAGGCTCGCCGCCTCGATGAGGGGCGCGACGCACTCGGCCTCCGGCCGCCGGCAGGCCGCGTCGATCGCGGCCCGCAGCGGCCCGCGATCGCCTCGGGCCTCCGCAAAGTCCGCGAAGAGTTTTGGTGCCGGCAGACCCCCGGCCGGTGGTGCCGTCATCGGCGACTCGCTCGTGCTGCCACGCGCGTCGGAGACCGGACGGTCTCCCGCGCCGATCCTCACCGAACGCGTGCCGGAACACGAGTCCCGACGCGGTCGCAGGGGAGCGGCCGATCTTGGTCGGCTACCCACACAGGTTTCGATCGGCCGCAATCCGGGGGAAATCCCGGCCCGCGCTTCTCCCTCTCCCGCATAGGGGAGAGAAGCGCCAGCGCTTCG
>NZ_BPRB01000008.1 GCF_022179685.1 Methylobacterium trifolii
CGCCTCGCAGCTCCTGTCCTCCCTCTACAGGCCGGGATGGGAGCCGCGCCCCTTCACCCTCCTGTGTTGGGCCGACCACGAGACGACGCTCGCCCGGATGCTGGCCCGCGGCGAGGCGGACGACGCCCGCCAGACCACGCGGGACCGGGTCGACACCTACCGGCGTCTCGCCGACGAACTCAGCCTGCCGATCCTCGACACCTCCCGCACCACGCCGGAGGAGGCGACCGAGCAGGTCTTAGGGATGCTGGCCGCGCGGGGCCATCCCCGGCGATGAGCCGTCCGGGGGCCGACGATCCGATCGTCATCGCCGGGCACTCGCACCGGAAGGCGCTCGGCGTCGCCCGCGGCGACCGGTCGCTCGGCCCGGCGCTGGCGCCCCTCGAGCCGCCGGACCCGCGCTTCGCGGCGCTTTCCGGCGGCCCCAAGCACGCGATCTACTGGGACCGCCTCTGCGACCTCGCCCCCGGCCGGCGCATCGCCCTGGTCTGGGAGGGCAACCGCTACAACGACCAGTTCCTGCTCCAGGGCGATCCCCTGTTCGACTTGTTGGTAGCGGAGCAACCCGACGCGCCCCTGATCCCCGGTGCCGTGCTGGTGCCGGAGCGCGCGGTGCGGGAGCGCTTCAGTGAGACCGCCGCGAGGTTCTCCGACTTCCTAGAGCGCCTGACGCAGCGGATGCCCCGCCGGATCGGGCTGGTCGGCGGTCCTCCGCCCAAGGCCAATGGTGCGCGGCTGTCGGCCCTACTCCGGGTCGGGGCCTACGACGAGAAGCTCGCCGTCGTCCACGGGCTCAACCCTGTGCGCCTGACAGTCACGCCGGCCTCGATCCGGCTGAAGCTCTGGCAGGTGGAGCAGACCGTCCTCAAGGCGGTCTCCGACCGCCACGGCTGCCTCTACGTCGGAGCGCCAGCTGAAACCGCGGACGCAGAAGGCTGCCTCAGGGCGGAGTTCTGGGCAGAGGACGCCACCCACGCCAACATCGGCTACGGCCTACTGATGCGCGAGGCGATCGCCCGGGCCTTCGCGGAGGCGGACGCCTGATGTTCAATACCCAAGGAGACGGCGCGCGATGCGACTGGTGATGACCCTGCTGATCCGCAACGAGATCGACATCATCGCGGACTTCCTCACCTACCACCTCGCGCAGGGCGTCGACTTCATCTGCATCACCGACAACGGCTCGACGGACGGCACCCTCGACGTGGTCGCCCGGTTCGTTCCCACCGGGCGCATCTGCCTGCTGATCGAGGAGGACCAGGATTACCGCCAGTACGCCTGGGTCACGCGTATGGCACTGCTGGCCAAGGAGTTGCTGAAGGCCGACTGGATCATCAACAGCGATGCGGACGAGTTCTGGCACGCGGCCGGCGGCACCCTGAAGAACGTGCTGGCGACGGCCTCGGCCGACGTGCTTCACGTCCGCCGCCGCAACATGATCCCGCCGGTGGAGGGGCAGGATCTGCACGTCCTCAAGCACGGCACACTGGCGGTGACGAACCCGGTGGCGGACCGCGCCCGCTCGAAGCTGATCCGGCGGGTCAGCGCCAAGGCCGTCTGCCGGGCGCGCGGGCTGACCGGAATCGGCCAGGGCAACCACGAGGCGCATTACGACCGGCCGGTCACGAGCGCGAACGAGGAACGCATCACCATCTACCACTACCCGATCCGGACCTACGCGCAGTTCGAGGCCAAGGTGATCCAGGGCGGGGCAGCCTACACCCGCAATACCGAGTTCGACCCGAGCGTCGGCGGCCATTGGCGCCGCTGGTACAGGACCTGGCAGGAGGGGGACCTGCGCGCGGAATACGACCGCATCGTCCTGGGCGAGGCGGAGCGGGCGGCGGCGCAGGGCGACGGCATCCTCGCGCACGACGACACCATCGCCCGGTTCTTCCGGTGAGCGGACGGCGTCAGCCGTTCTCGTCCGGGGCGTCGACGTTCTGCTCGCCGAGGTCGAAGGTGTATCCTTCGAGCCAATCCGCGCTGTCCTGGGAGCCGGCCGGATACGGGTTGGCCTCGACGGGCTCGCCCTTCGTCCGGGCGGCCTTGCCCTCTTCCATCACCGTCGCCGATACGTAGGCCATGGGCACCGTCTCCTGTTCCGTAGCGTTATAACGCGGCAGCGCCCGACGGCGAGGAAATGGGGCTGGCCCCGAAGGGCCGGACCGGGGAGTTCGAACCACGCATGGATACATCCACGGGTCACGGCCGCTACGGCTACAGCGCCCTGCCGACGCGCCCGGCCTACGACTGGCCGGGGGGCAGGCGGCTCGCGGTCTACCTCGCCCTGAACCTGGAGACCTTCGATTTCGGCTCCGGGCTCGGGGCCGAACTAGCGCCCGGCGGGGTACAGCCGGATGTGCTGAATTATGCTTGGCGCGACTGGGGCAACCGGGTCGGCGCGTGGCGGATCAAGGACTTGCTCGATGACCTGCACATGCCGGCGAACGTGCTCGTCAACAGCCGGGTCTACCGGGACTGCCCCGGCCTGGTCGAGGCGTTCCGGGCGCGCGGCGACGAGATCGTGGCGCACGGCCGCAGCAACGCCGAGCGCCAGGGCACCCTCGACGAGGCGGGCGAGCGGGCGCTGATCCATGAGGCCACCGCGATCCTGACGCGGGAGGAGGGACGGGCGCCCGCGGGCTGGCTCGGCCCCTGGATCTCCCAGTCGCGCCTCACCCCCGACCTCCTGGCCGAAGCCGGCTACCGCTACCTCCTGGACTGGGCGCACGACGACCAGCCGGTCTGGTTCTCCACGCGCGGCGGCGGGCGCATCCTCTCGGTGCCCTATCCGCAGGAACTGAACGACATCCCGGCCATCGTGGCGCGCAAGGACACGGGCCGGCAGTTCGCCGAGGCGATCGTGGACGCCTTCGACGAGATGCGGGAGCAGTCACGCGACGCGCCCCTGGTGATGGGCATCGCCCTGCATCCCTACATCGTCGGCCAGCCCCACCGGCTCCGGCCCCTGCGGCAGGCGCTGGCCCACATCGCCGCCCATCGGGACGCGGTCTGGCCGACGACGGCCGGCGCCATCGCCGAGCACGTCGCGACGATGGCAGACCTGCCGTCCTGAGGCCGGTCCAAGCCGGCGACGCCGCGTGCGTCCGGCCCGGCGGCTCGGCCCGGAGGGCCGGCGCCCGTCCTCAGGCGATGCGCACGCTGGTCAGCATCTGCGCCGCCCGCCTCACCTCGTCGGCGATCAGTTCCTCGCTCGCCCCGTCCACCGGCAGGTCGGCCAGCAGCACGTCCACGTCGCGCCGCACGTCCTCGCGCACCTCGGGGTCCTCCTCGGACAACCGGCCGATGAGGACGCCCATCACGATCTCCATCGCGACCATCTTGGCATAGAGGCGCGAGACCGCGTCCAGAGGCTCGTCGGCGTTCTCGTCCATCGCGGGCTCCATCGATTCGGCAGGTGCCGCCGATGTAGACCAACGCGAGGCCCATGGCCTCATGGATCGGCCTCACGGATCGGCCTCACGGATCGGTCGGGCGCTCGTCCATGGCTTCGGACGGATCGCCGCCCAGGGCGCGGCGGGCGAGGATCTTCATGACGCCGTCTCCGGTGATGCGCAGGTCGTCGGCGAGCGACCCCTCCGGATCGGATTGCGCCAGGGATGCGGCGCCCTCGCTCAGCAGTTCCCGGAAGCGGGCCTTGTTGAAGCCGAAGGGCCGGATGCTGCCGATCAGCGCGAACACGACGGTCTCGAGGATCAGCGCGTCGGTCATGATCGATTCCTCGTCCGCCGCCTCCTGTTCCAGCATCCGTTCGAAGCGTTGGGACATGCAGGTCTCCGGCTGAGGTGTCGGACCCTGGCTGCGGTCAACGGCCAAGCCGGAGGATAGACGCAGCTTTCATGCCGTGCAGGGACTGAGCACGGCCTAAACTCCTCAGGCTTGTACTTCGATCCACGCTGCTACCCACTCAGCGCATGGCTGAATTGTCTCCCTATCATATCGGTTCATGCCTCGAAGCACATCGAAGCGGAGCGGGGCGTTGCAGCCGAGGCCGCGTCGAGAAGGCCCGGGTCGCATCCCTGCAATGCCGGAAACAGGTCGATCTCGAACCACAGGACCATGGCACCGGGCGCTCACGGACCGGCCGTCTTCGGCCGCCGGGACGGGTGGGTCATCGCCTCGAGTTCCAGCAGCTGGTTGAGCTGCGCCTCGGTGAGCAGGCCCTCTTCCAGCACGAGGTCGGCGACCGAGCGGTTCTCCTTGAGGGCGCGTTGGGCGACCCGCGAGCTCGCCTCGTAGCCCAGCGTCGGCGCGAGCGCCGTGACGAGGCCGATCGAGCCCTGGACGAGGCTGCGGCAGCGCTCCCGGTCGGCCTCGATGCCCTCGACGCAGCGCTTGGTCAGGGTCTCGATCGCCGCCGTCAGCATGCGCATGGAGGAGAGCACGCAGTAGCCGATGGTCGGCTCGAAGGCGTTGAGCTGGAGCTGGCCGCCCTCGGCGCACAGGGTCACCGTGAGGTCCTGCCCGATCACCATGTAGGCGACCTGGTTGACCACCTCCGGGATCACCGGGTTGACCTTGCCCGGCATGATCGAGGAGCCGGCCTGGACCGCCGGAAGGCGGATCTCTCCGAAGCCCGTGCGCGGCCCCGAGGAGAGCAGGCGCAGGTCGTTGCAGATCTTGGAGAGCTTGACCGCGACGCGCTTGAGCACGCCGGAGAACAGAACGAAGGCGCCGAGATCCGAGGTCGCCTCGATCAGGTTGCCCGCCAGCACCATCGGCTGGCCGGCCACCCGCGACAGTTCCTCGACGGCGAGCGCCGCGTAGCGCGGGTCGGCGTTGATGCCGGTGCCGATGGCGGTGGCGCCCAGGTTCACCTCGCGGAACAGCGCGCTGATGTCGGTGAGCCGGCCCACGTCCTCCTTGATGGTGGCGTGGAAGCCGTCGAACTCCTGGCCGAGCGTCATCGGCACCGCGTCCTGGAGCTGGGTCCGGCCCATCTTCAGCACGTCGGCGAACTCCACCGCCTTGCCCTTGAAGGCGTAGGCGAGGTCGTCCAGCGCCCGCGTCAGGGGCTGGGTGGCGAAGATCACGGCGAGCCGCAGCGCCGTCGGGTAGGCGTCGTTGGTGGACTGCGCCATGTTGACGTCGTCGTTGGGATGCAATGCGTCGTAGCTGCCCGGCTTCCTGCCCATCAGCCCGAGGGCGACGTTGGCGATGACCTCGTTGGCGTTCATGTTGGTCGAGGTACCGGCGCCCCCCTGGATCGCGTCCACCACGAAGGCCTCGGCGTAGCGCGCCTCGGTTGCGACCAGGATGCAGGCGCGGTCGATGGCGTCGGCCTTCTTCGGGTCGAGGTAGCCCAGGCGCCTGTTGGCGCGGGCCGCTGCCTGCTTCACCAGCGCCAGCGCGCGCACGAATTCCGGGAAATGGCCGACCGGCACGCCGGTGATCGGGAAGTTCGTCACCGCCCGCTTGGTGTGGATGCCCCAGAGGGCGTCGGCGGGGACCTCGTCGTAGCCGAGGAGATCGTGCTCGGTCCGGGTCCTGGCCCCCTCCATCTCGACGGTGCGGACCTTGGCGACGGCGAGGTCGCCCGAATTCGTGGCGTCCTGCACGGGCGGCGTCACGGTGCCGACCCTGTTGCCGGTGACTGACTTCTCGCCGGTGCCAGACTTCTCGCCGGTGCCAGACTTGCCCTTGGTCATCGGTGACTCCGTCGCTGGACGATGGACGGAGGATGCGCTCGGGGACTGCACGAATTCAATGCCAAATCACCAATACCGTGTCGGCTCGATCGAAGCGGACACGGTATCGGGAAGCCCGCGCGGCGCTTGAGCGAAGCCGAAATCCGCATCGCGAAGCGATCAAACGGATTTCGTATGTGCCGCATTCGAAATCTGCGCGTTCCGCGCCCACGGGGCCGCGGACAGGGATCGGGCGAGGAAGCCGACCAGGGCCGTGACGCGGGCCGGGCGTGGGTCGCCCGGCGGGCTGACGAGGTGCAGGGCGATCGGTGGAGGCGACCAGCCGGGCAGCACCCGCTCCAGGCGCCCGTCCCGCAGGTCCTCCCAGAGCATGAAGTCGGGCTGCACCGCGAGGCCGA
Source organism: Methylobacterium trifolii (assembly GCF_022179685.1). Classification (GTDB taxonomy): domain Bacteria; phylum Pseudomonadota; class Alphaproteobacteria; order Rhizobiales; family Beijerinckiaceae; genus Methylobacterium; species Methylobacterium trifolii. Next base: position 6,071 of record NZ_BPRB01000008.1, read on the forward strand.
GGCCCGCCCGCAGGGCAGGGCCGAGGGCGTCGGCGTTGTTGGCCCGCAGGGGGCCTTCGGGCGCGACCACGGCCTCCGCGCCGTCCGCGTGGATGAAGCGCCAGCGGTCCGGCACCGGCAGGTAGGCGTAGCCGAGGCAGGCATGGCCGGAAAGGTCATGCGGGTGGCCGGGGCGGCCGTGCCGGTCGAGATAGGCGGGGGCGGCGACCAGCGAGCGGTGCACGGTGCAGAGGCGGCGTGCCCGCAGCGAGGAATCCGCGAGCGCCGCGATGCGCAGGCCCAGGTCGAAGCCGCCGCCGACGAGGTCGATCAGGTCGTCGCCCAGGTGCAGGTCGACCGAGATGCCGGGGTACTGCAGCAGGAAGGCCGGCAGCAGCGGCGCCACGTGCATCACCCCGAACGACATCGGCGCGGCGAGCCGCACCCGGCCCCGCGGCTCCGAGGCGGAGGCGGTGGCCGACGCCTCCGCCGCCTCGCCTTCGGCCAGGATACGCGCCGCCCCGGCCAGCGCCGCCCGGCCGGCCTCCGTCAGCGCCAGGGTGCGGGAGGTGCGGTTGAACAGCCGCGCGCCGATGCGCGCCTCCAGCCGTCCCACCGCCTTGGAGACCGTGCCCTTGGCGACGGCGAGGTCCAGGGCGGCCCGCCCGAAGGAGCCGGTCTCGGCGACCTTGGCGAAGACCGCCCACGCCTCGAAGTCGGGAAGCTTCATCACCGACCCCTCATGATCGAAAACGGAAACGAT
>NZ_BPRB01000009.1 GCF_022179685.1 Methylobacterium trifolii
TGCTGACGTCGGACAGTCCTGTCCACACCGGCCTTCACCACATCGGGAGTGGCCTGCGTGCGGCCGTCGTGCACGGCCTGCGAACCGTTGTTCTGGGTGTTCATGCTCTTCCTACTCTCTTGCGGTCCAGGATCGGACCCTGCTGCAGGCGACCGTCACGCGACGGGACCTCCTGCCGGTAGTCGTCGATGATCTCGCTTTCGAGCGCCCGTCGCTGCACGTCCTCGAGATCGGGAAGGATGTCGTCCTGAGAGGCGTCGCGTGCCGAGATCAGCCTGATGGCGTCGGCGGTCTGCTCGAACTCCACCGAGACTTCCGCCTGAGCGTATTGGTCGTGCGGGTCGATGCAGAAGTGAATGGGCATCGTCATCCTCCGGCAACAACGCGGGATCACGGCAGCGATACTGCGGACACGCACGGAGCGCCCGGCCCCAAGAAAGCCCGGTGCGCGGAAGTCGAATGGAGGCAAAATCCCCGCGCACCGGCCCGACGACTGCAAAGCCGTCCGGACGCAGAGCCTATCAGACCGGAAGGATTGCAGATCGAAGCGTTTCCGATGACCGGCTATGCATAATCGCCGGTCCGGAAGCGGATTATCCCGGCTTCAGGTTCGATGCCGGCGGCCGCCTCGCTCCGCGGCAGCCGTCGTCGACCATCGCCATCGCGGCACGACGGAGCCTCCCGGCGATGCGACGAGACCGACGACAGCAGCCTTGCGGCGCTCGCCGCGTACAGGTTTCCAGCCTGCGGCGTGGTCGACGCCGACCACGCACGGCGTTCGATCCCCCGCCGATCCACACCGATGGACGAGAAGACCCGAGAGGCGGGCCCCGGCACGGGTGCACCTCGCAGGACTCCCGATCACCGGGGGCTCTTCCTCCGGCCGCTCCGGCGCGGCGGGCGTTTCGTGAGAGACGCTCGGCCCTTGGCCCGCCTTTGGCCCGCGCTTTGCTAGGTCACTGGTATACAAGATGTCCAATCAGGCTGATCGGCAATCCATTGAAGAGACGATCCTCGCCGCCATCCTGGCCGGCAAGATCAATCCGGGCACGCGGCTGGGCGAGGCGGCGCTTGCCAAGCTGTTCTCCGTGTCCCGTACCCGCGTGCGCGAGGCGATGATGCGCCTGGAGACGCGGGGCGTCGTGCAGGTCAGCCCGCGGCGCGGCTGGTTCGTGGTCGAGCCCTCCGCGGAGGAGGCGCGGGAGGCCTACCAGGCCCGGCGGGTGATCGAGGCCGGGCTGCTGCACACCCTGACCGGGATGGCGCCCGAACAGATCGGGCGGCTCAAGGCGCACCTCGCCCGGGAGCGGGCGGCGCTGGCGGCCGGGGACGTGGGCGAGAGCACGGCCCTGCTCGGCGACTTCCACACCCTGCTCGCCGGGCTTCTGGGCAACCGCCTGCTCACGGACGTGCTGCGCGACCTCACCGCCCGCACCACCCTGATCTCGATGCTCTACCAGTCGCGGGCCAAGGCCGGCGCGTCGAGCTGCGAGCACCACGAGATCGTCGCGGCCCTGGAGGCCGGCGACTTCCCGGGCGCCGCGCGCCTGATGGACGAGCACATCCGCGCCGTCGAGGACGGCCTCGACCTCCACGCCCGGCCAGACCCCCTCTCCGGCCTGCACGCCTTCCTGCCCAGGGAGCGGGCAGGCCCCGACGAATCCGACACCTTCGAGGAGCCCTGACATGATCCCACGTCGCACCCTCCTGGCGCTCGCCGCCGCAGCCCTTGCCGCCACCCTGGCCCCCGCACCGGTCCGGGCGGACGTCCTCGACCAGATCAAGGCGCGCAAGACCCTGCGGGTGGCCGTGCCCCAGGACTTCCCGCCCTTCGGCAGCGTGGGCGCCGACATGACGCCCAACGGCTACGACATCGACACCGCCACCCTGATCGCCAAGGAACTCGGCGTGAAGGTGGAACTGGTGCCCGTCACCAGCGCCAACCGCATCCCCTACCTGCAGACCAACAAGGTCGACCTCGTGATCTCCAGCCTCGGCAAGAACGAGGAGCGGGAGAAGGTGATCGACTTCTCCACCGCCTACGCCCCGTTCTTCAACGGCGTGTTCGGGCCGCCCGCCGCCAAGGCCGCGGGTGCGGCCGACCTCTCCAAGAAGACCGTGGGCGTCACCCGCGGCTCCGTCGAGGATTTGGAGCTCTCCAAGATCGCCCCGCCGGACGCCGTCATCAAGCGCTACGAGGACAACAACGGCACCATCTCGTCCTTCCTCTCGGGGCAGGTGGATTTCGTGGCCACCGGCAACGTGGTCGCGGCCGCGATCCTGGCCCGCAACCCGCCCAAGAAGCCGGAGCTCAAGTTCCTGATCAAGAACTCCCCCTGCTACGTCGGGATGAGCAAGGGCGAGCCCAAGCTCAAGGAGGCCGTCGACGCGGCCATCGCCAAGGCGAAGACGAACGGCAGCCTCGACCAGATCTCGCAGAAATGGCTCAAGACCGACCTGCCCAAAGACCTGCTTTAAAAAGGATCTGCTCCGACCCTCTGACCGCCGACCCGCGCCGGGCGGCTTCTCGCCCGGTCGCCCGACCTTGAGGGCAGCCTCGTGACCTATCAATTCGATTTCGGCTGGATGGCCGAGTACTGGCCGGTGCTGCTCTCCGGCATCCGCGTCACCCTGGAGCTCATCGCCATCGGCGGCGTGCTCGGGGTGGCGCTCGGCATCGGTTGCGCCTGGGCCCGCGCCCTTGGGCCCCGCTGGCTGCGGCCGGTGGTGTCCACCTACGTCGAGCTGATCCGCAACACGCCGTTCCTGATCCAGCTCTTCTTCCTGTTCTTCGGCCTGCCCTCGCTCGGCATCAACCTGTCCGAGTTCACGGCGGCCAACCTCGCCATGGTGATCAACCTCGGCGCCTATAGCTGCGAGATCGTGCGCGCCGGCATCCAGGCCACGCCCGCCGGCCAGTACGAGGCCGGGGCGAGCCTCGCCATGATCCGCTTCCAGGTCTTCCGCCACGTGGTGCTGATCCCGGCGCTGCAACGGATCTGGCCGGCGCTCTCCTCGCAGATCGTGATCGTGATGCTGGGCTCGGCCGTGGTCTCGCAGATCGCGGCCGAGGACCTGACCTTTGCGGCCAACTTCATCCAGTCGCGCACCTTCCGCGCCTTCGAGGCGTACTTCGTCTCCACCGCGATCTACCTCGCGATGGCGATCCTGCTGCGCCAGATGCTGCGCGGCGTCGGCTACGTCCTGTTCCCGAAGAAGGCCGTGCGATGACCGAGTTCACCACCTGGGACATCCTGCGGAACCTCCTGCTGGCCGCGCGCTGGACGGTCCTGCTCTCCGTCGTCTCCTTCATCGGCGGCGGCATCGTCGGCGGGCTGGTCCTGTTCGCGCGCACCGCCCGCGCCGTGTGGCTGCGGCGCCTCGCGCAGGGCTACATCGAGCTGTTCCAGGGCACACCGCTGCTGATGCAGCTCTTCCTCGCCTTCTTCGGCCTCGGGCTGTTCGGCATCGACGTGCCGGCGTGGCTGGCCGCCGGCGTGGCGCTCACCCTGTGGACCGCCTCGTTCCTGGCCGAGATCTGGCGCGGCTGCGTCGAGGCGATCCCGAAGGGGCAGTGGGAGGCCTCCTCCAGCCTCGCCATGGGCTACTTCCAGCAGATGCGGCACGTGATCCTGCCGCAGGCCCTCAGGATCGCCGTCCCGCCCACGGTGGGTTTCTCGGTCCAGGTGGTCAAGGGCACCTCGCTCACCTCGATCATCGGCTTCGTGGAGCTGTCCAAGGCCGGCACGGTCGTCACAAACGCCACCTTCCTGCCCTTCACCGTCTACGGCTTCGTGGCGCTCATCTACTTCGCCCTGTGCTGGCCCCTGTCGAAGTCGAGCCAGATCCTGGAAAGGAAGCTCAATGTCGCTCATCGCAATCACTGAGGTGCGCAAGAGCTTCGGCTCGAACGAGGTCCTGAAGGGGATCAACCTCGACGTCGACCCGGGCGAGGTCATCGCCATCATCGGCAAGAGCGGCTCGGGCAAGTCCACGCTGCTGCGCTGCGTCAACGGGCTGGAGACGATCGACGACGGCTCCATCCTGGTGGCCGGGGCCCAGCTGCTGCCCGACGACCTCCACCTCAAGGCCCTGCGCCTCAAGGTCGGCATGATCTTCCAGGGCTTCAACCTGTTCCCGCACCTCACGGCCGGCCGCAACGTGATGCTGTCGCAGATGGTGGTGAAGAAGACCGCCAAGGCGCCGGCCGAGGAGATGGCCCGCAAGATGCTCGACCGGGTCGGCCTGGGGCACAAGTTCGACGCCTTCCCCGACCAGCTCTCCGGCGGCCAGCAGCAGCGCGTGGCGATCGCACGGGCGCTCGCGATGCAGCCGATCGCGCTGCTGTGCGACGAGATCACCTCGGCGCTGGACCCGGAACTGGTCAACGAGGTGCTGGCGGTGGTGCGCGAACTCGCCGCCGAGGGCATGACCCTGATGATGGTGACCCACGAGATGCGGTTTGCCCGCGACGTGTGCAGCCGGGTGGTGTTCATGCACCAGGGCCGCGTGCACGAGATCGGTCCCCCCGGCGAGGTCTTCGCCAACCCGAAGACGCCGGAGCTGCGCCAGTTCCTCGGCGCGCACTGACGCATCGGGCCCTCGATCTGCGCCCATACCGAGCCTCGATACGGAAGACGCATCGAAGCTCGGCCCCCGCGAAAGCGGGGCGGCGGTCGTCCGCCGGACCGCACGGGTCGTGACCCGTGAGACTTGGAATCGATGAGGAGGTGACGATGGGTGGTCTGAGAGTCCTGGCCGGGCCGTTCGTGTTCGAGGCCCGCTTCGAGGAGGAGGCCGCGCCCAAGACCTGCGCGGCGTTCCGCAAGCACCTGCCGTTCAAGAGCCAGGCGGTGCACGTGCGCTGGAGCGGCGAAGGCGTCTGGATGCCGCTGGGCGACCTGGATTTCGGGGTGGGCTACGAGAACCACACCAGCTACCCGGCGCCCGGCCAGATCATCCTCTATCCCGGCGGCATCAGCGAGACCGAGATCCTGCTCGCCTACGGCGGCGTGCACTTCGCCTGCAAGATGGGCCAGCTTGCCGGCAACCACTTCATCACCCTCACCTCGGGGCTGGAGAACGTGGCCAAGCTCGGCAAGCTCGCCCTCTGGGAAGGGGCGCAGCCCATCACCTTCGAGATGGACTGAGCGGGCGGCCGGCCGCACGGCTTGCCAGGGTTTCCGTTACGGGCGATGCAGCGTTCATGGCTGTGCCCGATCCCGTCTGCATCCCGATCCGACCGGCCGCGCGGCGACGGGCGTGCGCCGGACGCGCCGGCGCGGTCCGGCCCGCGGGGCGATGCCTGCGCGCGGGGCCGGCCATCGCACCGGCTGCCACGGCCGGATGGCAGGAGTCGCGCGGCGCATGAGCGACGGCGGCACCTTGCCGATCGGCGGCGGCGAGATGGGGGCCATCGTCTGCGCCTACGATTGGGCCTCGACGCCGCTCGGCCCCCTCGCCGCCTGGCCGCAGAGCCTGAAGTCGACTGTGGGCACCTTGCTGCTGTCGCCCGTCCCGATCGTCCTGCTCTGGAGCGAGGACGGCATCATGATCTACAACGATGCCTACTCGGTCTTCGCGGGCGGCCGGCATCCGCGGCTCCTCGGCTCGAAGGTCCGTGAAGGCTGGCCCGAGGTGGCCGACTTCAACGACAACGTCATGCGGACGGGGCTTGCCGGCGGCACGCTCTCCTACAAGGACCAGGAGCTGACCCTGTATCGGCCCGGCAGGCCCGAACAGGCCTGGATGAACCTCGACTACTCGCCCGTGCTCGACGAGGGCGGCCGGCCGGCCGGCGTCATCGCCATCGTGATCGAGACCACCGACCGCGTCCTCGCCCTGCGCCAGCTGGAGGAGAGCCAGGCCGCCGCCCGCGTCAACGCCGACCGCATCCAGATCGCCCTGTCCGCCGGCGCGATCATCGGCACCTGGTTCTGGGACCTGCCCGCCGACCGGTTCACCGTGGACGAGGCCTTCGCCCGCAGCTTCGGCCTCGATCCCACCCTCGGGCGCGTCGGCCTGAGCCTCGAACAGGTGATCGCGACCGTCCATCCCGACGACCGCCAGGGGCTGGTCGAGGCGATCGACGCGGTGATCGCGCGGGGCGGGGCCTATGCCCACCAGTACCGGGTGCGGCGGGCCGACCAGAAGTACTACTGGATCGAGGCGAACGGCCGGGTCGACCGCGCCCCCGACGGCACGCCCCTGAGCTTCCCGGGCGTCCTCATCGACGTGGAGGACCGGCGGGCCGTCGAGGCCGAGCGCGACCGCGCCATCATGATGCTGCGCACCCTCAACGACACGCTGGAGCAGCGCGTCGCGGACCGGACGGGCGAGCTGATGCAGGCCGAGGAGGCGTTGCGCCAGTCGCAGAAGATGGAGGCGGTCGGCCAGCTCACCGGGGGCGTGGCCCACGACTTCAACAACCTGCTCACCATCATCCGCTCGTCGGTCGACTTCCTGCGCCGGCCGGACCTGCCGGAGGCGCGCAAGGAACGCTACCTCGACGCCGTCTCCGACACGGTGGACCGGGCCGCCAAGCTCACGGGCCAGCTGCTGGCCTTCGCCCGCCGCCAGGCCCTCAAGCCGGAGGTGTTCAACGTCGGCGAGCGCCTGCTCGGCGTCGCCGAGATGCTCGACACGGTCACCACGGCCCGCATCCGCCTAGTCACGGACGTGCCGGACGCCCCGTGCTTCGTCAAGGCCGACCTCAGCCAGTTCGAGACGGCCCTGGTCAACATGGCGGTCAACGCCCGCGACGCGATGGCGGGCGAGGGCACGCTGACCGTGCGGCTGGTCTCCGGCGCCGCCCTGCCGCCGATCCGCGGGCATGCCGGCTCCGGGGGGGCGTTCGCGGCGGTCTCCCTCAGCGACACCGGCAGCGGGATCGCGCCGGACCATCTCGGCCGCATCTTCGAGCCGTTCTTCACCACCAAGGACGTGGGCAAGGGCACGGGTCTCGGGCTCAGCCAGGTGTTCGGGTTCGCCAAGCAATCCGGGGGCGACGTGGACGTGGAGAGCGCGCCGGAATGCGGCACGACCTTCACCCTCTACCTGCCGGAGATCGCCGCGGAGGCCGGGGCGGAGCCCGGCGACGACCCGGCGGACCTGCCCGCGCCGCTCGGCGCCGGCCAGCGCGTGCTGGTGGTCGAGGACAACATCGAGGTCGGCCGCTTCGCCACGCAGATCCTGGAGGATTTCGGCTACCGCACGGCCTGGGCCACCAACGCGGAGGAGGCGCTGCGGACGCTGGGCGACGACGGGGGCGGCTTCGACGTGGTGTTCTCGGACGTGGTGATGCCGGGCATGGGCGGCATCGCCATGGCGAAGGTGCTGCGCGACCGGCTGCCGGACATGCCCGTGCTGCTCGCCTCGGGCTACAGCCACGTGCTGGCCCAGGAAGGCACGCACGGCTTCGAACTGCTGCACAAACCCTATTCCGCCGAGCAATTGGGCCGAATCCTGAGCCGCGTCACCGCCAACCCCAGGCGGCGCTGAGTCTCTGGGCAGGCCCGACCGGAGGATCGCCGGGCGCCGTCAACAGAAACGTGGCCGCTTCCCTTGCGCGAGGGCCGGGCCGGGCCGCAGAAGGGATGTCGCCGCATCATGCGGTGTCGGCATCGCGCGGCGATGCGCTATGTCGGGCATGCAGACCGCGGGTCTTGCGCCGCGCGGCTGCGGGTCTTTGCGGAGGTGGGGGTTCTCGCCGTGGACTGGGACAAGATCCGGATCTTCCTCAACGTGGCGGAGGCCGGCAGCTTCACGCGGGCCGGCGACGACATCGGCCTGAGCCAGTCGGCGGTGAGCCGGCAGATCAGCGCCCTCGAGCGCGAGCTGAAGGCGCCCCTGTTCCACCGCCACGCCCGCGGCCTCATCCTCACCGAGCAGGGCGACCTGCTGTTCCGCGCCGCACGCGACATGAAGCTGCGGCTGGAGAACACCCGCGCCCGCCTCGTCGAGACCAGCGAGCGGCCCTCGGGCGACCTCAAGGTGACCACGACGGTGGGCCTCGGCACCGCCTGGCTCGCCCAGCGCGTGGCCGAGTTCATCGACCTCTACCCGGACGTGCGGATCGAGCTGATCCTCACCAACGAGGAACTCGACCTCGCCATGCGCGAGGCCGACATCGCCATCCGGATGCGGCGCCCGGCCCAGCCGGACCTGATCCAGCGCCGCCTGTTCACGGTGCATTACCACGCCTTCGCCAGCCAGGATTACATCAAGCGCTTCGGCGAGCCCAAGAGCGTGGAGGACCTCGACAACCACCGCCTCGTCTCCTTCGGCGGCAACGAGCCCTCCTACCTCCTGGCCGCGCATTACCTGGCCGACGTGGGGCGCGAGGGCCGCGAGCGCCGGCAGGTGCACTTCACCGTCAACAACATCGCCGCCCTCCAGCGGGCGATGGAGACGGGCGTCGGCATCGGCATCCTGCCGGACTACGCCGTGGACGGGGACGCGCACCTCACCCAGGTCCTGCGCGACAGCGACATGCCGAGCCTGGAGAGCTACCTCGTCTACGCCGAGGAGATGCGCTCCGTCGCCCGCGTCCAGGCGTTCCGCGACTTCCTGGTCTCCAAGGCCCAGCGCTGGACCTACTGACCGGCCGCGCGGCTCACATGAAGAGCCGTTCCTTGTCCAGGCCCTGATACAGCCCGGCGACCTGCTCGCCGTAGCCGTTGTAGAGCAGCGTCGGCACCCGCTGGTCGGTGCCCAGGACGCGCTCGGAGGCCTGGCTCCAGCGCGGGTGGGACACGGCCGGGTTGACGTTGGCCCAGAACCCGTATTCGGACGGCCCCAGCCCCTCCCAGAAGGTCTTGGGCCGCTCGGCCACGAAGGACACCTTCACGATCGACTTGATCGACTTGAAGCCGTACTTCCACGGGAGCGCGAGGCGGATCGGCGCGCCGAACTGGTTCGGCAGCGGCTTGCCGTAGATTCCGGTGACGACGAAGGCGAGGTCGTTGGAGGCCTCCTCCATCGTCAGCCCCTCGACGTAGGGCCACGGGTAGAAGGTGCGCTGGCCCGGCGCCATCGACCGGTCGAGGAAGGTCTCGAACCGGACGTACTTCGCGCCGGCAGAGGGCTTGGCCAGGGCGAGGAGCTTGGCCAGCGGAAAGCCGGTCCAGGGCACGGCCATCGACCAGGCCTCGACGCAGCGGTGCCGGTAGAGGCGTTCCTCCAGGCCGAGCTTGCGGATCAGGTCGTCCACGCCGGTCTCGAAGGGCTTCTCCACCAGCCCGTCGACCTTGATCGTCCACGGCTTGGTCTTCAGGGCGTTGGCGGCGGGCAGGACCGTCTTGGCCGTGCCGAACTCGTAGAAGTTGTTGTAGTCGGCGCTGAAGCGCTCGGGCGTCACGGCCCGGTCGAGGGTGTAGGCCGCGTTGCGCGCGGCCGGATAGGGCTCCTCGCCGGCAGCAAAAGCCGGATGGCCGGGGAACGCCGATCCGGCGGCCAGCGCCGCCGCGCCGCCGATGAGCGCCCGGCGGTTCAGGAACACGGCCTCCGGCGTGGCGAGGCGCTCGGGCAGTTCCCAGGACCGGGTGCGCTTGATGAACATGCTCGTCTCCTCGGGAGTTTCTTCGACCATTCGCCCGCGCGAGGGCCGGCCGGGACCGACCTGCGCACGAGCGGCGCGCGTGCGCCATTCGCCGGGCGGCCCGCCCCGGTTACGCGGGCGGCGCGTCCTCGCGCAGGGCCCGGCGCAGCACCTTGCCGACGTTGGTCTTGGGCAGGCTCTGGTGGATCACCACCCTGCGCGGCACCTTGTAGCCGGTGAGCTGGGTGCGGGCATGCGCCCGGATCGCGTCCGTGGTGACGGTGGCGTCCCGCAGGACCACGTGGGCCACCACCATCTCGCCCGTCTCGTCGTAGGGCGCGCCCACCACGGCGCATTCGAGCACGCCGGGGTGGCAGGCCAGCACGTCCTCGACCTCGTTGGGATAGACGTTGAAGCCGGAGACCAGGATCATGTCCTTCATCCGGTCGACGATCCGCACCTGTCCGTCCGCCTCCATCACGGCCACGTCCCCGGTGCGGAAGAAGCCGTCGGCGGTGGTGGCCTGGGCGGTCTCGTCGGGCCGCTTCCAGTAGCCCTTCATCACCTGCGGCCCGCGCACGCAGACCTCGCCCGGAACGCCGGCCGGCACCGGCATCCCGTCCGCATCCCGGATCGACACGTCGGTCGAGGGCACGGGGTAGCCGATCGTGCCGGACCATTCCTCCAGCCGGTACGGGTTGACGCAGACCACGGGGGAGGTCTCGGACAGGCCGTAGCCCTCGATGATGGCCTTGCCGGTGACCGCCTTCCAGCGGGCGGCCACCGCCTTCTGCACGGCCATGCCGCCGGCCACCACGTAATCGAGGTTCGAGAAGTCGACGGTGCCGATCTTCGGGTGGTTGTTGAGCAGGTTGAACAGGGTGTTCACGCCCGAGATCTGGGTGAAGCGGGACTTGGCCAGGATCTTGACGAACCCGTCCGCGTCGCGCGGGTTCGGGATCAGCAGGCAGTTGCCGCCGACGCGCATGAAGAAGAAGAAGCAGCAGGTCAGCGCGAAGATGTGGTAGAGCGGCAGCGCCGTCACCATCGTGCGCCGGATGTCCTCGTCGTAGGCCTCGAACCAGACCTGGCTCTGGGCGACGTTGACCATGATGTTGCGGTGGGTGAGCATCGCGGCCTTGGCCACGCCCGTGGTGCCGCCGGTGTATTGCAGGAAGGCGAGGTCGTCCTGCACCACCACCACGGGCTTCGCCGTCAGGCCCCGGCCCCGCTTCAGCACCGCCTCGAAGCGCACCGTCAGGCCCTGCGGCAGGCTGAACGGCGGCACGGCCTTGCGGATGTGGCGGGAGGCCAGCCCGATCACCCGGCCCTTGAGGCCCAGGCCGTCCCCGGGACCGACCAGGACCACCCGGTCGAGGGACAGCTCCGGCAGGGTGGCGGCCACCGTGTGCGCGAAGTTCTCCAGCACGATGAGCACGCGCGCGCCGGAATCGTTGAGCTGGGCCGCCAGCTCGCGGGGGGTGTAGAGCGGGTTGACGTTGACGACGGTGCCGCCGGCCGCCAGCACCCCGAACAGGGCGATGGCGTAGGCCGGGACGTTGGGCATCATGATCGCGACGCGGTCGCCCTTGGCCAGTCCCTCCGCCTGCAGCCACCCGGCGAGGGCGCGGGCGGAGGCGGCGAGCGCCGCGTAGGTGACGGACGAGCCGAAGCAGGTCACCGCCGGGCGGTCGGCGAACCGGGTGGTGCTGGCCTTGAACAGGTCGACCAGCGTGCCGAGCCCGTCGGCGTCGATCGTGCTGGGCATTCCGGGCGGGTAGGCGGCGAGCCACGGGCGCACGGCCCGGCGATCCTCGATCAAGACGCTTGCTCCCTGAGGCGCAGCTTCGTTCGGCCGCATCCTGCGTTGTCGCTCCCCTCGACGCCGACATTGCGGGATCGGACGGGGTTGGGCAAGCGCGGGCCGGGGGCCGGCCGAGACATTCACGGGCGAGACATCAGGCCGCCCGCCGTCCGCTCCGGAAGGCGCCGACCAGGGCGTGTGGCAGCGCCGCGACCAGGATCAGGCCCGCCGCGCTCAGGGCTTCGACCAGGGTGAAGGCCCGGCGGGGCCAGGGACCGATGCCCTCGTCGCGGGCGAGCCCGATCAGGGCCGCGGCGAACCACAGGGCCAGGAAGCTCAGGAGCAGGGTGGCGCCCGCCCGGCGCAGCGCCGGCCACCAGCCCGTCCGCGGCCGGAGCCGGCGGTTGGCGAGGGCGACGGAGAGCCCCGTCACCGTGCCGAACAGGAGCGCGGCGACCGCCGCCCCGATCATGTAGGCGAGCCACATCGGCAATTGCGCCAGGAAGGCGACGCCGCCGGTCATGAAGCCGCCCCGCAGCACGAGGCCGCCGAAGGTGGGATAGAGGCTGACGGCCAGCAGCAGCAGGATGCCGACCGAGCCCCAGACCACCCGCCGCGGAACCGAGGCCGGCCCCGGCCCGGACGCCGCGGCCGCGATCCGCACGATGCCGTAGACCAGGGCGAAGGCGTAGAGGGGGTAGCGGTCGAGGAAGAAGCCGTAGAACAGCGGCTCGACCGCGGCCGGCAGGTCCGAGCGCTGGCTGAGGCCGAGCACCGCGACGCAGGCCAGCGCCAAGAGCGCCGCGACGATGGGGGCAGCGGGGACGAGGATCGTCGCGGGTCTCATGCGGCCTCCGGGCGAGCGCGACGCTTGCGGGCTGGCGAATGCACACATCTTTTTCAGGACGCGGGGCGCCCTGACCGCAGGCCTCTCCTCCCCACAAGGGGGAGGGGAAACGTTCCGGAGACGCTCCGTCTACCGGCCCTCGTAATTGTCCCGCACGAACCGGTCGAGCAGGCGCACGCCCCAGCCCGCGCCCCAGCTCCGGTTGATCTCGTTGGCCGAGGAGGACATGCCCACGCCTGCGATGTCGAGATGCGCCCAGGGCACGTCGTTGACGTAGCGCTTGATGAAGGAGGCGGCGGTGGCGGCTCCCCCGTGGCGGCCGCCGGTGTTCTTCATGTCGGCGAACTTCGAGTCGATCGCCTTGTCGTAGGCCGGGATCAGCGGCATCCGCCAGACCTTCTCGCCCACCGCCTCGCCCGCTTCGTGGAGCTTGGCGGCCAGGTCGTCGTCGTTCGAGAACAGGCCGGCGATGTCCTGGCCGAGCGCCACGATGATCGCACCGGTGAGCGTCGCCAGATCGATCATCAGCCTGGGCTTGCAGGCGCCCTGCACGTGCCAGATCACGTCCGCCAGGACGAGGCGGCCCTCCGCGTCCGTGTTGATGACCTCGATGGTCTGGCCGGACATGGAGGTGACGATGTCGGAGGGGCGGTAGGAGGCGCCGTCCGGCATGTTCTCGACGATGCCGATGGCGCCGACGGCGTTCACCTTCGCCTTCCGGGCGGCCAGGGCATGCATCGTGCCGACCACGGCGGCCGCGCCGCCCATGTCGCCCTTCATGTCCTCCATGCCGCCGGCCGACTTGATCGAGACGCCGCCGGAATCGAACACCACGCCCTTGCCGATGAAGGCCACGGGCGCCTCGCCGGGGGCGCCCCCGTTCCAGCGCATGAGCACGACCCGCGGCTCGCGGGCCGAACCCTGCGCCACGGCGAGCAGCGCGCCCATGCCGAGTTCGCGCATCCGGGCCGGCTCGATCACCTCGATCTCGACGCCGAGCTTGGCGAGGTCCGAGGCGCGGCGGGCGAACTCCTCGGGGAAGAGGACGTTGGGCGGCTCGTTGATGAGGTCGCGGGCGAGCGTCACGCCCTCGGCCACGGCGGCGCTGGCCTGCGCGGACGCGTGCGCCTCGGCATGGGCCTGGAGCATCAGGGTGAGGTCGGTGCCGGACTTCTCCTCGGCGTCCGGCTTCTTCTTGGTCTTGTAGCGGTCGAAGCTGTAGGCGCGCAGCCGCGCCCCGAGGGCGAAGTCGGCCGCGTCCGCGGCCGAGACCTGGCCGCCCGGCCAGTCGAGGACGATCCGCGCCTGCCGGCCGGAGACCTTGCCCGCGGTGAAGCCGCCGAGCACCGGCCATTCGATCTTGGCCCGGTCCTTGTCGGAGCCGAGCCCGACGACCACCAGCCGATCGGCCTCGACGCCCGCGGGCGCCGGCAGCGTCAGGGCGGAGAGCGAGCGGCCCTTGAACTTCTCCGAGCCCGCGGCCCGCGCCACCAGTTCGGCGCCGGCCGATCCGAGCATCTCGCGGGCGCTGCCGCCGAGCGCCAGGTCGTCGCCGACGAAGACGACGAGGTCGCCCGAGCCGCCGCGGCCCACCGGTGCGAAGGTGATGGTGATGCCGTCCGCCATGGCGTTGCTTTCCGACCTGCTCTGCTGTTGCTCGCCCCCCGCGTACGGGAGCGATGCCCTGTGTAGACGCTGAGGCGGAGAACGCAACGCGGCGGAAAACCCTTGAATCCGCCCCACTTCGCGCGTCATGCCAGGGGCAGCGGGCTTCGCTGACATCGCGTCCGGGCAGCGCGAAAGAGATCCGATGACGCAAATCGAGCGTTACATCTTCCGCATCGCCTCGGGCGCCTTCTTCGCCTGCCTGATCGGGCTGACCGGCACGATCTGGGTGACGCAGGCCCTGCGCGAGCTCGACCTCATCACCGCCAAGGGCCAGACGCTCCTCATCTTCCTGTTCGTCACCGGCCTGTCGGTGCCGACCCTGGTGGTGGTGATCGCGCCGGTGGCCCTGTTCATCGCGGTGATCTACGCCCTGAACCGGCTGAACGGGGATTCCGAGCTGATCGTGATGTCGGCCGCCGGGATGAAGCCGCGCGCGATCCTGCGGCCGTTCCTGACGCTGGCGCTCGCCGTGAGCTTCCTCGTCGGCTTCCTGGTGATCGTGGTGATGCCGGCGAGCTTCCAGGAACTGCGCGACGTGATCACCCGCGTGCGCGGCGACTTCATCGCCAACGTGGTCAAGGAAGGCCAGTTCACCAGCCTCGACAACGGCATCACCTTCCACTTCCGCGAGCGCGGGCCCAACGGCACCCTGCTCGGCCTGTTCATCCAGGATTCCCGCGAGGCGGGGAAGTCCAAGGTCTACCTGGCCGAGCGCGGCAACGCGATCGACGTGGACGGGCAGAGCTACCTCGCCCTGGAGAAGGGCAGCGTGCACCAGCAGCAGAAGGATTCGCGCGATTCCTCGATCCTGACCTTCGAGCGCTACACCATCGATCTGGCCGCCTTCGCCCCGCCGGACGCCGACGTGATCTACAAGCCGCGGGAGCGCTCCACGAGCCAGCTGCTCTTCCCCGACCGGAACGAGGGCTACTTCAAGCTCCAGAAGGGCCGCTTCCGGGCCGAGCTGCACGACCGGCTCTCCTCCTGGCTCTATCCCCTGGCGCTGGCCTTCATCGCCTTCGCGGCGCTGGGCGACCCGCGCACCACCCGCCAGGGCCGCGGGCTGGCGGTGGCGGGGGCGGTCGTGGCCGTCGTGACCTTACGGATCGCGGGCTTCGCCGCGGCCGGCGCCGCCACCCGCAGCCAGGGGGCGGTGGCCGCGATCTACGGCGTGCCGCTGCTCGCCATCGCGCTCTCCAGCCTGATCATCTTCCACGGGCCGGCCGTGCGGGCCTTCAACGCCCGGATCGCGGCCCTGCTGCGGGGACGCCCGCGCGGCCCACGGCTCGCCGCGGGCTAGATCGTCGTGCTGATCGGCCTGACCCTCGGGCGCTACTTCGCCCTCCGCTTCGCGCGGACCGTGCTCGGTGTGTTCATCACCGTGTTCGCCCTGGTCTACACCCTCGACTTCGTCGAGCTGCTGCGGCGGGCGGGCGATGCGGAGGGGGCGTCGGCCGGGCTGATGGCACAGCTCTCCCTCTACCGCACGCCCGCGGTGGCCGAGGGCGTGCTGCCCTTCGCGGTTTTGTTCGGTTCGATGGCCGCCCTGCTCCAGCTCTCGCGCAAGCTCGAACTGGTGGTGGCGCGCGCGGCCGGCATCTCGGCCTGGCAGTTCCTGCAGCCGGGGCTGTTCGTCGCCCTGGCGCTCGGGGCCTTCACGGTGGGGATCTACAACCCGGTCTCGGCGATGATGAAGCAGCGCTCGACCGAGATCGAGGCCAAGATCTTCGCCAAGTCCACCAAGGCGAGTTCCGGCAAGGACCTCTGGATTCGCCAGAAGGGCCTCGACGGCGGCGCGATCATCCGGGCCGAGACCGCGATCGAGGGCACCACGACGCTGGCCGGCGTCACGGTCTTCACCTTCGACGATGCCGGGCTGTTCGTCTCGCAGATCATCGCCGCGCGGGCGAGCCTGCACGACGGCTACTGGGAACTCTCGGACGCCCGCGTCCTGACGGCCGAATCGCCGCCGGAAGCCTTCGGCACCTACCTGATCGCCTCGACCCTGGACCCCGGACAGGTCCGGCAGCGCTTCACCCCCCCGGAATCCGTGCCTTTCTGGCAACTACCGGACACCATCGCACGTACCGAGCGGGCGGGGTTGGATGCCACCCGCTACCGTCTCCAGTATGATGTGCTCTGGGCCAGGCCGGTCCTGTTCGTGGCCATGGTCCTCGTGGCGGCAACCGTTTCCTTACGGTTCTTCCGCTTTGGTGGTGTGGGCAAGCTCGTGCTCGGAGGGGTGGCTGCGGGGTTCGCCCTCTACGTCGCCCGTCAGGTCATGGAGGGCCTCGGCGCCTCGGGGATCGTGGCGGCGCCGGTGGCGGCGTGGTTCCCGGCCGTGGTAGGAAGTCTTCTCGGTACGCTCACGCTTCTGTACCAGGAAGACGGCTGACGCCCGCCCCGCCGGGCGGCGACGGGAGACGGGCTTGAGTGTGGTCGTGACGATGGGCGTCACCGGGGTTGGGACACGCGTTGCGTAAGGTCGCCGACATCGCGGGGATCGCCGGCTTGCTGGCGCTGCTGACGGCCGCTGCGCCCCTGGCGACGGCCCGGCCGGCGGCTGCGCAGGCCAAGGCGCAGGCCAAGGTCGAGGCTCCCAAATCCGATCCGACCAAGCCGGGCAAGCCCGGCGACAAGCTCCTCGTCGAGGCCGACGAGCTGATCTACGACAACGACAAGAACACGGTCACCGCCCGCGGCAACGCCGAGCTGCATTACGGCACGCGCACCCTCCAGGCCGACCGCGTCCGCTACGACCGGGCGTCGAGCCGCGTCTTCGCCGAGGGCAACGTCCGCCTGACCGACCAGGATGGCGCCGTCGTCACCGGCGACAAGATGGAGCTGACCGACGACTTCAAGAACGGCTTCATCGACAGCTTGCGCATCCAGCAGACCGTCGAGAAGAAGGGCGAGACCGTCCGCACCCGGTTCTCGGCGCCCCGCGGCGAGCGGATCGAGGGCGAGCAGACCAGCTTCGACTACGGCACCTACACGGCCTGCGAGCCGTGCAAGGACAACCCCCAGAAGCCGCCCCTCTGGCAGGTGCGCGCGGCCAAGATCATCCACAACAACGAGACCCACACGGTCTACTTCGAGGAATCGACCCTGGAGATCGCCGGCATCCCGGTGGCCTACCTGCCCTATTTTGAGGCGCCGGACCCGACGGTGAAGCGCAAGAGCGGCTTCCTGACCCCGCGCTTCATCTCGGCCACCGCGCTGGGCAGCGGCGCCTCGGTGCCGTACTTCTTCAACCTCGCGCCCGACTACGACCTCACCCTGTCGCCGGCCTTCCTCAGCCGGCAGGGCGTGCTGGGACAGGCCGAGTTCCGGCAGCGCCTGGATTCCGGCTCCTACAACCTGCGCCTCTCCGGCATCTTCCAGACCACGCCGTCCGCCTTCCTGCCGGGGCCGCTGGGCGCGGGCGACCGCGACTTCCGCGGCGCGATCGAATCGAAGGGCCGGTTCTACATCAACGACCGCTGGCGCACGGGCTGGGACGTGGTCGGCGTCACCGACAAGTGGTTCCTCGACAACTACCGCATCCGCAACCAGACCATCACCACGGACTATTTCCGCGAGGCGGTCTCGACGGCCTACCTGATCGGCCAGGGCGACCGCTCCTGGTTCGAGGCACGCGGCTACTACTTCAAGGGCCTGTCGAGCTTCGACTGGCAGAAGGAGCAGCCGATCGTCGCCCCGGTGATCGACTACGACAAGCGCATCAACGGCCCGCAGCCGCTCGGCGGCGAGGTCCGCTTCGAGGCCAACATCACCAGCCTGACCCGCGAGGCGACGGACTTCCAGGGCCTGCCGCGCTCCAGCTCATACCTGTTCAGCCCGAGCTTCAACGGCATCAGCTATCCGCTCTACGAGACCTGCACGACCTTCAACCAGGCCTCCTGCCTGGTGCGGGGCCTGGCCGGCACCAACACCCGCGCCTCGGCCCAGGTCTCCTGGCGGCGCAGCTTCATCGACGATTTCGGCCAGGTCTTCACCCCGTTCACCTACCTGCGCACCGACGCGTTCTTCGTGAACCCGAGCCTGTCGGGCTACCAGAACGCCCTGGTGCCGACGATCGCCAACATCAACGAGGGCTTCGCCGGCCGGGTCATGCCCGCGGTCGGCCTCGACTACCGCTACCCGTTCGTCAGCAATTTCGGGCCGCTCGGCGTCCACACCCTGGAGCCGATCGCCCAGGTGATCGCCCGACCCTCCGAGACCCGGATCGGTCGCCTGCCGAACGAGGACGCGCAGAGCCTCGTCTTCGACGACACCTCCCTGTTCGAGTGGGACAAGTTTTCCGGCTACGACCGCGTCGAGGGCGGCGTGCGGACCAACCTCGGCGCCCAGTACTCGGTGGTCACGCCCTCCGGCTGGTACGCGAACGCCATGTTCGGCGAGTCGATCCAGCTCGCCGGCGTGAACTCGTTCCGGCGCGGCGACATCGCCAACGTGGGCCTCGAATCCGGGCTGGAGAACCGGCGCTCGGACTTCGTGAGCCGCTTCCAGGTCTCGCCGAACCAGAACATCTCCTTCATCAGCCGCGCCCGGTTCGACCAGGCGGACTTCAAGGTCAACCGCTTCGAGGCCGGCGTGACGGCGCGCTTCGCCCCGTTCCTGCCGCTCACGCTCTCGGCGTTCTATTCCTACGCCGAGGCCCAGCCCCTGCTCGGCTTCAGCCACCGCCGCGAGGGCATCACCACCACGGCCACCTACAACATCACCCCGAACTGGTTCGTCACCGGCTCGGCGCTGGTCGACCTGACCCACTACCTCGACACCCGCGACATCTACACCGACGCCTTCTCCAGCTACCTCGCCAACCCGATCGGCGCGGCGCCGATCTACCAGAACCCCGGCCGGTTCTACCTCTCGGGCATGAGCCTCGGCGGCGGCTACCAGGACGAGTGCACTACGGTCTCCCTCAACTACATCGTCTCGCCGATCGCCACCGCCATCGGCACCCGCGAGCGCAACCAGACCGTCCTGCTGCGCATCGAGCTGAAGACGCTCGGCGAGGCGGACCTGCGCCAGAACGTCGGCGTCGCCTCCACAGCGGACGGCATCGCCTCGGTGCGCTAGCCTCTCGGTTCTGCATGATGCGGAACCCCCGATTCCGCGTTTCCGCATCGTGCCATGGCGCGGCTCGCGGCGGAGGCGCCCGGCTGCTAGGGAGGGGCCGGTCCGGATCGCGGGCCCTCGGGAGACCCATGCCGCCGCTCGCCCTCACCCTCGGAGATCCGGCCGGGATCGGACCCGAACTCGCGCTCGCGGCGTGGCTCGGCCGCGGGGGACGCGACCCGCTGCCGCCGTTCTTCCTCGTCGCCGACCCGGATTTCGTGGAGCGGACCGCCCACCGCCTCGGCCTCTCGGTGCCCGTGGCCGAGATCGATCCCGAGACGGCCATCGAGGTCTTTCCCCGGGCGCTGCCCGTGGTGGCCCTGCCGACGGGTACGACGATCGAGGCGAAAGCCGGCGCGCCGGATTCCGCCTCGGCGGGGGCGACGATCGAGTCCATCACCGCCGCGGTCGGCTTCGTGCGGGCGGGCCGGGCGAGCGCCGTCGTCACCAACCCGATCGCCAAGTTCGTGCTCACCAAGGCGGGCTTTGCCCATCCCGGCCACACCGAGTTCCTCGCGGCCCTGTCCGTGCCCCCCGGCCGCGACCCGCCCCGGCCGGTGATGATGATCTGGAGCGACGAACTGGCCGTCGTGCCGGTGACGATCCACGTCGCCCTGCGGCGGGTGCCCGACCTGCTGACGCAGGACCTCGTGGAGGAGACCGCCCGCATCGTCGCCCGCGACCTCGCGGAGCGCTTCGGCATCGCGGCGCCCCGCCTCGTGCTCGCCGGCCTGAACCCGCATGCGGGCGAGGCCGGCACCATGGGCCTGGAGGACCGGGACGTGCTGGCGCCCGCGGTGGCGCGGCTGCGCGCCGAGGGCATCGACATCCGCGGGCCGCTGCCGGCCGACACGCTGTTCCATGCGCGCGCGCGACAAACCTACGACGTGGCGCTGGCGCCGACCCACGACCAGGCTCTGATCCCGATCAAGACCATCGCCTTCGACGAGGGCGTGAACGTCACCCTCGGCCTGCCCTTCATCCGCACCTCGCCGGACCACGGCACCGCCTTCGACATCGCCGGGAAGGGCATCGCCCGGCCCGACAGCCTGATCGCCGCCCTGCGGCTGGCCGACCGCCTCGCCCGGACGGCCGCGGAGCGGGCCGGGGGGCGCCCCGCGACCGCGCAGGTGATCCCGCTCAGTGCCTATGCCGGGCGGCCGCCCTCGGCCAAGGGGGCGCATTTCGACGCCGAAGACGAGTTGTGAGCGCCGGGGACGGCCTGCCCCCCCTGCGCGACGTGGTGGCGCGGCACGGTCTGGAGCCGAAGAAGGCGCTGGGCCAGAACTTCCTGTACGACCTCAACCTCACGGGCCGCATCGCCCGGGCCGCCGGCCCGTTGGAGGGCGTCACGGTGGTCGAGGTCGGCCCCGGCCCCGGCGGCCTGACCCGCGCGCTGCTCGCTGAGGGCGCCGCCCGCGTGGTGGCGATCGAGCGCGACCCGCGGGCGCTTCCGGCCCTGGCCGAGATCGCCGCGCATCATCCGGGGCGCCTGGAGGTGGTCGACGCCGACGCGCTGGCCTTCGACCCGCGCCCCCTGATCGGGACGGGCCCGGCCCGGATCGTGGCCAACCTCCCCTACAACGTCGGCACGGCGCTGCTGACGAACTGGCTCGGGGGCGAGGCGTGGCCGCCCTGGTGGGATTCGGCGACGCTGATGTTCCAGCGCGAGGTCGCCGAGCGGATCGTGGCCGACGAGGGCACGCGGGCCGATTACGGCCGGCTCGGGGTGCTCTGCGGCTGGCGCACGGAGGCCGACATCCTGTTCGACGTCGGCCCGTCCGCCTTCGTGCCCCCGCCGAAGGTCACGTCGAGCGTGGTGCGCCTGACGCCCCGCGCGGCGCCCCTGCCCTGCCGGGCGGCCGCCCTGGAGGCGGTGACGCGGGCGGCCTTCGGGCAGCGCCGCAAGATGCTGCGCCAGAGCCTCAAGGGCCTCGTGCCGGACGCGATCGCCCTCCTGCAGGAGGCCGGCATCCCCGAGACCGCGCGGGCGGAGGAGGTGCCGGTGGCGGGCTTCGTGCGGCTCGCCAACCTCCGGGACGCGCATGGAAAAGCCGGCGCCGCGTGAGCGGCGCCGGCCTTCGTGACGAACGCCGCGATCAGCGGGTCTGCTGGATCGCGGAGAGGATCCAGGGCCGGCCCGGCTGGCGCACGAAGGTCCAGAGTTCGACGGCCTCCGGCGCGCCGGTCTCGACCACGCGCTGGCTCTTCCGGTCCAGGGTCACGTCGTCGAGGCTGTAGCGCATCGCCACCGTGGCGAACTCGTCGCGGCCCTCGCCCCAGGACTCCGACAGGTCGCCCTGCTGGAGCTTGACGTTCGTGACCTTGTTGACCACGCCGCGGGCGGCGTTGGCCTGGAGTTCCTCGTCGAAGTAGCCCGCCATCTCCGGCGTCGCGAGGTTGCGCAGGGCGACGCGGTCCTCGTGCGAGAAGGCGTCCTGGATCTCGCCCAGCAGGGTCTCGAACGCCTTGTAGTCGTTCGGGCCGATCTGGACGGGGCGCTGCTGCGGAGGCCGCTGGCCGCCGCCGAACATCGCGGCACCCGCGGGGCTGCCGCCGGCGGCACCGGGCGCACCGCCCGGACCCGCATTCGTGCCCCCGTCGAGGTTCGAGCGGGCATAGGGCGCGCCGGCCGTGGCCGGCTGGCCGTTGCGGCGGCGGAACCAGCGCACGGCGAAGGCGACGATCAGCACCACGAGGCCGACCTGGAGGATCAGGCCGAGGAACGAGGCGATGCCGCCCAGGCCCCCGAAGAAGCCGCCGCCCAGCAGCGCGCCGAGCAGGCCCGCGCCCAGCAGGCCGGCCATGAAGCCGCCGCCGAAGCGGCGACCGGGCGCGGCCGCCTGCATGCCGGGATTGGCCATGCCCGGATTGGTCTGGGAGCGCTGGATCGGCGCGGCCGAGGGGGCGGTCGGCGTCGAGGACGGGGCGTTGAAGGTGCGGGAGCCCCGCGACCCGACGCTGCCGCCGCCGCCCGGACGGGCTTCGACGACGGGCGCTGCGACCGTGAGCGCCGCCGCGAGCGCCAGGAGGGCCGCCGTGCGCTTGCGGCGCGTGGTGGAGGTGAGCATCGATTCGCCTCTGCGAAGGAAAACGTCGTGGCGGTGATCGCCGACGATAATATGGTGACGGCCCGGGCGGCGTTTTAGTCCGTCTCGACACGAAGATTCTTGGACAGAGCCGGGCAAACGTCAGAGATCATGAATGGAGCGTGCGCTCCGGCGCCGCCGGGAACACCAGCCGCACGTCGGTGCCCTCCCCCGGACGGCTGTCGAGGCTGATGGTGCCGTTCTGCCGCTTCATCAGCCCGTGGACGATGGCGAGGCCCGCCCCGCGCCCGGCCTCGCGGCTGGTGGAGAACGGCGCCAGCGCCCGCGCCAGCATCTCCGGCGACATGCCCGTGCCGGTGTCGCTCACCGTGATGCCGACGCTGCCGTCCGAGGGACGCTGCATCGTGTAGTCGCCGGGGGGGCGCAGGAAGGTGGCAAGCGTCACGGTGCCCCCGTCCGGCATCGCCTCGCAGGCGTTGGCGACGAGGTGGCGCAGCGCCAGGTCCACCTGCGTCGGGTTGCTGACGGCGCAGGGCAGGCCCGGCGTGCCCGCGACGACCAGGCGGATGCCGGGCGGCAGCCCCGGCCGCAGGCTCTCGGCGACCGCGGCCACCACGGCGTCGAGGTCGATGGGGCGTACGTCCGGGGCGATGCGGCGCGAGAAGGCGAGGAGTTGCCGGGTGAGCACCGTGGCGCGCTCGGTCGCGTCCGTGGACCGGCTCATGGCGCGCTGGATGAAGGGCTCCGGCCGGTCGCCGAGGCGCCGCTTCAGCCCGTCGATGTAGCCGATCAGGATCTGGAGGAAATTGTTGAACTCGTGGGCGACGCTGTTGGTCAGCAGCCCCAGGGCCTCGCGCTGGCGGGAGAGGGCGAGGCCCCCTTCCGCCTCCCGCCGCCGCGTCACGTCGACGACTTGGCCGAGATGCAGGCCGCTTCCCGCCACGGGCGCGCTCGTCAGGCAGCCCCAGAAGGTCGCGCCGTCACTGCGCGAGGCCAGGAACTCCGTCGCCGCCTCACCGGCCCGGTCGAGGGCGCCGCGCTCGGCGGCGATCAGGCCGATGCCGCGCCCGATCATCTCGGAGGCGTCGTAGCCGGTGAGCGCCAGCAGGGCCGGGTTGGCGTGGAGGATCGGCGAATCCGGCCGGTCGCCGCCGGCGAGGAAGGCCGGGACGGCGGCGGCATCCAGGAGGGCGGCCCAGCCCGGCGCGAGCCTCGAGGCCGCCTCGTCCCGGCCGTCCGTTTCGGGCTGCGCCATGGTGCTGTCCGCCCCGGCGGACCGGAAGGCCCGCGACCCGCACAGCGATAGCCGCAAGCGGCCCCACGGCCAAGCAACCCGCCAAGGGGGGCGGTTTCCAGGGGCACGGGTTCCAGGGGCGCGGTTTGCGGAATGGGCGGCCGGCCTACTGCCTGATCCACATCACCCGTGCGATCCAGGCGATCTCGCCGACGTTGAGGATGCGGTCCTCGTGGTCGGGATTGAGGGAGACCAGCTCGACGGTGCGGGCGGTGCGCCGCTTCAGTTCCTTGGCCAGCACCTCGCCGGCATGGAGGCGCACCACCACCCGGTCGCCCTTGCGCACCCCGGCGGAGGGGGAGACGACCAGCACGTCCCCGTCGCGGAACAGCGGCAGCATCGAATCGCCCTGCACCTCCAGGGCGAAGGCCCGCTCCTCGCCGAGGTCGGGGAAGTCGACCTCCTCCCAGCCGGCGCCGCCGGTGGGCATGCCCTCGTCGGTGAACAGGCGGCCGGCCCCGGCCTGGGTCATGCCGATGAGTGGCACCGTGGAGCGCGCCGGCCCCTCGCGGGCCTCGATCAGGCGGAGGAACTCGTCCAGCGACGCGCCGGTGGCGGCGAGCACCTTCGAGACCGATTCGGTGGAGGGCCAGCGCTTGCGCCCGTCGATGCCGACACGCTTCGAACGGTTGAAGCTGGTCGCGTCGAGGCCGGAGCGGCGGGCGAGGCCGGAGGGGGAAAAACCATGGCGCTCCGCCAATCGGTCGATGGCGGTCCAGATCTGTTCGTGGGACAGCATGTCGGGCTCGATGGCTCAACGTTGGCCTGTAAGACGCACGGCCTAGTTGTAGGAAAGTAGAACTACCACGTGTAAAATGCAATCGCCCGCCACATGCAAGGGGCCGTATTCCAGCGGGAAACGATGCGTGCCGACGCCTCTGTTGCGGCCGGCCGTCGCGCATCCTATCGACGGGGTGCAACCGCCACGGTGCCGTCCGATGCCGCCCATCTACAAGATCTGTCCCCGCGCCCTCTGGCGCGACGCCGAGGCGGCCGGCCGCTTCAGCGGCGCCCCGGTGGACCGTGCCGACGGGTTCATCCATCTCTCCACGGCCGCGCAGGTGGCCGAGACCGCCGCCCGCCATTTCCACGGCCAGGACGACCTCCTGCTGATCGCGGTGGACGCCGAATCGCTGGGCGAGGCCCTGCGTTTCGAGGCCTCGCGCGGCGGCGACCTGTTCCCGCACCTCTACGGCCCGCTTCCCCTCTCCGCCGTGCTGTCCGTCGCGGACCTGCCGCTCGGCGCGGACGGGCGGCACGTCTTCCCGGACGGAGTCGCGGCGTGATCGGCGCACTGTTTCCCCTGGTCCGGCCCGTCCTGCACGGACTCGACGCCGAGCGCGCCCACGACCTCACCCTGCGCGGCCTCGCCCTGATGCCGCCGCTGCGGCCCGGCCCCGACGACACGCGCCTGCACGTGGAGCTGCTCGGGCGCCGCTTCCCCAACCCGGTCGGCCTGGCCGCCGGCTTCGACAAGGGGGCGCTGGTGCCCGACGCCATGCTCGGCCTCGGGTTCGGGTTCGTGGAGGTGGGCGGCGTGGTGCCCAAACCCCAGCCGGGCAACCCGCGCCCGCGGGTGTTCCGGCTGGCGGGCGACGGCGGCGTCATCAACCGCTTCGGCCTCAACAGCGAGGGGCTGGAGGTTGTGGAGAGGCGCCTGCGGGCGCGCGACGGGCGGCCGGGCATCGTCGGCGTCAACATCGGCGCCAACAAGGATTCGGCCGACCGCCTGTCCGACTACGTCGCCTGCACCACGGCGCTGGCGCCGGCCTGCGACTTCGTCACCGTCAACGTCTCCTCGCCCAACACGCCGGGCCTGCGCGACCTCCAGGGCGAGGCCTTCCTCGACGAACTGCTCGCCCGCGTGGTCGCCGCGCGCGATGCCGCCGACCCGACGACCGCCGTGCTCCTGAAGATCGCCCCGGACATCACCCTCGACGCCCTCGACGCGATCACCGCCACCGCGATCCGCCGCGGCGTCCAGGCTTTGGTCGTCTCGAACACCACCATCGCCCGGCCGGCCTCGCTCACCGAGGCGCGGCTCGCCGGGGAGGCCGGCGGGCTGTCCGGCCGGCCGCTGTTCGCGCCGTCCACCCGGCTGCTCGCCGAGACCTACCTCCGGGTCGGGACGCGGCTGCCGCTGATCGGCGTCGGCGGGATCGATTCGGCGGAGGCCGCCTGGACCAAGGTCCGCGCCGGGGCGAGCCTGCTCCAGCTCTATTCCGGGCTGATCTATGCCGGGCCGGGGCTCGTCGGGGCGATCAAGTCCGGCCTCGTGGCGCGGATGCGGGCGGAGGGCCTGGACGGCCTCGCCGCCGTGGTCGGGCGCGATGCGGCGGCGCTGGCGCGATCCGGCACCGCCGCCTGAGGGCGGGGCTCAGACCGGCCAGCCGGCCCCGTCGTAGGCCCCGTTCCAGAACAGCCATTCGAGGCGCGTGGCGTGGGTGAAGGCCCGGTGCATCCGCTCGCGCAAGGCCGGGGAGACGCCGGCCGCGGCGGCGTCGGTGGCCGCGATCATCGCCGCGACGGCCAGCCCGAACTCCTCGCCGGCATAGGTGTCGATCCAGGCGCGATAGGGGTTGCCGGGCCCGGCGCGGGAAAAGATGTCGCGGCCGACCTCGGCGTAGATCCAGAAGCAGGGCAGCAGGGCGCCGAGCAGCACCTCGAACGGCTCGGCATAGGCCGTGGCCAGGAGGTAGGAGACGTAGTGGTCGCACGGGGGCGTGAGCGGCGTGGCCGCGAAGGTCTCGGGCGCGATCCCGTAATCGCGGAAGAAGCCGCCGTGCAGGGCGCGCTCGACCACGATGGCCTCCTGGGCCGCCCGCGAGAACAGCACGATGCCCTCGGGATCGGGCGCCTTGGCGGCGGCCAGACTCAGCGCCCGGCCGAAGCCGATGAGGTAATGCGCGTCCTGGACGATGTAGCGCGTGAAGCGCTCAGGGCTCAGGGTGCCGGCCGCCAGCTCGGCGTTGAACGGCATGGTGCGGATGGTCTCGTAGGCGGCGGCGTTGCGCGCCCACGCCTCCCGGGAGAACGCCCCTGCCCCACCACCCTGCATCGCGAAAACCTCCCGCCGTCCGAAGAACCGCGCCGCCAAGTCTCAAAAATCAACCTTGGCGTTGGGCCTGGGTGACGGCGACGTGGATGAGTTCGGCCAGCGTGCGCACGCCGAGCTTCTGGCGCATCTGCGAGCAGGCGTTGGTCACGGTCTTGTAGCTGACCGAGAGGTCGGCGGCGATGGCGCCATAGGAGCGCCCCTGCGCGAGGCAGGCGAGGATCTGGCGCTCGCGGGGGGTGAGCTGCGTCTCGGGGGTGCGGCGGGCGTCGGTGCGCAGCATCGCGACCTCGGTGGCCAGCCGCCGGTCGAGGTAGACCTCGCCGACGCGGACCTTCTCGAAGGCGTCGAACAGCTCCGCCGAGGCGTGGTCCTTGAGGACGTAGCCGAGCGCCCCGGCCTCGAGGGCGCGGGAGACGATGACGGGATCGTTGTGCATGCTGAACACGAGGATGCGGGTCGCGGGCGCGACGGCGCGCATCCGCCGGATCAGGCCGAGGCCGGCGAGCCCGCTGCCCTGGAAGGTCAGGTCGCAGATCACCACGGGCGGGCGCAGGCGGTGGAAGATGCGGTAGCCGCCGACCACCGTGGTCGCCTCGGCCACGGTCTCGACGCCGGCATCCTCCAGGACGCGGCGGCAGCCCTGGAGCACGATCGGATGGTCGTCGATCACGAGCACCGGCAGGCGCGTCGCGGCGGCGTGGGTCTTGCTGACGATGGCGTTCATGCGGGTTGTGCCGAATTTGTCCCGTCGCCCCGGTCCGACGTCACCGGGATGGTGATCCGGACAACCGCGCCGGGGCTGCCGTTGTCAAGTCCAAAGCGTCCGTCCAGGGCCTCGACCCGCTCGCGCATCCCCGAGAGACCGAGCCCGGTTCCGGGATCGTGGTCTGCGGGAATGCCGGTGCCGTCGTCGCGGACCGAGACGTGCAGGGTGCCGTCGACCTCCTCGGCGCGCGCCTCCACCCGGGTCGCGGCACCGTGGCGCACGGCGTTGGTCATGCTCTCCTGGATGCAGCGGAACACGGTGAGGTCCACGAGGTCGCCGTAGCCGCGCTCGAGCCCGTCGAAATCGCCGGAGAAGGTGGTGCCGGGATGGCGCTGGCCGAAGGTGCGCAGCAGCAGGTCGAGGCAGTCGCCCAGCGGGATGTCGCCGAGACCGTGCGGGCGCAGGCGGTTCAGGAGGTCGCGGTTGAGCCCTTGCACCTGCCCGACGATGGCGCCGATCTCGGCCGCCCGCGCCGCCAGCCGCGCCCGGTCCGGCTCGGCGGCCGCGGCGAGCCGGCCGACCGAGGCGGCGTTCGCCTCCAGGGCGAAGAGGCAGGGGCCGAACTCGTCGTGGAGTTCGAGGGCCGTGCGGCGGCGCTCGTCGTCCTGGGCGGTGAGCAATTGCCGGTTGAGGCGCCCGTTGGCCGAGCGCACTTCGCCGAGCGCCTCGGCGACCTTGTTGAAGCGGCCCGCGATCACGGCGAGTTCCTGCGTGTCGGGCGGTTCGAGCCGCGCGGTGTAGTCGTGCCGCTCCAGTTGCGTCAGCCCGTCCGCCAGGCGCCCGAGGGGCGCGAGGATGCGGCCGAGGGCAAGGTAGAGGGCCAGCAGCATCGCCGCGTTGATGCAGAACGTGGTGAGCGACAGCGCCCTGGCATAGCTCCAGATCTCGTCGATCTCGTCCATCGGCTGCGTCGTGATCCGGGCCGTGCCGATCCGCCTGCCGCCCGTGGCGATCGGCAGGACGTGCTGCTCGATCGGCGGCATGATCAGGTCGGCGAACCAGCGCGGGGCCTCCTTCTCCTGGCGCGGCCGGGCGAGGTCGGACCCGACCCGGTCGCCGTCGTCGTCGAGGACGGCCACGCGCACGTGCCGCAGCACCTGGAAGCGCAGGTCGAGGGTCTGGAGCAGGCTGTCGGGCGAGGCGGCCTCGGACAGGCGGATGGTGTCGGCCACCAGGGATTCGACGGTGGCGAGCGACGCCCGCGTCTCGACCTTCACCGCCGAGCGGGCGTTGAGCACGATGACGGCGCAGGAGACCAGGGCCGCGACCACGTCGATGGCCAGCACCACGGCGATGAGCCGCGTGCGCGTCGACCAGCCCGCCCAGTCCAGCAGGCCGTGGCGGCGCGCCGGGCCGCCGGGCGGGGGCCCGGCGGCGTCGGGCATGGCGTCGAGCGGGATCGGTGGGGATTGCACGCGCGGGAGGGTGGCCAAGGCCGCCCGCGATGTCCATGGCGAACGCGCGCGCCCGGACGAGCCGTCCACATCGCAGCGGACGGCCGGACCGGCGGCAGGCCGGGCCCGCCACAGGATTCCAGTGCAACGGGCCGTTAATCGCGATCGCCTACCCAGGCTTCGTCCCTGCGTGTGGAAGACCGGCTCCGCGCGGAGGGCCCGACATCTTTGCGCCGTATTGCCGGTCATCAATCGTTAACCGAGACTCGCCTCCACCAACACTTCGGAGGCGTGCGGCCATGTCTGGGGAGCTGGGCCGCGCTCATCCTGCGTCGCGTCAGAGACCCCGGCCCATGAACGATTTGACCCTCGACCCGTCCGAGACCCGCCCCGTCCGCGCCGCCGCGGCCCGCCCGCCCGGGCGTGCCGGCGGACGCGTCGTGCTGTTCTCCGTCCTCGGCGTCGCCGGCCTCGGGGCCTTCGGGCTCGGGGCGACGAACCTGCTCGCCGGCTTGGCCGGGCCGCCCAAGCCCCGCATCGCGGTCCGCCAGAACGCGTCCGACTGGCCCGACCTCAAGGACGGGATGCCGGCGCTGGCGACCGGATCGGTGGCGCCCCCCCGTGGGAGCGTACCCCCCGTCGCGGCCGTGGCGCCCGAGCCCGCCGTCGAGCCGCCGGCCCGCACGGCCGCGCTGGTTCCACCGGAACCCGCAATCCGCCCCGCTGCCGTGGACACCGTCCTCCCGAAGCCGGTCGTCGAGAAGCCGGTCTTCGAGAAGCCGGTGGCCGAGAAGCCGGCCAGGCGCCTGCCCGTGATCGAGAACGCCGCGGTGATCGGCCCGGCACGCCAGGCCAGCCTCGTCGCCCCGTCGAAGACGGTGGCGACGGTGAGCCCGCGGCCGGCGGAGACCGTGCGGGCGCGGGAAGCGGGGGCGACCTTCGCCGCCCTGCCCCCGGAGCCGGCCAAGGCCAAGCCCAGGCCGGAGAAGGCCGCCTCGGTCCGCAAGCCCGCCGCCACCGTCGCGAGTGCCGAGGCCGCGCCGGCCGCCGCCGCGGAATCCGAGGAGACCGAGGTGTTCGGCCTCAAGGTGCCGTCCCTGGCGCCGGCCGGGCGCAAGCTCCGCGAGAGCGTCGAAGCCCTCGGCGACGCGGTCAAGAGCCTGCCCGACCGGTTCTGACCCGCTTCGTTCCGGTCCGGGCGCGCTCGGACTTTCGCTCGCCGCCGCACCGCCCGTGACCCGCGTTCAGCCGTTCGCATGGGGCTCGCAGCGGACGCCGATCGACGGCGCAGGCGGTGCGCGCGTCCGGCTCCCGTCCCAGGGACAATCGAAACACACGAACGGCGATCGCGTGGCGCGGCCTCGGAGCATGCTGCCGCCTCACGGAGACGGCGGCTCACTGCTCTCGGCTTCGCACGATGGTGTCGGAAATCCGGATTCCACGTTTCCGCATCGTGCTCCGACGCGACGTTTGCGCGAAGCCGAAATCCGCATCGCGAGGCGACCGAACGGATTTCGTACGACACGATGGACGTGCGCTAGAGCGCACTCCGACGAAGTAGATGCCGGTTCGTCGTGAAAGTGCGCGTCAAAACAAAGACCTAGAGCCGGCTAACCATGATGCAAGAGTTAATTAACGTACAATTAGTAACCTAAGTTACGCCGCTTGGGTACGTCATCATGCTTTCGAACCTCACCATCCGCGCCCGTCTGATCGGTGCGCTCCTCGTATTGTTCCTCCTTGCCTGCGGCATGGGCGGCTTCTGCTATGTCCGGCTCCAGACACTCAGTGCCGTCACCGACGACCTCGGCGGCAACGCGTTGCCGTCCACGCGCATCCTCGGCAGACTCGCCACGAACTTCGAGACCCTGCGCAGCCGGCAGTTGGCCTATCTCGTGTCCAGCGAGGAGCGCCGGCCGCAATCCCTCCCGCGGCTGCGCGCGAGCATGTCCGACGTCAGCAAGGATCTGGAGGAATACGCGCCCTTCGTCAGCGATGGTGAAGAGACGCTCTGGAAGGCCGTTGAGGCCACCGTGCCGGCGTACTCCGCCATGGGCGAGGAATTCGTGCGGCGGCTGCAGGCCGGCGATCCCCAAGGCGCGAGCAGCTACCTGCTGGACGGCATGCTCCCGGCGCTCAACGCGGCCCGTGCCGCTCTCAAAGCCGATCTCGGCTTCAACGAGGCCAACGGGACGAAGGGTGCCGCGTTCGCTGCCGCGCTCGGAGCGAGCACGCGCTCTGCGATCGCCGTCGTCCTCGGCATCGTGGCGGCGACGATCCTTGCCGTCGGCTGGATGTCGGTCTTCACGATTTCCGCGCCCGTCCGCCGCATGGCAGGCGTGATGGACCTCGTGGCGCAGGGCGATACGACGATCGCCGTGCCCCACACGGGCGAGCGCAGCGAGATCGGCGCGATGGCGGCCGCGGTTCAGGTGTTCAAGGACGCCCTGATTCGCACGCGCCGGCTGGAGGCGGAGACCGCCGAGGCGCGCCTGGCGGCCGAGGAGCAGCGCAAGGCCG
Organism: Methylobacterium trifolii; assembly: GCF_022179685.1. Classification (GTDB taxonomy): domain Bacteria; phylum Pseudomonadota; class Alphaproteobacteria; order Rhizobiales; family Beijerinckiaceae; genus Methylobacterium; species Methylobacterium trifolii. Next base: position 31,064 of record NZ_BPRB01000009.1, read on the forward strand.
GCATGCGCCAGATGGCCGACGGCTTCGAGGCGGCCGTGGGCGGCATCGTCGGCATGGTCTCGGCCTCGGCGACCGAGTTGCAGGCCACCGCGCAGGCGATGACCGCCACGGCGACCGAGACGGCCACGCAATCGACCACCGTGGCCGCCGCCGCCGAGGAGGCCGCCTCGAACGTCAACACCGTCGCGGCCGCAGCCGAGGAACTCGGCTCTTCGGTGCAGGAGATCGGGCGGCAGGTCGACGGCTCGGCGGACCTCGCACGGATGGCCGTGTCCGAAGCCGACCGGACCGGCACGCTGGTGCGGGAGCTGAGCGGGGCGGTGGCGCGCATCGGCGACGTGGTCGGGCTGATCGCGTCGATCGCGAGCCAGACCAACCTGCTGGCGCTGAACGCGACGATCGAGGCGGCGCGGGCCGGTGAATCGGGGCGGGGTTTCGCCGTGGTGGCCGCCGAGGTCAAGGACCTGGCCGGGCAGACGGCCCGGGCGACGGAGGAGATCTCCGGCCAGATCACCCGCATCCAGGGTTCGACGGATCAGGCGGTCGCGGCGATCGGCGGCATCACCGGGCGCATCCAGGAGATCAGCGGCGTGGCCACGTCGATCGCGGCGGCGGTGGAGGAACAGGGCGCGGCGACCCAGGAGATCGTGCGCAACGTGTCCCAGGCGGCGGTGGGTACGGGCGAGGTGACGAGCAACATCGCCGGCGTTGCGGCGGCGGCCGAGGAGACGGGCGCCGCGGCCAGCCAGGTGCTCGGCGCCGCCTCCGAACTCTCGCGCCAGTCCGAGCATCTGGCCGCGGAAGTCGCACGCTTCCTCGCGACCGTGCGCGCGGCCTGACCGCGCCCGCAATCGGCTGCGTCGGGGCTTTCCGCCCTCACCCCTGGCGCGGCTTGCGGGCGACCTTGCCCTCGGGCTTGCCGACCTGGCGCTGGTGCTTGCCGGCCCGCGGGCTCTGGAAGCCCTTCGGGCCCTTGCGCTCGGCCGGCGGCGCGTCGCCGGTGAGGGCCTCGACCTGGATCTCGGGGGAGCCGTTGCGGGCGAAGGCGGCGGCGAAGCGCGAGGCGGCGTTGCCGCGCACCTCGAACTTGGTCTCCCGGTCGAAGATGCGGATCGCGCCGATCTCCTGCCGGTCGATGGCGCCGCGGCGGGTCAGCATCGGCAGCAGGCGGCGGGGGTCGGCGTTGTCGCGCCGGCCGAGGTTGAGCCGGAACCAGACCGCCGGCCCCATGGCCGCGATCTTCTCCGGGTCCATCGGATCGTAGGGCGGCCGGCCGGCGCCGCGGCCGCTGGCGTCGCCCGGATCGGTCACGTCCTCCGGGGCCGGCAGGCGGGTGCGGTAGACCCGGGCCAGGATCGCGGCGAGTTCACTGGGCGTGCGGCCGGCCAGCAGCGTCTCGACCAGGGCGAGGTCCTCCTCGGCCGGCTCCTCGGTGAACAGCGGGTCGGTGAGCATGCGCTCGCCGTCCAGCCGCCGGATCTCGTCGGCCGAGGGCGGCCCGCTCCATTCGGGGCTCACCTTGGCCATGGCGAACATCTGCTCGGCCCGGCGGCGGCGGGCGTTCGGCACCAGCAGCACGCTCGTGCCCTTGCGCCCGGCCCGGCCGGTGCGGCCGCTGCGGTGCTGGAGCACCTCGGCGTCGTGGGGCAGGTCGGCGTGGATGACGAGGCTGAGCGTCGGCAGGTCGATGCCGCGGGCGGCCACGTCCGTGGCGACGCAGACCTTGGCGCGGCCGTCGCGCAAAGCCTGGAGGGCGGCGTTGCGCTCCCCCTGGCCGAGTTCGCCCGAGAGCGCCACGGTGGAGAAGCCGCGCTCGGTCAGGCTGGCCTGGAGGTGGCGCACGGCGTTGCGGGTGTTGCAGAACACGATCGCGGTGGGCGCGTCGGCCGCGCGCAGGAGGTTGAGCACCACGTGCTCGATCTCGCGGGGCACCACCCGGATCGCCCGGTAGGCGATGTCGGCATGCCCCCGCGTCTCGCTCTTGACGGCCAGCCGCAGGGCGTCGCGCTGGTAGCGGGCGGCGAGGCTGTCGATGGCCTTCGGCAGGGTGGCCGAGAACAGGAAGGTGCTGCGCTGGTGGGGCGTGGCCGAGAGGATGAACTCGATGTCCTCGCGGAATCCGAGGTCCAGCATCTCGTCGGCCTCGTCGAGGACGACGCAGGCCATGGCCTCGGTGACGAGGGTGCGCCGCTCCAGGTGGTCGCGCAGGCGCCCCGGCGTGCCGACGACGATGTGCGTGCCCTCCTGGAGGGCGCGGGCCTCGCGCCGCGGGTCCATGCCGCCGACGCAGGCCGTGACCCGGCCGCCGGCGGGCGCGTAGAGCCACATCAGCTCGCGCTGCACCTGGAGGGCGAGTTCGCGGGTGGGGGCGATGACCAGCGCCAGCGGCGCGCCGGCGGGCGCCAGCATGTCCGCCCCGTCGAGCAGCATGCCGGCCATCGCCAGCCCGTAGGCCACGGTCTTGCCGGAGCCGGTCTGGGCGGAGACGAGGAGGTCGCGCCCTTCCGAGGCCGCCTCCAGCACCGCGCTCTGCACGGGCGTGGGTTCGGCGTAGTCGCGGTCGGCGAGCGCCCGCTCGAAGGGGGCGGGCAGGGAAGGAAACGGCACGTTCGGGGGACTCACACGACCGCCGCTCCGGCCGGACACGCGGGCGGGCCGCGGGTCGTGGGGGAAGCGCGCCGGTCTCGACTCGGGTTGCGAAGCCTTCTGCTCTAGCCCTTTCGCGCGTTCAATGCCACGTCGCAGGCCGCATGGCGGGTGCGCTTGGACGGTGCGCGCGGGCGCAACCTCCGGCAAAGCCGCGGATTGTCGCGCGGAATGCGAGGGGATGGACGATGGGCGGAGCCGTTCGGTTGGTGGTGGCCTGGGCGACGGTGGCCGCCTTCGCCTGGTTCGGGAAGGGCTGGCTCGGGGACCTCGCCCAGCCCCTCTGGGCCGCCGGCCTGTTCGCCTGGCTGATCGGGGTGATCCTCTGGGCCGCCTTCGGCGTGGTGCACGAGGCGGAGGAACTGGCCGAGATGCTCGGCGAGCCGCTGGGCACCCTCGTCCTGACGCTGGCCATCGTCATCATCGAGGTGGCGCTGATCTCGGCGGTGATGCTCTCGGCCAAGGACGCGCCGACGCTCGGGCGCGACACGATGTTCGCGGTGCTGATGATCGTCCTGAACGGCGTGGTCGGCCTCGGCCTCCTCGTCGGCGGCCTGCGGCACCACCAGCAGCGCTACAACCTCCAGGGGGCCTCCTCCTTCCTGATGGTCATCATCCCGCTCACCACGATCGCGCTGATCATCCCGAACTTCACCACCTCGACCAGCGACGGCACCCTGACCCGGTTCCAGGCGATCACCTTCTCGGTGTTCACGCTCGCCCTCTACGGCGTGTTCCTGCTGATCCAGACCGGCCGGCACAGCGACTTCTTCAAGGATGCGATCGTCGAGGGGCAAAGCGCCCCCGAGGCCGCGGCCAAAGCCGCGCCCGCGTCCGGTGCCGTCCTGCGCCACACCGTGCTGCTGCTGGCCAACATCCTGCCGATCGTGCTGCTGGCCAAGAACCTCGCCGTCATCCTCGACCACGGCATCGGGGCGCTGGGCGCGCCCTCGGCCCTGAGCGGGGTGCTGATCGCGGCCATCGTGTTCACGCCCGAGGCGATCTCGGCCCTGAAGGCCATCGCCCGCAACGAGCTGCAGCGGGCGATCAACCTCTGCCTCGGGGCGGCGACCTCGACGGTGGGCCTCACGGTGCCCGCGATCCTGGCCATCGGCCTCCTCACCGGCCAGACCGTGGTGCTCGGCCTCAAGCCCACGGAGATGGCGCTGCTGACCGTGACGCTGATCCTCAGCACCCTCACCTTCTCGGGGCTGCGCACCACCGTGCTGGAGGGGGCGGTGCACCTGATCGTCTTCTTCGTCTACCTCGTGCTGATCTTCAGCCCCTGAGCGCGCGGTTCACGTCTGACGCACCAATCGATTCCGTCAGAGCGGCGATCTGAACGGCCTATCCTCATCGCCTCCTCATCCTGACGGGCTTGCGCGCAGGGGTACCGGACAGGTCGCTCGAAGCGCTGTGCGGCCCCCTCTCCCGTGCGGGAGAGGGTTGGGGTGAGGGTCCCAGGTCCTTCCGGAGAGGTCGCATCCCTCACCCTTTCCCTCTCCCGCACGGGAGAGGGGACCCGCGCCGCGTCGCCCATCCTCGCGAGATGGGTGAAGACGGTAGCCTCAGGATGGGAGCCGAAAAACGCGAACGGCCCCCGAGGCGCGCTCAGCGCTTGTCCTGCGAGAGCTGCATGACGAGGCGGGTGGCGAGGTAGAGGCGCGGCGTCAGGCTGGCGAGGACGGCGAACTCGTCGGGGCCGTGGTAGCCGCCCCCGACGACGCCGAGGGATTCGAGCACGGCGGGCTTGTCCGGGCTGTCGGGCTGGTAGGCGTAGGCCGCGTCGGTCCCGCCGCCGATCTCGACGAGCTTCAGGTCGCTGCCGAGTTCCGCGTAGATCGCCCGCGCCCGCTCGCCCAGAGCCGCGGTCGCGGGGTTGGCCGGCAGCGGCGGGCGGCCGGGATTCAAGGCGAACGCGACCTTGGTGTCGGGCACGCGGTGGGTCTCCACGATCTTGCGCGCCTGGTTCAGAACCCGGTCGTACTCCGCGGGCACGAAGTAGCGCATGTCGCCCTCGGCCTTGGCGCTGTCGGGGATGATGTTGGGCTTGGTGCCCCCGCTCACCACGGTCCAGTTCAGGCTGGTGCCCTTGTCCTTGTCGCCGAGGTCCTGGAGCTGGAGGATCTGGTGGGCGAGTTCGGTCACGGCGTTGCGGCCGGCCTCCGGGGCGCCGCCCGCATGGGACGCGCGGCCCTGCACGGTCAGGCTCGCGTAGTTGATGCCCTTGGTCGCGATCGTGGCGGCATCGATTCCCGGCTCGTCGAAGGACGGCTCGAAGGACAGCACGTAGTCCTGGCCTGCGGCGACCTTGCGGATCTCGTCGCGCGAGCCGCGCGAGCCGCGCTCCTCGTCCGGGTTGAACACCACCGTCAGGGTGCCGTAGCCGGAAAAGTTCACCGCCTTGAGGGCGGCCAGCGTGTGCAGGATGATGGCGATGCCGCCCTTGGCGTCGGCCACGCCCGGCCCGTAGGCGCGCCCGTCCCGCTCCGTGTAGGGGCGCTTGGCGGCGTCGCCCTCGCCGAACACGGTGTCGTAATGCACGAGCAGCATCAGCTTGCGCGTGCCGGTGCCCGTCATCGTGCCGACCAGGGTGTTGCCGCCGAAGGTGGGCGCCGGCCGCGCCTCGACGGACAGGCCCGCGGCCTCCATGCGCCCGCGCAGGATCGCCTCGACCCGCGTCAGGCCCGGCACGAAGCCGGTGCCGGTATCGACGTCGACCAGCGCCGCCAGGGTCTGGCGCAGGGGCCCGTCCTGGGCCTTGACCGCGCCCAGCACCGTCGGGTCCGCCTCCGCCTGCGCGTGCAGGGGCGCGAGGCCGACCAGGGCGGCGAACGCGACGGCGATGGAGCGATGGCGCATGGGAATCCCGACCGGTGCCTGAAACAGGGGCTCCGGCGAGGTTAGGGCGAAGGCGCCCCGCAGCAAGGCAGGCGGCTTATCCTCCGAAGCGTTCCGTCCGGATCACGCCCCGCGCGAGCCCGGCCGCGACGAGGTGGTTCGAGGCCGCGCTGACGAAGGGGTTCGCGCCGCAGACGAAGACGCGGGTCGGGCTGCCGAGGCTCGCGAGCGCGGCGGCGACGGTATCGCTTCCGATGCGGCGCCCGCCCGCCTCGCGGGTGACGGCGAGCACCAGGGTGAAGCCGGGCTCGTCGCGGTGGCGCGCCTCCAGTTCGGCGAGCGCGATGGCCTCCGTGCGGGTGCGGGTGGAGTAGATCAGCAGGGCCGGCAGGTCGGGGGCCGCCAGCGCCCGGCGGCGCAGCATCGACAGCAGGGGCACCACGCCCGAGCCGCCGCCGACGAGCAGCAGCGGGCCGCCGTCTGGCGCATCCCAGGAGAACGAGCCGCCGATGGGCCCGCGCAGCTCGATCACGTCGCCGACCGCGGCGACGTCGAAGAAGTAGCCCGAGACCTCGCCGTCCTCGAGACCCTCGACCATCAGCTCGATGGTGCCGCTGCCGTCCGGCGCCGAGGCGATGGAGTAGCTGCGCTGGGCCTGGTAGCCGTCCTGCGCGGTCAGGCGCACGTCCACGTGCTGGCCGGCGCGGTAGCCGTCGGCGAAGGCCACCGCCAGGCGAAAGCTCTTCACCCGCGCCGTCACCGGCGCGATCGCCGCGATGCGGGCCTCCTGCCAGCGGAAGACCAGGGGAGCGGAGGGCTGGATCTCAGTCACCGGTGTAGCGCTGCTCCCGCCAGGGGTCGCCGTACATGTGGTAGCCCCGCATCTCCCAGAAGCCGGCCTCGTCTTTCCGGGTGAAGCGCAGGCCCTTGAGCCACTTGGCGCTCTTCCAGAAGTAGAGGTGCGGCACGAACAGGCGGGCCGGGCCGCCGTGGTCGGGCTCGATCGGCGCGCCCGCGTAGCGGGTAGCGATCATCGCCTGCCCGCCCACGAGGTCGGCCACCGGCAGGTTGGTGGTGTAGTCGTCGTAGCCCTCGGCCAGGAGGTAGTCGGTCGGCGCCGCGATCCCGGCATCCGCCAGGAGGTCGTCGACGCTGACGCCCTCCCAGGCGGTGTCGAACTTCGACCACTTGGTGACGCAGTGGATGTCCCCGTGCCAGGCGGTGCGCGGCAGGGCCTCGAACTCTTGCCAGGTCCAGGATTTGATCGGCCGCGCCCCCTCGCGCAGGGTGAAGCGCCAGGTGGCGAGGTCCACCTCCGGGTTGGGGCCGATCTGCAGGATCGGGAAGTCCTGGGTCAGGTACTGGCCCGGCGGCAGCCGCGTCCCGGTGTCGCCCGGCGCCCGGCGCCGTCCGACGAAGCCTCGTGTCACCATCCCGGTCCCTCGCTCGGCGCCCGCTCCGGCCGCGTGCCGGGTTCCACCCGGTGTCGAGCCGAACGGCGGTCGGGTCAAGCCGGGACCGGCGCCGAACAATCGCCTCAAAGCCGGGCTTTCCTCACCGCGACGGTCGCGCCCCGACACGGTGTCCGGCGCGATCCCTGAAGGGGACGAACCATGTATCGACTTCTCGCGACCGCCCTCGTGGTCGGCGGCCTCGCCGTGTCCGCACCCGCCGCGCAGGCCCGCGACGGCATCGGCCCGGGCGGCGCGGCGGCGCTGGGCGTGCTCGGCGGCCTCGCGGTCGGCGGCGCCATCGCCTCGTCGCAGAACGGCTATTACCCCGGCCAGCCGGTCTACCGCGCCCCGCGCCCGGCCTACGTCGAGGAGGATTACGGCCCGGTCTGCCATTTCGAGCGCCGCCGCTACGTCGACGCCTACGGCGACGTCATCGTCCGGCGCGTCCGCGTCTGCGAGTAGCCGCCTCGTCCGCGGCGCCTGCGGGCTTTCGTCCCAGGCGCTCGGCGCAGACGATGCCGCCGAGCACCAGGGCGAGCGCCAGGGCCTCGGTGCGGCCGAAGGGCTCGCCGACCAGCAGCACGGCGAGCCCCGCCCCGAAGATCGGCACGAGGTTGACGAACAGCCCGGCCCGGTTCGGACCGATCAGCTCGACGCCGCGCATGAAGCAGAGCTGCGCGGCGAGCGAGGGCCCCAAGGCCACGAAGAGCAGGAGGGCCCAGCCCTCCGGCCCCGGCCAGATCGTGCGGCCGAGGCTCCATTCCACCGCCAGGGGCGGCAGGGACGTGACGAAGGCCGCCCCGCCCATCGCCGTGAAGAAGGTCAGCCCGGAGACATTGGGCCGGTACGGCAGGGCGACGGTGTAGCCGGCATAGAGCAGGCAGGCGCAGAAGATCAGCACGTCGCCGCGGTTGAAGGCGAGGTCGCGCAGGACCGCCACGTCGCCGCGGGTCGCGGCCAGGGCGGCGCCGAGCAGGGTGACGACGACGCCCAGCCCCTGTCCCCAGGTCACGGGGGCGCGCAGCACCGCGTAGTTCAGCACGATCACCAGCACGGGGATCGCCCCCTGGAACAGGGCGAGGTTGACCGCGCTCGTGTAGGCGCCGGCCGCGTAGAACAGGCTGTTGAAGGCGGTGTAGCCCAGGCCCCCCATCAGCAGGATCAGCAGCCAGTGGGGGCGAAGGAGCCGCCACTCGGCCCGGACCTTGCGGTGGGACAGGACGCCGAGGACCGCGCAGGCCACGCCCCAGCGGAGGGTGGTGATCGCCTGGGGCGAGACGTGCCCCGGCGCCCAGCGGCCGGCGACCGCGTTGCCCGCCCAGAGCAGGGCGGTCAGCGTCAGCAGCGGATAGGCGGCGATGGTCCCGCGCGGGGCGGCGGCGGGCGGGGTGCTCAGCGGCGGCGGAACTGGCCGCCGCGCACGGGCGGACGGGGACCGGCGGAGCGCTCGTCCTTGTGGCGGAACACGAGGCGGCCCTTCTCGAGGTCGTAGGGCGACATCTCGACGGTCACACGGTCCCCGGCCAGGGTCTTGATCCGGTTCTTCTTCATCTTCCCGGCGGTGTAGGCCACGATCTCGTGACCCTGGTCGAGCTGCACCCGGTAGCGCGCGTCCGGCAGGATCTCCAGGACGAGCCCGTCGAACTGCATCAACTCTTCTTTCGCCATTCACCTTCTCCAGTCGGACCGTCTGGCAGCAGGCGTTCCGGCAACTCTATCTCGTTATCGAACAATCGGAAGAACGCCGCGGCGGCGCGTCCGATCCCATCGGACGGGCTCAAGCCGGCTGACGCCGCACCGATGTAGTGGGCGGGCGCCGCAACGGCAAGCTGTGCCGGCCGGCCGGCGCCCGTCATCGACATGAAATGCCGCGCTTGGCACCGATCAGGGCGCCGGCTCGTTGCCGGCATAGTCGAGGCGGCCATCCGGCGTCCGGCGCCAGACCCGGAGCACGAGGTCGCCCCGCCGGGTGTCGCCCTTCGCGTCGAAGGCGACCTCGCCCATCACCGTCCGGAACGGGACGTCGCCGTGCAGGGCGTCCGCCACCTTGCGGCCGTCCGCGGAGCGCGCCCGCTCCACCGCCTGCGCCAGCAGTTCGACCGCGGCGTAGGCGCCGGCCGCGACCGCGTCGGCCTCCGGGCTGCGCGGGACGGGACGGCCCGGGCTTCTGGGGTCGGGCAGCCGCCGCGGCTCGGCCGGCAGAGTCATCACCGTCCCTTCGCCGGCAGCGCCTGCGGCGGTGGCGAAGTCGCGGTCGAGGATGCCGTCGCCGGACACGAAGGTGGCGGACAGGCCGGCCTCGCGCAGGGCGCGCACCAGCATGGCGGCCTCGGGCGCGAGCCCCCCGAAATAGACCGCGGCGGGGCCTGCCGCCTTCAGGCTCGCGATCAGCTCCGGCGCGTCCCTGGCGCCGCGGGCCACGCCCTCGAACAGCACCTCCGGGTTGCCGGCGGCCTTCAGGGCCCCGGAGACCGCCTCGGCGAGGCCGCGCCCGAAGGTGGTCCGGTCGTGCACGATGGCGATCGGGCGCCCACCGTGAAGCCCGGCGAGGTAGGCTCCGGCCGCAAGTCCCTGCTGGGCATCGCTGGGCGCGAGGCGGAAGAGCCCCGCCAGCCCCCGCCCCGTCAGCGGAGCATACGCCGCGCCAGGCGCCACCAGGACGGCGCCGGCCTCGTCGTAGACGGGGGCGACCGCCGCCACGACGGACGATTCCAGCGGCCCGACCACGAGGCGGATGCCGTCGCCCGCAAACCGCCGCGCGACGGCCACGCCCTGCCGGATCTCCCCCGCATCGTCGGCCACCACCAGGGCGAACCGGCGCCCGCCCGGCCCGGCGGCGCGGTTGAGGTCGGCCACCGCCTGCTCGGCCCCGATCCGCATTCCCTGCCCGAACGCCGCATCCGAGCCGGTCAGCGGCGCGGACAGGCCGATCCGGACGGGCGGCTGCCCCTGCGCCGCGGCTGGTGACACGGCGAGCAGCAGCGTCAGCCCCAACGTCCCGAACACTCTCACCACGCGCATCCCGATTCGCCTCGGCCCCGCACGATCCTATCCGGAAGTCAGCGCCGGATATGCAGCAGGCTGAGGGAGGCCGGCGCCCCAAAAGTCCGGCGGAAGTCGTGGGCGAGGTGGGACTGGTCGGAAAAGCCGGCCGCGTAGGCCGCGCGTGTGAAGTTGCTGCCCGCGACCACCGCGCGGATCGCCCGGCGCATCCGCATCCAGGCGCGGTAGCGCCTGTAGGGCACGCCGACCTCCTGCGTGAACAGGTGCTGGAAGCGCGAGGCCGACAGGCCCACCGCCCGCGCCAGCACGGCGGCCGGCATCGCATCCGGGTCCGCATCGAGAATAGCGACCGCCCGCGACACCCGCGCGTCGAGCACCCGCCCGGCGCGGGCCGCGGAGAAGCGCAGCAGGTCGTCCAAAGCCGGCCCCGCGTCCCGGGGGCCCGCACGGGTCTCGAAGAGGTCGCGCAAGGGGACGATGGCGCCGGCGGTGCCGACGAGGGCCCCGGAGACCTCGTGCGTGCCGTGCAGCAGGGGGACGAGGTCCACGTGGCCGGCCGCGTCCGGCTCGCGATAGAGCACGCCCAGGGGATCGCCGCCGAGGTCGAGTTCGTGGGGCACGCCAGCCGGGATCATCGCCGTGCGGCAGGTGATCCAGGCGCCGTCCCGCACCCGCAGGCGGAAGGCGCCGTAGAGACCCGCGAGGTAGACGGGCGCGCCGTGCTGGTGGCTGGCATTGTAGCCCAGCGGCCCGGCGAAGAAGGTCGTCCCGCCCGCGACGTGCCAGAGGGGATCGAGGGGTGCCTCGGCAGCACGTTCGTACAAGCGGCCTCCCCGCGTCTCCTGCTACCCCGCTCCGGGCCGGACAGACGTAGCAGATTCGCAACCGGCCGCGACGGTGGAGAACGCCCATGACCCGGATCACGCGCCGCCGCCTTGCGGCCTCCGCCGCCGCGCTCCTCGCCGCCCCGGCGCTGGCGCCGCGCCCGGCCGCCGCGGCCCGTCTCGGGCCGACGCGGCCGACGCATCACCGGTTCGACCTCGGCGCCTTCGAGGTCACGATGCTCCTCGACGCGGCCGGCCTGATCGACGGCCCCTGGCCGATCGTCGGCGAGGACCGGCCCAGGGCCGAGGTCGAGGCGCTGATGCGGGAGAACCGTCTGCCGGGCGCCCGCTTCCAGCCGGGCTTCACCCCCGTCCTGGTCGATACCGGTCGCGAAAGGGTCCTGTTCGACACCGGCAACGGCGCGGTGGGCTTCGTGCCCCGGCCCAGCGGGGGCCTGCTGCTGGAACGGCTCCGGGCCGCGGGCTGCGCGCCGGAGGGCGTGGACGTGGTCGTGCTGACGCATTGCCACACGGACCATATCGGCGGCCTGATCGAGGACGGCCGCCCCGCCTTCCCGAACGCACGCTACGTCGTCGGCGGCGCGGAATACGATTTCTGGTCCAAGCCAGAGCGGCTGGCCGCCCCGCCGGCGGGCAACGAGCACAGGTCCGCCCTGGTGTTCCGCAGCCATCTGCTGCCGGTTTCCGCGCACACGGGCGTCGTCGGGCCGGGCGACGAGATCGTCCCCGGCATCCATGCGCTGGCCGCCCACGGCCACACGCCGGGCCACCTCGCCTTCCACGTCGAGAGCGGGGGACGCCGGATGCTCGCCTGGGGCGACTGCGCCCACCACGAGGTCGCCTCGCTCGCCCGGCCCGACTGGCACGCCCTGTTCGACATGGACAAGGCGGCGGGCGCGGCCACGCGCCGCCGCATCTACGACATGGCCGCCACGGAGGAGATCGTGGTGGCCGGCTACCACACCGCCTTCCCCTCCCTCGGCTACGTCGCGCGCCTGGGCACGGGCTACCGCTGGATTCCCGTGACCTACCAGCTCGACCTGTGAGGGTACGAACCGCTACTCCGCGGCCTGCATAAGCCGGGGCGGGAGGGCCTCGAGGGCCGCCGGGCGCGGGCCACCGGTGGCCCAGTCGAGGAGTTCCACCGTGTGCAGGATCGGGATGGCGGTGCCCTTCCCGATCTGCGTGGCGCAGCCGATGTTGCCGGTGGCGATCACGTCCGGCCGCATCCGCTCGATGTTGGCGACCTTTCGCGCCCGCAGAGCCCCGGCGAGTTCCGGCTGGAGGATGTTGTAGGTGCCGGCCGAGCCGCAGCAGATGTGGCCCTCGGGCACGTCCTTGACCGTGAACCCGGCCTGCTTGAGCAGGGCCTTGGGCTCGGTGCGCAGGCCCTGGCCGTGCTGCATCGAGCAGGCGGAGTGGTAGGCCACCACGAGGTCGGTCTCGACCGTGGGCGTCAGCGGGCCGAGGCCGGCGACGAACTCGGTGACGTCCCGGGCGATCGCGGAGACCCGGCGCGCCTTCTCGGCATAGGCCGGGTCGTCGCGGAACATGAAGCCGTAATCCTTGATCGTGGTGCCGCAGCCCGAGGCCGTCACCAGGATCGCGTCGAGGCCGCCCGCATCCATCTCGGCGATCCAGGCATCGATCGCGCCCTTGGCGTGGGCGTGGGCGGCGTGCGCCTTGCCCATGTGGTGGGTCAGCGCCCCGCAGCAGCCCTCCCCGCGGGGCTGCACCACCGCGACGCCGTGGCGGTTCAGCAGGCGGATGGCCGCCTCGTTGAAGTCGGGCCGCAGCACGCTCTGGGCGCAGCCCCGCAGCAGCGCCACCCGTTTTTTCGGGACTTGGCCGTGCATGGGTAGAAACGTTCCGGGCCGGTCGGTCGGGTTGCGGTTGGGGAGGACAGTGGGCGCGAGGTCGAGCATCGCCGCCAGCCGGTTGCCGACCCGCGGGAGCCTGGCGACCAGCCCCTTGAACGGGCTGCCGAGCCTGGCGCCCAGAAGCGCGAGGCGGAAGCGGTTGGGATAGGGCAGCACGAAGGCCAGGACCGCACGCAGGAGGCGGTCGTCGAGGCGACGCGAAAAGGTCTCCTCGATATGCGTGCGGGCATGGTCGACGAGGTGCATGTAATGCACCCCCGAGGGGCAGGTCGTCATGCAGGACAGGCAGGACAGGCAGCGGTCGACGTGCTTGACCACCTCGGCGCTGGCGGCCTTGCCGCCCTCCAGCATGTCCTTGATCAGGTAGATGCGGCCCCGCGGACTGTCGAGCTCGTCGCCCAGCAGCAGGTAGGTCGGGCAGGTCGCGGTGCAGAAGCCGCAATGCACGCAGGTGCGCAGGATCTTTTCGGACGCCGCCATGGCGGGGTCGGCGAGCTGCGTGAGGGAGAAGTTGGTTTGCACGGTCCCGTCCTCGGCCACTCTCCGTCCGGAGAGGGGTAAAACTCAAACCCCCGCGTACATCCGGCCCGGATTGAACACTCCGGCCGGGTCGTGGGCCGCCTTGATGCCCTGCGTCACCCGCATCAGGGGGGCGGAGAGCGGCTCGAACACCGGCACGGCCGCGCGGACGGCCTCGGGCGCGCGGATCAGGGTGGCATGCCCTCCCTGCGCCTTCACCGCCGCGCGAATCACAGAGGCCCCCGCATCGCCCGCGGCCTCGGTTGAAAGCCAGATCAGGCCGCCGCCCCAATCGTAGAACCAGCGGGCCGCCGAAAGCCCCGCGACCGCCGCGGTGAGCGCCGGCCCGCGGCCGGGGGCGGTCGAGATGCGCCAGATCGCGGCCTCCGGCGGTTCGGCGAGGAACGCGGCGTCGCGCACCCGGCGCCAGAGGTCGGCGCAGGCCTCGCCGTCCAGCACCTCCGGCTCGCCGTAGCGCCGGAGCAGGCGGCGCAGTTCGCCGAGCCGGTAGTCGATGGAGTCCGAGAAACCCTCGACGCGCATCAGCGTGCGGGCCGGGCCGTAGAGGCCGGCCGGCAGGTGGGCGGCACCGGTCAGCTCGAAGGGCGAGCCGAGGGCGGCCGAGAGCGCCTCCACGGCGCGGGCGTCGTCGAGGCCGGGGAAGGCCAGGGTGGCGACCCGCTCGGAGACCGGCAGCACCTTGAAGGTGACTTCGGTGAGCAGCCCCAGGGTGCCCCAGGAGCCGGCCATCAGCTTCACGAGGTCGAGGCCGGTGACGTTCTTCATCACCCGGCCGCCGGACTTGATCGCCTCGCCCCGCCCGTTGACGAAGCGCACGCCGATCAGGCTGTCGCGGGCGGCGCCCGCATTGATGCGGCGGGGGCCGGAATTGTTGGCGGCCGCCACCGCGCCGAAGCTCGGCTCGCCCGTCGAGCCCAGCAGGGTGCGGTAATCGGCCGGCTCGAAGGGCAGCATCTGGCCGCGGGAGGCCAGCAGCGCCTGCACCTCGGAAAGCGGCGTGCCGGCGCGGGCACCCACCACCATCTCGGCGGGCTCGTAGAGGGTGATGCCGGAGAGCCCGGCCGCCGAGAGGGTCGCCTCGTCCTGCGCCGGGCGTCCGATCCCGGCCTTGGTGTCCCCGCCGACGAGGCGCAGCCGCTCGGGCCGTCCGGCGGCGGCGCGGACGATCCCGCAGGCCTCGTCCTCGTCCCGAGGCTGGTATGAAGCCATCGTCTCCTGCCCTGGCGGATATCCTTTGTTGGAATCCTTTTAAGGCAAGATCGGCCGGAAATGCACCCGGGATCGGGGCTGCCCGGCTGCGACACCGCGGCCGGCGCCGGGCCGCCCGGTCAGGGCAGCGCCGAGGCGTCCGCGGTGCGGCGCGGCGCCTCGCGGAACAGCAGGGCGCGCAGCAGCGCGGCCGCCTCCCGTTCGGGCCGGTCCAGGGCCGCCCCGTAGGCCGCGACCGGCCCGTCGCAGGCAAGGCCGACATCGCCCGCCACCGGACCCGCGCGGGCGGGCGCCTCGGGGACGGCCGGGCCGCCGTGGCCGCGCCGCCCGGCGATCAGCCCGTGCAGGCCGGAGACGGGAAGCGCCGAGGCCTCCAGGCTCTCCGTCGCCAGGAGCAGGTCGCCCGCGGCGATGGCCCCGCAGGACGCGCTCTTGCGCGCGGCCGCCTCCCGGACGGCGCGGGCGAGGAGCCCACCGAGGTCGCGGATCGTGGCGTCGTCGGCGTCCCGGAACCGCCGCAGGGCCATGGCGGCCGTGCGCTGGCGCAGGCCGGCCAGGGCCTCGCCCTCGCTGCGGCCGGCCCGGTAGCCGTCGCGATACCAGGCCGCGAGCCCGTCGAGGTCGTCCGCATCGAGGTCGGCCAGGATCGGCAGGTTGCGCAGCAGGGCGGCCCGGACGGCGGGCTCGCCGTCGTCGTCGTCCAGCGTCGAGTCGGGGAAGCGGTGCGCGTCGACCACCTGCGTCACCACCCGCGCCCGGATCAGGTCGCCGGCCTCGGGAATCCAGATGTCCTCGGAGGCGACCGCCAGGGCCCGCGCGACGAAGTCGGGATCGGCCCCGGCGGCGACGTAGGCCCCGCGCTCAGGCGCCCCATCGAGCTGGACGATCCGCCCGTCCGGGCCGGTCTCGTAGGGGGCGTGGAAGCCGAGGCGCCCCTGGTTACGCAGGTAGCGCTCCCGGCCGCGGACGAAGGCCAGGGTGCAGGCCGAGACGCAATAATCCGGGACGTAGGTGGACAGCCCGCGCGCAGCGATCAGTTCGCCCAGGGCGAGGCCCTCGTCCACGAGGCCGCCTTCGCTGGTCAGGTGGATGCGGACGACCTCCGGGTGGGCGGCGAGCAGCGCCCCCAGGCGATCGGCCGTCCCCTCGAGGAGGTCGCCCGAGAGCCGCACGTCCGCGCCGCCGGCGCCGAGACCGATCCGGGCCGGCCGCTCCTCGGATGGGACGGGTTCCGCCCGCGACGACGTGACGGTCGTGAGCGCAAGGACGGCGAGGCAGCAGGCGGCCAGAGCCCCGAGGGCCGGAGACCGGGTCGCGATGCGGGGCCGGGCCCCGTGCGAGCGCGTGTGCCTCATCCGCTCACCCTCCACGTCGTCCGAAGCGCCGGATCGGGTCGGGTCGCCGCCCTCGCGGGACGACGGCACCCGGGCCTCAGCCCAGCAGCAACCGCGCCGCGCCGGGCCTCCCGAGCGGCTCGGGCGGCACGTACGGCGGTTGCGTTGCACGCCGGCCACGGTCCTGTTTGTTATAACAAACGATTCCGCAGGGCCGGCCTTGTCCGAAGCAGGAGTTTGGCCGGAGGGGACGGCCGAGATCAAGCGTCGATTCGGCAATCCCGATCAAAGCGATGGTCTTTGGGAAAAATCGTTTTTCTCGTGCGTGGGATGCCGGTGTTCTTTCACGATCCGTCGTTCTGAAAAAAGAACGTTCTCCTGGCCCTTGTCACGGATCCGGACCCGCCTGCGCCACGTCGTGCACAGGTTTGCAGACCTGGTCTCGGGAGCCAAGCCGGCGCCTTCCCTCCCCCTCCCCCTTCTGCGG
>NZ_BPRB01000010.1 GCF_022179685.1 Methylobacterium trifolii
CGGGAGGATCAGGAGGATGCAGAGCACCCACAGTGACCAGAGCACGACGGCTGCAAAGACTGCGATCAGGCGCCGCATCAACATGGGGGCAGATCGTCCTTCCAGCCGTCCGAGTTGAGGCAGGGGCGAAAGCATCCATCACCGTCCTGCAAGCAGTCTTTCCCGCCACATGTGGCGGAGGATTGCGCCCGTTCTAACCACCAACGTTTGAGGTCGAACTGGAGTTCTAGCGGCACCCCGGCAGCTATCGCTCGAATCATGCTCCCTTTAGCCGAGCAAAGATCGAGGCGAAGATCGATCCAAGTCCCACGGCGAAAATCGGCACTGTAGGGGCTTTTGGACGGCGCCCGGAACGCTTCATCGGAGCTGATGTCACACCGGGTAGGACCGCTCTCGTCTTTAGTTTCGAACGTCCCCAACGGGACCGGACACAGGACGGAGCGTCACATGAAGATCGTCGTCATCGGCGGCACGGGGCTGATCGGCTCTCAGGTCGTTACCACCCTGAAGGCCGCCGGCCACGAGGTCCTCGCGGCCTCGCCGAACACCGGCGTCAACGCCGTCACAGGCGAAGGCCTCGGGGAAGCGTTGAAGGGCGCCACTGTGGTGGTCGACGTCGCCAACTCGCCATCGTTCGCCGACGAGGCGGCGATGGACTTCTTCGTCCGCGCCGGACGGAACCTCGCCGCGGCCGAGAAGGATGCCGGCGTCTCCCACCACGTCGCGCTTTCGGTGGTCGGCACCGAGCTCCTGCTCGACATGGGCTACTTCAGGGCCAAGCTTGCTCAGGAGGAGTTGATTGCCTCGGCGGGCGTGCCCTGGACGCTTGTCCGCGCCACCCAGTTCTTCGAGTTCGTCGCGGCCATCGCGGGAGCCGCAATCGTCGATGGCGTCGCGCGCGTGACCTCCGCGTCGATCCAACCGATCGCGTCGTCCGACGTTGCGCTGAAGGTCGCGGAGGCCGCGTTGGCGCCGCCCCTAAACGGCATGGTCGAGATCGCTGGGCCTGAGCGGATGCCGATGGTCGAGTTGGTGAGGCGTCACTTCCAGGGCTTCCGCGAGACGCACGAGGTCCGCACGGACGACACCGCACCGTACTTCGGGGTAGTCCTCGGCGGCCCCTGGCTGACGCCCGCCGGTGATGCGTGGCTCTCGGAACGGCGCTACTGCGACTGGCTGGCGGCGCAGCCGAAGCGCGTGGCCTGAGGCCTCCCGCCGATGGATGCGGCCTACAACTCGGCGCTCTCGGCGCTGGCCGGTTCGGCCATCGGCGCGATGGCCTCCTTCGCGACCACCTGGCTGACGCAGCACAGCCAGGTGGTCGCGACCCTCCTGGTGCAGGACCGGGCACGACGGGAAGCGCTCTATGGCGAGTTCATCCGGGAGGCGTCGACCTTGTTCGGCGACGCCTCCCGGCACGACCTCGACGACCCGGCCAAGCTGGTGAACCTCCATGCCATCGTAAACAAGATCCGGCTATTCGGGGGCCGGATACTCTCCAGAAAGCCAAGCGTGTCATGCGGCGCACTGGCGAGACCTATTTCGCCCCGAACAAGGATCTCGCCGTCTACGCTGACATTCGCCACGCCAGCGCCCTCGATCCGCTCTGCGCGTTCTCGACGGTCTGCTGCAGGGAGCTGGCGATCGCCCGCCGGCCAGGCTCAGTGAGGCGTCGGCGTTTCCACCGCCCCTCCGAACGATATCGCCATGCGCTGGAGCTTGTCCGGGTTGCGGGTGAAGTAGATGCCGACGATCTGCCCGCCCTGGATGTCCAGGGCGACGGTCTGGAGCATCCCGCCCGGCTCCATGCTGAGGTAGCCCGGCAGGCCATCGATCCAGAGGTCCTGCAGCTTCCGGGCATGCTGGATCCACAACTTGCGCACGACCCCCTCGAACATGCGCGTGACCCTGTCGATTCCAACAATGGGCCGCGGGAAGGCAAGCACCTTTCCGCCTCCGTCGGAGTGCACCACGACGGCATCGGCCAGCATGCTGCGCAGCGCAGCGACGTCGCCCGTCGTCGATGCCTCGAAGAAGGCCTTGGCGATACGCGCCCCTTCTTCCCGCTCAATGGGGAAACGCGGGCGTGCGGATTGGACGTGTTTCCTGGCCCTCGCGGCGAGCTGACGAACCGCCGGTGGTTCACGCTGGAGGGTGACCGCGATTTCCGCGAGCGGGACTGCGAAGACATCGTGCAGGAGGAACGCGGCCCGCTCCAGCGGCGAAAGCCTCTCCAAGGCCAGCATCAGCGTGAGCGTGAGGTCATCGCCGGGGGCTTCGTCCGGGACCAAGGCAACGGGTTCAGGCAACCAAGTTCCGAAATAGGTCTCACGCCGCACTCGGGCTGACTTCATCACGTCCAGGCATAGCCGCGTCACCGTCCGCGAGAGGAAGGCACCTGCCGAGGCGACCTCGGCATGGTCGACGTACCGCCAGCGCAGCCATGCGTCCTGTACGACGTCCTCGGCTTCGCCGAGGGACCCGAGCATACGGTAGGCGAGCCGGATGAGCCGAGCCCGCTCCTGCTCGAAGACGCGAGTCGGATCATCAATGGTCGGCATGGCGGAACGACCAGATACTGAGGGCAACCGCAATAAGCGCAGGAAGGGTCACCGCGGGGAAGTCTCGGGGCAGCGCCTCCGGCCCGCAGATACCCACTGCAATTTCCCAGAAATGGAATAGCGCATGGCCTGAGAGCCAGATCGCACCCATGCTCCAGAGTAGGACACGCGATCCGGGTCGGGCCGCGCCGTACACGAACCCTAACCCGATCAGCACGAAGATCAGGCCGATATCGCGCAGGAAGTGCTGATTGAAGGGGCCTGTCGTAGTCACGCCCGGCACCGCGAAGTACCATGCCTCGGGCGCGGTGAGCATGAAGACGCCGTTCCCGGCCAGTCCCGCGCCGAGGAGGCCGGCGAATACCGAAATGGCTTTGGTCATCGAACTTTCCCCACGTGATTGGTTCACGTGAGTGACGATGCAATGCTGTCCGATGTGACATGAGATTCAAGTTTCCGCGCGGCACCTTTCAAAGCCTTGGCCTTGCACGGATCATGTCACTGAACACCAGCTGCCCAACCCGATGGTCGAGCGCCGCTACGAGACACTCAATCGAGCTATTACACAAAGCCCAGGGACGCTCCGACCGCGACGATATCCATTAAGGAACGACCGCTTTCGAGATGCCCATGTGTGGGCATCAATGGCGACGTTGGGTCGGATGCGGAACGTCCGCTTACGGACGCAAGGCCGCAGTTCGCTTGCCACCCTCAGCCGAAGTTGCCGGACGGCCGACGAATGGCCGCTTTCAGGAAGAACGCCGGGCAATCCATGCGGCTGGGTTGGGTCGGGTGCAGTCGGTACCGAGCGTTAAATCCTAACCGCTACTCGACAACTTGGGGCAACTTAGCGCGACCAAAGGCACGTGCTCGCGCTGCTGCGGGCGGTCTTGGCTTCGATGGAACGGTATCACAGGACGGATACGGCATTCTTCGCCAGTGCTATCATGCGGCATGTTCGAGCACGCCCATCGTCACGCGCACCTCTGGCCCGGAGTGCCGTTGGCACTGGCATCCGCCGTCCTGTTCGGCGCATCGGCCCCCTTCGCCAAGCTGCTGTTGGGATCGGTCGACCCGCAGGCGCTGGCTGGCCTCCTGTATCTCGGTGCGGGCGTCGGCCTCGCCGCCGTCCACGGCAGCCGGTCCGCCCTCCGGATCGAGGCGCCGGAGGCCCCCCTACGCAGGTCGGACGCACCGTGGCTGCTCGCGGTGGTGCTGTTCGGGGGCGTGGCGGGTCCCCTGTTGCTGATGCTGGGGCTGGCACGGACGTCAGCGGCCTCGGGCTCGCTCCTGCTCAACCTCGAAGGGCTGGCGACCATGGGCATCGCCTGGGTGGTGTTCCGCGAGAACGTGGACCGCCGCCTCCTGCTCGGCGCGGCGGCCATCCTCGCCGGCGCCGTCGCGCTGTCGTGGCAAGGCCAGGGCGTCCATTTCGACGCGGGCGGCGGCCTGATCGCGCTGGCCTGCCTCGCCTGGGGCGTCGACAACAACCTGACCCGCAAGCTGTCCTCCGCCGATCCGGTCGTGATCGCGTTGACCAAGGGGCTCGTCGCCGGGGGCGCCAACCTCGCCATTGCCCTCGCACGCGGTGCCAGCCTGCCGCCGCCCGGCATGATCGGCTTCGCGGCCGTCGTCGGGTTCCTCGGGGTCGGCGTCAGCCTGGTGCTGTTCGTGTTCGCGCTGCGCCATCTCGGCAGCGCGCGGACGGGGGCCTATTTCTCGCTCGCACCGTTCATCGGGGCCGTCGTCGCCTTGGTCCTGTTGCCGGAACCCGTGCCCCCGCAACTCGTCGTCGCCGCGCTCCTGATGGGGGTCGGCCTCTGGCTGCACCTCGCGGAACGGCACGACCACGAGCATTCGCACGAGGCGATGGGCCATGAGCATGGGCACGTGCACGATGAACATCACCACCACGACCACGATGGTCCCGTGACCGAGCCCCACTCCCACTGGCATCGCCACCAGCCGATGCGGCACAAGCACGTGCACTACCCCGACCTTCACCATCGCCACGGACATGGTTGAGCCGGCGCGGGGGCAATCGGCGCCGCATTCGAGACTTGTCACCGCGGGACGTAGAACCAGCAGTACAGCGCGCACACGACGGCGATGGCCATCGCCGACATCAGGAATGACCGTCGCGCCGCCCTCAGGACATGCGGCCTGACCTTGCGTCGGCGCCTGCTTCCGCCGCCGAATTCCCCGATCTGCCGGGCGAGCTTCTTGCCGGTCATCGCCCCCTGATCCCCCGCCGATGGGTTCCATGGGTCGAGGAGGGGCGCTGCAGGCCGTGACGGATCGGCACGATCACGGGACCATCCCGCCGATCAGGTCCGACATGTGGGCACCGGCAGGGTGGCCCGTGGCGGTGCGGTGGCTCTCCGAGCAGGCCGCGTAATCCGGGCCGGACACGGACATCACCAACCCGCGGGTGCCGTCCGGCAACGTGCGCGTCGCCAGGACAGCCCGGCCCGAGAGCCATGCCAGCGACCCCGAGGCGAGGCCCGGGCGCGGTTCGCCGTAGCGGCGCACCCCCTCGCGCCGGATGGCCTCGCGTGCGGTGACATGAGCCGGTCCGTCGAGCGGCCGACCGACCCAGACGACCTGCTGGAGGCCCTGCTCCCTGCACACCACCAGGACCACCTCGACGGTGTCGGGTCCTGAGGCGAGCGGACGGTCGTGGAAATAGTACAGCCCGGTCAGGTTCGCCTCGCGGTCGACCATTGAGGGTGCATCGACACGGTCCACGGGACCCCAAGCCAATCCGAACGGCGCCTCGCCCGCCGTCGGTTCCGCCGCCATGGCCGCGCCTGTCCACGCCACCATCGCCAGTGCGAGCGCGGGGCGGCGAGACATCGTCCTACTCCGCGGCCTGGGGCAGGACGGGGCGTGCATGGGGACCCTCCTTCTCGACGGTAGCCTTCCTCGGGGCGACGGCACCGGCGAAGCGCGCGTAGAGCGCCGGCAGGACGACGAGGGTCAGCAGGGTCGCCGAGATGAGCCCGCCGATGACCACGGTCGCCAACGGACGCTGGACCTCGGCCCCCGTCTCGGTCGCCAGGGCCATCGGCACGAACCCCAGGGACGCCACGAGCGCCGTCATCGCCACCGGGCGCAGGCGGGTCATCGCGCCTTCGAGGATCGCCTCTCGACGGGGCTTTCCCTCCGCGATGAGCTGCTTGATGTAGCTCAGCATCACCAGGCCGTTGAGCACCGCCACCCCGGACAGGGCGATGAACCCGACCGCCGCCGGGACCGAGAACGGCATGCCCCGCAGCCACAGGGCCGCGATACCGCCGGTCAGTGCCAGCGGGACCGCGCTGAACACCAGGAGGGCGTCCCGCGCCGAGTTCAGGGCCGAGAACAGCAGCAGGAAGATCAGGAAGAAGCACACCGGCACCACGACCATGAGGCGCTGGCGGGCGGAGGCTAGGTTCTCGAACTGCCCGCCCCAGGTCACGTAGTAGCCAGACGGCAGCTGCACACCGGACGCGACCTTGGCCTGGGCCTCAGCCACCAGCGAGCCGATGTCGCGGCCGCGCACGTTGGCGGTGACCACGACCCGGCGGCGGCCGTTCTCGCGCGAGATCTGGTTCGGTCCCTCGGTGACTGAGAAGCTCGCGACCTGCTTCAGGAGCACCGAGGAGGCCCGCCCGTTGACGCCCGGGGGCAGCGGCACCGGGATGTTCTCCAGGGCCTCGCGGTCCTCGCGCACCTTGTCGTTCAGGCGCACGACGATGGGGAAGCGACGGTCGCCCTCGAACACCATGCCGGCCTCCCGTCCGCCGATGGCCGCCCCGATGACGTCCTGGATCGAGGACGTGCTCAGGCCGAGGCGGGCCGCCTCAGTCTTGTTGATCTTGATCTCCAGGAACGGCAGGCCCGCCGTCTGCTCGACCTTGACGTCGTCGGCGCCCTCGGTCCCGCGCAGGATCGCGGCGACCTGGTTGGCGGCCTTCAGCATCGGCTCGAACTCCTCGCCGAACACCTTCACGGCGAGGTCGCCGCGGGTGCCGGCCAGCAGCTCGTTGAAGCGCATCTGGATCGGCTGAGTGAACTCGTAGGCGTTGCCCGGCACGCGCCCCACCGCCGCCTGGATGTCGGCGACGAGCCGGTCCTTGGGCAGGCCCGGGTCCGGCCAGGCGGCGCGGTCCTTGAGCATGATGAAGGTGTCGGAGACGTTGACGGGCATCGGGTCGGAGGCGATCTCGGCCGTGCCGGTCTTGGAGAACACGGTCTCGACCTGCGGGAAGGCGGACACCGTCCGCTCCAGCCGGATCTGCATCGCCTGCGACTGCGTCAGCGAGGTCGAGGGGATGCGCATCGCGTGCATCGCGATGTTGCCCTCGTCGAGCTGGGGCATGAATTCCTGGCCGAGCCGGGAAAACAGCACGAGGCTCGCGGCGAAGGCCAGGGCGGCCAGCCCGATCACGGGCAGCGGCAGGCGCAGCGCCCCGCCGAGGACGGGGGCGTAGGCGCGCTTCAGCCAGCGGATCGGCCGGTTCTCGTGCTCCTCCACCCGCCCGGTGATGAGGATGGCGATCATTGCGGGCACGAAGGTGAGGGACAAGACGAAGGCGCAGGCCAGCGCGATGATCACCGTCAGCGCCATCGGCGCGAACATCTTCCCCTCGACGCCCGTAAACGTCAGGAGCGGCAGGTAGACCAGGGCGACGATGGCCTGCCCGTAGACCGTCGGCCCGATCATCTCCTCGGCCGAGCCCTGCACCGTGGCGAGGCGCTCGTCGCGGGTGAGGATGCGGCCGAGCTCCGCCTGCCTGCCGGCCAGCCGCCGCAGGGCGTTCTCGGTGATGATCACCGCCCCGTCCACGATCAGGCCGAAGTCGAGCGCCCCGAGGCTCATCAGGTTGGCCGAGATCCGGCCCTGCACCATGCCGGCCATGGTCATCAGCATGGCGAGCGGGATGACCAGTGCCGCGATCAGCGCGGCGCGGACGTTGCCCAGCAGCAGGAACAGCACCGCCACCACCAGCAGCGCCCCCTCGACCAGGTTCTTGCCCACGGTGCGGATGGTCGCGTCCACCAGGGCCGTGCGGTCCAGCACGGTCTTCAGGCGGATGCCGGGCGGCAGCGCCTTGGCCGCCTCCTTGAGGCGGACGTCGACCGCGGCCGAGACGGTGCGGCTGTTGCCCCCGATCAGCATCAGAGCGGTGCCGATCACGGCCTCCGCCCCGTCCGCACTGCCCGAGCCCGTGCGCAGTTCCCGGCCGATTCGGACCTCCGCCACGTCGGAGACCCGGACCGGCACGCCGTTGCGGGTGGCCACCACGACGCGGCCGATCTCGTCCATGCTCTCCAGGCGTCCGTTGGCGCGCACGATCGCGCCCTCGCCGTTGCGCTCGACATACGATGCGCCCCGGTTCTGGTTGTTGCCCTCCACCGCCTCGGCGATGTCGGAGAGCGACAGGCCGAGGCCGATGAGCTTGGCCGGGTCCGGCTCGATCTGGTACTGCTTCTCGTATCCCCCGATCACGTCGATCCCGGCCACTCCCGGCACGGTCTTCAACTGCGGCCCGACGATCCAGTCCTGGACGGTGCGGAGATAGGACGCCTGCTCGAAGCCGGGACGCAGGCTCTGGCCCTCCGGCGTCCGGTAGGTCCCGTCCGCCTGGAAGCCGGCCTGGCCGGGCGGGGCGGTCTCGCGCTCGGACGCCTTGGCGAAGGCGAGGCTCCACATCGTCACCTCGCCGAGCCCCGTCGAGATCGGCCCGAGATTCACCTCGGAGCCCGGCGGCAGGCGGCTCTTGGCCTGCGCCAGCCGCTCGCCGACCTGCTGGCGGGCGAAGTAGATGTCGGTGGCCTCGTCGAACACGGCGACGACCTGCGCGAAGCCGTTGCGCGAGAGCGAGCGGGTGTATTCGAGGCCCCGGATGCCGGCGAGCGCCGTCTCCAGGGGATAGGTCACCTGCTTCTCGACGTCGAAGGGCGAGAGCTGCGGCACCACCGCGTTGACCTGCACCTGGTTGTTGGTGATGTCGGGCACCGCGTCGATGGGCAGGCGCAGGGCCGCGGCGAGGCCGAGGATCGCGAGGCCGAGGCTGGCGAGGAGCACCGCCCAGCGACGGCGCACGGAGAAGGCGAGGACGGCGTGGATCATGGCGAGTCCCCTCAGTGCGCGTGTTCGGCTTCGGACTTGCCGAGCTCGGCCTTCAGCACGAAGCTGTTGGCCACCGCCACGCCCTCGCCGGGCTCCAGCCCGGTGACGATCTCGACCTGATCCGCATCGCCCCGGCCCAGGGTCACCGCGCGCTTCTCGAAGCCGGAGGCGGTGCGCACGAACACGACGGTGGCGCCCTCCACGGTCTGGAGGCTGGCGCGGGCGACCCGCAGGCGCACCGGCTCCTTGCCCACCGCGACGGAGACCGTGGCGAAGGAGCCCGGCCGCCAGGCCATGTCCGGGTTCTCCACCGCCGCGATCACCTTGGCCGAGCGCGTCTGCGGATCGAGCACCGGGCTGACGAAAACGATGCTGCCGCGTGACGCCGGCTCCGCGCCGCGGGCGAGCGCGACCGCCTGCCCCTGCGCGATCCCGCCGAGGTCCGAGACCGGCACTGCCAGCTCGACCCAGACCCGCGACAGGTCGGCGATGGTGTAGATCTCCTTCTCCTGGCCCTCGTCGTTGACCGGCGCGCCCACGTCGACCCGGCGCTCGATCACCCGGCCCGCGATCGGCGCGCGCAACTCGTAGCGCTGGAGCCCGACGAGGGGCGCGCGGCGCAGGCCCGCCAGGTGGCCGTCCTCGCCGGCCACCAGCTTGAGCGCCGGCGGCTTCTCACCGAGCTTCTCGGCCTCCGCGTCCGGCACGCCCAGCGCCGAGAGCTTCTGGCGGGCGAGGTCCGCCTTGAGCTGGGCCTCGATCAGGCTGGTGCGGGCGCGCAAAAACTGCTGCTCGGCGGAGATCTTCTTGTCCCACAGGGCGTGGTCGCGCTCGAACAGGGTCTCCTGGAGGTCGAGGCCGACGCGGGCGGCGATGTAGTCATTCTTGGCATCTGCCACCTCGCGGCTGTCGAGGACGGCCACGACCTCGCCCTTGGCGACCGTGTCGCCGAGGCGCTTGCGAAGTTCGGCCACGGTGCCGACGACCTTGGCCGCCACCCGTGCCACCCGGTCGGCATCCGGCACGACGGTGCCCGGCACGGTCACGCTCCGCGCGATCACCCCCTCCGTGGCGGGGACGACGGTGATTCCGGCCGCCGCGATCTGGTCCTCGTCCAGGAAGATGCGGCCCTCCCGGTCGTGCTCGTCCCCGTCCGCGTGGGCATGGTCGTGTCCGGCATGGTCGTGCCCCCCCTGTGCGGTCCGGCCCGCGGGCTTTTCGTGCTCATGCCCGTCGTGATCGTGGCCTTCCGCCTCCGGCGCCTTGCCGGCTGCCGGTCTGGGCTGGCCGGGCAGCGGGACTCCCGCGGCGGCAAGCCATGTGCGGGCCGAGCCGGACAGGTCGGGCACGAGGGCGCCGGCCGCCACGCCGGCCGCCAGGGCAGCCGGGATCGCCAGGTATCGAAACATCGCAAACACCATCCCCGGATCGGCCGCGCGCGGCCTCGGCGCCCGTCATCGTGCGATGCGGGCCGTGCGTCGGATCGGGATCCGGCCGGCGCGGATCGCGCGGGCGGAATCCTGTCGGCGGTGCGGGACCGCCGGACCGATCAGGCGCGCGGGGGCTTTCTCGGGGGGGATTGCGGCCGGGCCGGACCGGAAAGCGTCGTCACGGAGAAGCCGGACTGGTCGCCCGGAACCGGGGACGCGGCTTCGGTCTCGGCCGTCACGGCCTGGTGGCAGCCGCACTGGGCGCAGTGGTGGACCGTGCAGCCCTGCTCGCCGGGTCCCGCATCCGGCATCTCGAGGGCCGCCTGTACGCCCGTGAGGTGCGACGGGCAGGCATGAGCCTCGAAGGAGGTAGCCGCCAGGACGAGGATCGCCAGCAGGGACAGGAGCCGTGCCGCCAGCCGCCACCGGGCGCGGGCCGCGGGGCGGGCGCCTTTCGATGCAGGTGGGCTGGTCCGGCCGGTCACGGAGCGATGGTCCTGCGGTTGGCGATGCCGACCTGCATCGCGGGCAGGATGCTTAGACGGTTCGAGCCGCCATGCAAGCGGGCGCCGTTCGCGACGGCGTGCGCCTTCGCACCTGCGGTGCGAAACGACGTGGCCCATGCAACCGATCCGGCGCTGCCGCGTCTGCCAGTCTTCGAGAACCGAGAGGACCGAGAGACGATGGAACCGATGAAACCCATGAAGCCCATGGAACCAATGAAGCCCATGGAACCGATGAAGGGCACCGAGCCGTGGTGGCCCGAGAAACTCGGGCAGCCCTCCACCAGCGGATCGCAGAACGGGATGCGCTACGCCTTCTTCCCCGACGCGCACCGCCTGCTGATCGAGCAGGACGGCACGCTCACGTCCTACGACAGCGGCGACCACCGCATCGATGGCGTCTCGCAGCAGGACGGGGGATCGAAGTCCCTGACCTTCACCAGCCAGAACGGCACCGTCGACCTCGGCTCCCTGAAGAAGGCCGACTGATCGGGCCGCGGCGAGCCCGTGAGACAGGCTCGCCGGTCGCGTGTCGGTGCGAAATCTGCAAGGGACAGCCGGCCGGTTGCGAGCCTCGGCAGCCCTTCACGACCTCCTCGATCGCCGAGCGCGATCGGACAGACAGCGGTCGCTCCAGGTTCCGGAGCTTGGCACGGTGCTGGTCGCGGGGGCATCGACCCGCACGGAACGGAGGCGGACCATCAGGTCCGGTTGTCCAACTCGGGTACGCCGCTCTGGCGATCCGCATAGGCGGCTTGGAAGGCCGGCCGCTGCTGCCAACGCTTCCAGAACGCGTCGATGTGCTCGAAACGCTCATCCAGCGGCGTGGCGTTCACCGGGAACTTCGAGAAGGCGATCGCGGTCGCCATCGTGATGTCCGAGAAGGTGGGTGCCTCGCCACCGAGAAGCCAGTCGCGGCCGTCCGACAGGTGCTGGTTCACCAGGCTCGCGTGGGCCAGCGCCTCCTTGCGGCAATGCTCGCCCCAGGCCCGGTTGCTGGTCAGTTCGAGCTTCGGCCCGAGCCCCTGATGGAGAACGTGGAACGCCGTGACGATCCGGTAGAGGATATGCACCCAGATGCGGTTGTCCCACATGGTGTCGAGACCCTGCTCCAGGGGGCCTTCGCCCATGATGCGCCGCCCGGGGAATGCCTGATCGAGGTACCGGACGATCGCCGCCGTCTCCGAGATGACGCTGCCATCCGCGAGTTCGAGCGTGGGCGTCTCGCCCCACGGGTTCATCTTCAAATGCTGCCACTGCCGCTGCTCGCCGACCGGCGACATGTCGAAGATGCGCTCGGCGAACCGAGCCGCGATGCCCTTCTCGTGAAGGAAGATGCGCAGACGCTGCGGATTCGGGAACGCGGACGGCGAGGTGAAAAGCCGGAGGCAGGAAGGCGCTTCGTTGGTCATCCATGTCTCTCTGTCTGTCAGTAGGCAGACAGGAAGCTAGGGCTTCCTTTCCGGGCGGTCAACCTCTATCTGCCAACAGGCAGGGATGCCGCTTGGCGTGGGAATGGCGTGATGAGTTCGGGGTACAAGGAAGCGATCCTCGTCGCCGCGAAGCGGACCGCGATGGCGCACGGCTATAATGGATTGAACTTCCGCGACCTCGCAGCCGAGGTCGGGATCAAGGCCGCGAGTGTCTACTATCACTTCCCCGGCAAAGCCGAACTCGGCGCGGCGGTCGCGAAGCGTTATTGGGAAGACATCGCCACAGATCTCGAGGCCATCTCCGACGATGCGGCCGACCCACTCGCGAGTCTACGCAAGTACCCTGAGATTTTTCGCAAGTCCTTGCAGAGCGACAACCGCATGTGCCTGTCCAGCTTCATGACGGCGGAGTACGACGACCTGCCGGACACCGTGAAGCACGAGGTGCGGGCATTCGCCGACGTGAACGTGGCCTGGCTGAGCAAGGCTCTGCGTGAAGCAGGCGTCGTGAAGGCGGTCGACAGCGAAGGGCGGGCTCGCGCCATCTACGCCGCCGTCGCGGGCGCCCAACTCATGGCAAGGGGCCGCGCAGACATCGCGCTCTTTGACACCCTCATCGACACCTATCGGGCGACCGGCCTCCTACCTGCTTAGGCGTCTCCCGATCCTCGACGAGGGGCCGCCCTCGCTCGCGGAGCGGGCGTCCGAGGCTTCTTCCCCCGGCGTCCGGGTTCCACCCAACGCTGCCGAGCCGGGCTCGAATTCCACCCGAGCCCCTCCCGGCTCGCCGGCTTCATGGACAGGCCTGCCTGCGCCCTCTATGCGCTTGGGGCCCATGCCGCCCTCCGCCGCCCGACGCGCCACCGACCCCGCGAGCCGATGCGCGCGCTGATCGACCTCCTGCGCGCCATGCGGCCCCGCGACCGCCGCCGCCTGGTGCTGATCGCCCTGGGCCTCGCGGTGGCGGCACTTCTGGAGGTCGTCGGCGTCGCCTCCGTCATCCCGTTCCTGACGCTGGTGGGCGATCCGTCGGCCGCCTCACGCGTGCCCTATCTCGGGCAGATCCGCGACGCCCTGGGGCTCGTCGGCGACCGCAGCTTCCTGATCGCCACCGGTGCGGCGGCGCTGCTCGCCATCCTGACGACGGCGGTGGTCAATGCCGGGCTGACCTACGCCCAGCTCCTGTTCACCCACCTCACCGGTTACGGCTTCGCCCGCCGCCTCCTGTTCCGCTACATCGACCGGGAGAAGCTGTTCTTCGCCCAGGCCAACAGCGCCGAACTTGCCAAGAACGTGCTGAGCGAGACCGACCGCCTCGTCGTCGGCGTGCTGACGCCGGCCACCGTGATCGCGTCGCGCGCGACCTCGGCGCTGGCGGTCGTCGCCTTCCTGCTGGTCTACGCGCCGGGCCTCGCGCTGGTCCTCGGCGGCGGGTTCGGCGGGCTCTACGTCGCCATCTACCTCGTGATGCGCGCCCGCCTCGGCATCCTCGGCGCCCGCGCGGTGGCCGACAACGAGGGTCGGTTCCGGGTGGTGCAGGAGACGCTCGGCGCGCTCACCGAACTGAAGCTGTACGGCCGGGCAGAGGCCTTCGCCGGACGGTTCGACCGGCCGGCCCGCGCCTATGCCAGGGCCACCGCCGCGAGCCTGCTCACGGGGCAGATGCCGCGCTTCGTCATCGAGGCTCTGGCCTTCGGCGGGGTCGTCGTGGTGGTGCTGTTCGCCCTGGCGCAGGGGCTCGACACGGCCGGCATCCTGCCGCTGCTCGGCCTGTTCGCCTTCGCCGGCTACCGGATGCTGCCGGCCTTCCAGAACATCTTCACCTCGCTCGCCCTGCTGCGGTTCTACCTGCCGGCGGTCCGGGTGATCGTCGACGAACTGGCCGGCGAGCGGGAACACGCCCCGCGCACGACCGCGCGCCTGCCGTTCCGCGAGGCGATCCGCCTGGAGGGCGTCGGCTTCGACTACGAGCCCAGCCGGGCGGCCCTGTCGGGGATCGACCTGACGATCCCGGCGCACACCACCGTGGGGCTCGTCGGCCGGACCGGCTCCGGCAAGTCGACCCTGGCGGGCCTCGTCCTCGGCATCCTGACGCCGGGCGCCGGCCGCGTCTCTGTGGACGGCGTCACCCTCGACGCCGGGACCCTGCCGGCCTGGCAGAACCGCATCGGCTACGTGCCGCAGGACGTGTTCCTGATCGACGGGACGGTGGCGCAGAACATCGCCCTGGGGATGGACGATGCCGACCCGGCCGCCGTCGAGCGGGCGGCGCGGCTCGCCGGCGCGCACGACTTCATCACCGCGATGCCCGGCGGCTACGGCGCCGGCGTCGGCGAGCGCGGCGCCCGCATCAGCGGCGGCCAGCGCCAGCGCATCGGCATCGCGCGGGCCCTCTACCACGACCCCGACGTGATCGTGTTCGACGAGGCGACCTCGGCGCTGGACGGCGAGACCGAGGCCGCGGTGATGGCCGCCCTGAAGGGCCTTGCCGGCACCCGCACGCTGATCATGATCGCCCACCGCCTCACCAGCCTGGAGAGCGCCGACACCGTGCACGTGCTGGAGGGCGGCCGCCTCGTCGCCTCCGGCCCGCTCCAGGCCGTGATGCCCCATCTCGGTTCCTCGGCCGCGGCCTGACCCGATGTGCGGCATCGCCGGCCTGATCGACCCCCGCCTCTCCACGGACGCCCTGCGGCAGGCCGCCGACGCGATGACCGACGCCCTCGCGCGGCGCGGGCCGGACGGGCGGGGCGTCTGGTGCGACCCGGAGCGCGGCGTGGCCCTGGGCCATCGCCGGCTCGCCATCGTCGATCCGAGCCCGTCGGGCGCGCAACCGATGACCTCGGCCGACGGGCGCTGGATCGTCACCTACAACGGCGAACTCTACGACGCGCCCGAGCGCCGGCCCGCGCTCGAGGCCGCCGGCCACGCGTTCCGCGGCACCTCGGACACGGAGGTGCTGGTCGAGCTGATCACCCGCCACGGCGTGGCCGCGGCACTGGATCGGGTCGAGGGCATCTTCGCCTTCGCAGCCTGGGACCGGGCGGAGGCGCGCCTCTGGCTCGCCCGCGACCGGATGGGCGTGAAGCCCCTCTATTACCGGGCCGTTGAGGGCCGGCTGCTGTTCGGCTCGCAACTCGGCGCGCTCACCGCCTGCCCCGGACCGGCAGCGGAGATCGACCCCGCCGCCGTGTCGAGCCTGCTGCGCCACGGCTACGTGCCGGCGCCCGGCTCGATCTATGCCGGCATCCGCAAGCTGGAGGCCGGCCGCCTCCTGTCCTGGCGGCCGGGCGAGACGCCGCGCATCGAGCCCTATTGGAGCCTCGACGCGGTGATCGCGCAGGGCCGCGCGCACCCGTTCGACGGATCGCCGGAGGAGGCGGCCGACCGGCTCGAAACGCTCCTGTCGGCGGCGGTGCGGCGCCAGCTGATGAGCGACGTGCCGCTGGGCGCCCTCCTGTCGGGCGGCATCGATTCCTCGACCATCGCGGCGCTGATGGCGGAGGCGGGGCCCAAGCCCCGCACCTTCGCCGCCGGCTTCATCGAGGACCCGCGCTTCGACGAGAGCCCGCACGCGGCGGCCATCGCCCGGCATCTCGGCACCGACCACACCACCATCCCGATCGGCGAGGCCGAGGCCCTGGCCCTGGTCGAACACCTGCCGGGCATCTTCGACGAGCCGCTGGCCGACCCCTCCGGCCTGCCGACGCACCTCCTCTGCGCGGCCGTGCGCCGGGCCGGCATCACGGTCGCGCTCTCCGGCGACGGGGGGGACGAGCTGTTCTCGGGCTACGACCGCTACCGGCTGGCCCGCCGCTTCGCCGGCCGGATCGAGCCCGTCCCGCGGCCCTTGCGGGTGCTGGCCGCAGGCGCGGTCCGGCACCTGCCGGACCGCGCGGCCGCGCTCCTCGCCGGCGCCCTGCCTGAGCCCTGGGGCGGCCCGGACGCGATGGATCGCCTGCGCAAGGCCGGCGCGCAGCTGCCCGGCACCGGCTTCGACCTCTACCGGCGGCTCCTGACCCTGAACCCGGCGGCGCAGGCCCTGACCCGCGGCGCGCCGGGGCTGCCCACGCCCATGGACGATCCCGGCGACGGTCCTCTCGGCGGCCTGCCTTTGGACGCGCGGATGCGCCGGCTCGACAGCCTCGCCTACCTCCCGGACGACGTGCTCGCCAAGGTGGACCGGGCCAGCATGGCGGTGGGGCTGGAGGCGCGGGTGCCGCTCCTCGACCGGGCCGTCGTCGCTTTCGCCTGGAGCCTGCCGGAGACGATCCTGACGCGGGAGGGCCGCCCGAAATGGCCGCTCCGCGCGGTCCTGGCCCGGCACGTGCCGCCGGCCCTGTTCGAGCGGCGCAAGCAGGGCTTCGCGCCGCCCCTCGCGTCATGGCTGCGCGGACCCTTGCGCGGCTACGCCCGCGACATTCTGATGGGCCGCGATGCCGGCGGCGGCTTCCTCGATCGCGCCCGGGTGCACACCATGCTCGACGAGCACCTGGCTGGCAGCCACAACCATGCGGTCGGGCTCTGGCCGCTCCTGACCTTCGAGGCCTGGCGCCTCGCGCAGAGGCCGTGACGGAGAGCGAACGCGCATGGACGGGACGATCGAACTGGTGAGCGTCGACGGCACCGCGGCCGGCATCGCCCTCAACGGGGCCGAGCCGGTCTCCTGGCGGGTCGGCGGCCGGGAATACCTCTGGAACGGCGATCCTGCGCACTGGAACCGGCACGCCCCCTGGCTCTTCCCCGTGGTCGGCGCCTCGGCCGGCGGCGTGGTGCGCGTCGAGGGGCGGGACTACCCGATGGCCCAGCACGGTTTCGCCCGCGACCTGCCGTTCTCGGTGGTCGCGCGCGAGGACGACTCCGTGACCCTGCGGCTGGCGGACGGGCCTGAGACGCGGGCGCATTACCCCTTCGCCTTCCAGCTCGACGTCACCGCCCGCGTCCGCACGGCGGGCCTCGATTTCGAGGTCGTGGTGCGCAATCCGGGCGAGACGCCGATGCCCTACGCCCTCGGCTTCCACCCGGCCTTTCCCTGGCCCTTCGCCGGGGGCAAGCGGGCGGCGGCCGGCGGCTACGAAGTCCAGTTCGAACGGCCCGAGCGGGCCTTCGCGCCGGAGGTGGGGCCGGGCGGGCTGCTCCTGCGCGAGGAGCGGCCGATCCCGCTTGCGGGCACGCGCCTGCCCCTCGACCCGGCGATGTTCACGGAAGCCCTGGTGTTCCGGGATGCCCGGAGCCGCTGGCTGCGATTCTCCGGCCCCGGCGACAGCGGCATCCTGATGGAGCTGGACGATTTCCCCCATCTGGCGGTCTGGACCAGGCCGACCGCGCCGTTCCTCTCGCTGGAATGCTGGACGGGCTACGCCGACTGGGCGGATTTTTCGGGTGACCTCACCGCGCGCGATTCGCAGCGCGCCCTGGCTCCCGGTGCCGAGGCGCGCCACGGGGTCCGGCTGAGCCTGGAGGTCTGAGGGGACCATGCGGATCTGGGTCCCGCGCCCGGAGCCCGGCGCCACCCGCACGGGCGAGCGGCTCGCCGCCGCCGGCCACCGGCCGCTGCTCGCCCCCGTGCTCGTGGTGCGCCCGACCGGCGCGCCGCTGCCGGCCGGGATGCGGTTCGACGCGGTGCTGCTCACCAGCGCCAACGCCGTCGCGGCCCTGGCGGCGACCACGGAGGTCGACAGCCTGCGCGGGCTGCCGGTCTTCGCTGTCGGCGGCCGTACCGCGGGGCTGGCGCTTCAGGCGCGCCTCGGGCCGGTGACGGAGGCCGGCGGCGATGCCCGCGCCCTGGCCGCCCTGGTCCGCGAAACGCTCGCGCCGGGCGCGCACCTGCTCCACGTGGCAGGCGCCGACCGCAAGGCCGAGCCCGCCGCTTCGCTCGCGGAGGCCGGCTACGCACTCACCGCCCTCGTGGCCTACGCGGCCGAGGCCGTGCCCGCTTTGCCCGACTCGGTCTGCGCCGCCTTCGCTGCGGACGGGCTCGACGCGGCCCTGCATTACTCCCGCCGCAGCGCGTCGGTCGCCCTCGAATGCGCCGAGACGGCGGGGTACGGCGGAGCTTTCGGCGCGCTCAGGCATTACTGCCTGTCGGACGACGTGGCCGGACCCCTGGAAGCGGCGGGGGTTCCGGTCCATTTCGTCGCGACGCGGCCCCGCGAGGACGAACTCCTGGCGGCCCTGCGCTGACGCCGTCATCCGACTGTCGCTCCGGCTCTCGCGCCGGGCGGCTTGCCGGTGATAGGAGGACGCGATGGGAGGGCCTGAGGGCCGCCGCGCACCGAACGCCGGGTGCGCGTCCCGGACGTCGAGACTGGAGAACAAGGGCCGTGAAGCCACCTTCCAACGACGCCAACCGCCCGAACCCCGGCACGCCGACGCCGGGCAAGGGAGCCCCCGAGCCCGGAAAGCCCGGCGCTCCCACGGCGCCGTCCCAGGCGGCCAAGCCCGTCGTGCCGAGCA
The DNA here is from genome assembly GCF_022179685.1 of Methylobacterium trifolii. GTDB lineage: Bacteria > Pseudomonadota > Alphaproteobacteria > Rhizobiales > Beijerinckiaceae > Methylobacterium > Methylobacterium trifolii. Next base: position 18,502 of record NZ_BPRB01000010.1, read on the forward strand.
CTGACGCATCGAAGCCCGAGCCCGCACGCGCCGAACCGGCCAAGCCATTCGAGCCGGTCAAGCCCGCCGTGCCCCCGAGCCCGTCGAACCAGAGCCCGCAGAACCGACCCGCTCCGGGCCAGGGTTCGCCCGGCGCCGGCCCGGCAGGTGCGCCCTCATCGCAGCCCCGCCCCCTCGCTTCCGCGCCCGAGCCGGCGAAGTCCGGCCCTGCCGGCCCGTCCACCCCCGGCACCGAGCCGGCCCGATCGGCCGTCTTTCCCGCCCAAGGGGCCAAGCCCGCCTCGCCTGCGACCGATGCCGCCAAGCCCGATCTGACGAAGCCCGCGGCAACCGGTTCGCAGCCGCAGCGGCCGGAGCCCGGCAAGGACGGGCTCAAGCCCGACGCGCTCAAGTCCGACCCCACGAAGCCCGAGCCCGGCAAGGCGGACGGGCTCAAGCCCGAGGCCGGCAAGGTCGAAGCCGCCAAGTCCGAGCCGTCCAAGCCCGAGCCGTCCAAGTCCGAGCCGCCGAAGGCCGAGGCCCCCAGGCCGGGTGGCATCGGTCCCGTGCCCGGCGGTGCGCCGAAGCCCGCGGGCGGCATCACCGATGGCCCGATCATCGACCTGACGGCCAAGCGCGTCCCCGATCCGGCCGCTGCCGCCAAGGCTTCGCCCCCCGGCGCCGCCAAGCCCGATCCGGCCAAGCCCGATCCGGCAAAGCCCGATGCTGCAAGGGCGAGCGCGCCGAGCCCGGCGCCACGCGCCGCGCCGCCGGCCGAGTCGTCGGCGGGGGGCTCGGGCTTCGGCCGGATCGCCGCGGCCGGCCTCCTCGGCGGCGTCATCGGCGCCGGGCTGCTGCTGGCCGTCGAGAAGGCTGGCGTGCTCGGCCAGCGCGACGACGCGCGGCTGACCGCCCTCGACCAGCGGGTGTCGGGCCAGTTCTCCACCCTCGACCAGCGCATCGCGGCACTGGCGCCGCGCGACGCCGTGAGCGCCCTCGACAAGCGGGTCGCCTCGAACGAGGCGGCACTCAAGCCCTTGCCGGACGCGGTCAAGAACGCCGAGACTGCCGCCAAGCAAGCGCTGGAGCGGGCGGGCGCCGCCGCCGGTGCGCCGGCTGCAGCGGGCAATCCCGGCGACGCGCAGGCGCCTGTTGCATCCGCGCCGGGCGTACCCGCCGACCTGATCGCCCGGCTGGACAGCCTCGACCAGCGCGTCTCGGCCCTCCAGGAGGAGCCCGGCCGCGACCAGTCGGGTGATGCGAAGCTGTCCGCGGCGCAGGCTGGGACCGGCCCGTTGGCCGCGATCGACGAGCGCCTGAAGGCCCTCGAAGGCAAGGCGGATGGCAAGGGGGATGGCAAGGGAGACGGCGCGGCCAGGGCGCCGAACCAGCCCGACCTCGGCCCCAAGCTCGTGGCCCTCCAGGGCGAGGTTGAATCCCGCGCCAAGGCGAATGCCGACGCCGACACGGCGCTCGCCCGGCGGCTCGATGCCCTGCAGCAGGCCCTCGACACCCGCGTCAAGGCGGCGACCGAGGCGGTGCAGAGCGCGACCCAGGCGAGCCAGCAGGCGGTGGATGCGGGCAAGGCCCAGGCGACGGAGACCGCCAAGGCCGTCGAACGCCGGCTTCAGGAGCAGGGCGAGAAGATCGCGGCCCTCGACAAGTCGCTCTCTCAGCGCGCCGAGGCGAGCACGGTGCAGGCGGCGCTCCGCGTCGTGACGGCCGATCGGATCGCGGCGGCCCTGTCCTCCGGCGCCCCCTATGCCGAGCCGCTGGCGAGCCTGCGCAAGATGGAGACGGGGGATTCGAGCCGGGTCGACGCCCTGGCGCCGTTCGCCGACCAGGGTGCGCCGATCCCGGCCCAACTGGCCGCGGAGTTCCGCTCCATCGCGGAGCGGGTCGCGGCGAGCCGCAAGGCGGCCCAGGCCCGTGAGGTCGCGTCCACCGGCGACATCAAGAGCCGGCTCCTGAGCATGGCCGATTCGATCGTGCAGGTGCGCAAGGTCGATTCCCCGGCGGCATCAGACGCCGGCACGGAGGGCGACCCGGTGGCCAAGGTCCAGGCGGCCCTCGACCGCGGGGCGCTCCAGGAGGCCGCGCAAGCCTTCGAGACCCTGCCGGCCGAAGCCAAGGCCGAGGCCAAGGATTTCGGAGCGCGGCTGAAGGCACGGGCCGCCGCGGCGCAGGCCTCGCAGGCTCTGCTGTCGGACGCCTTCAAGGGTCTGCCCGCCGGGCCGTCCGCGCCCGCTGCCGGCCGCTAGCCCCATGGCCCGCCCGAACGGACGCGGCGCCGACCTCACGGGGGCGCCCCGCGCCCTCATCCCGTTCCCTCGTCGCGACGCCCGTCGTCCTGCGGCCGTGAGGAGTATCTGAACCCATGTGGCGCGCCCTCGCATTCCTGGCCCTGCTCGCTGTGGCCGCCTTCGGGGCGGTCTGGATCGCCGACAGGCCCGGCACCGTCACGATCGTCTGGAACGGCTACGAGGTCGCCACCAGCCTCGCCATCGCGCTCGTCGGCGTGTTCATCGCCGCGATCGTGATCGGCCTGATCTGGGCGGTGGTCCGCGGCGTCATCGAACTGCCCGAGATCCTGGTGCGCGGCTCGAAGGAACGGCGGCGGGCGAAGGGCTTCACGGCCCTGTCCCGCGGCATGGTCGCGGTGGGGTCCGGCGATCCGCTGGCGGCCCGCCGGCACGCGGGAGACGCCGAGCGGCTGCTCGGGGCGGAGCCGTTGACGCTTCTGCTCAAGGCGCAGGCGGCCCAGATCTCCGGCGACCGCCAGGCGGCCGAGAACGCCTTTCAGCGCATGGTCGACGACCCCGAGACCCGGGTGCTCGGCCTGCGCGGCCTGTTCGTGGAAGCCCGGCGCCGCGAGGACGAGTTCGCCGCACGCGAATACGCCAGCGAGGCCGCGCGCCTCGCCCCCAGCGTGACCTGGGCCAACGAGGCCGTGCTCGAAGCCCAATGCGCGGACGGCGATTGGGGTGGGGCCCTGGAGATCGTGGAGCGCCGCAGCACCCTCGGCCTCATCGACAAGTCCGCCGCCCGCCGCCAGCGCGCCGTCCTGCTCACCGCGGCGGCGCAGACGCGGGAGGCCGGCGAGCCGGAGGCCGCCGCCGAGCGGGCGCTCAAGGCCGTCAAGCTCGCCCCTGAGCTCGTCCCCGCCGCCTGCATCGCCGGCCGGCTCCTCGCCCGCCGGGGCGATCTCAGGAAGGCGGCCCGGATCGTCGAGGCCGCCTGGAAGGCCAACCCCCATCCCGACCTCGCCAAGGTCTATCTCGGCCTGCGCATGGGTGATTCCGTGCGCGACAGGCTCTCGCGGGCGGAGACGCTGGCCAAGCTCTCCTCGTGGGATGGGGAGTCCCGCCTCGCCGTCGCGCAGGCCGCCTTCGATGCGCGCGAATTCGACCGTGCGCGGGAAACGCTGGCGCCGCTCCTCGCCGACCGGCCGACCGTGCGCGTCTGCCTGATGATGGCGCGGATTGAGGAGGCCGAGCACGGTGCCGGATCGGGACGGGCCCGCGAATGGCTGTCCCGCGCCGCCCATGCGCCGCGCGATCCCATCTGGATCGCGGACGGCATCGCCTCGCAGACCTGGGCCCCGGTCTCCCCGGTCTCCGGACGCCTCGATGCCTTCGAGTGGCGGGAGCCGCCCAACACACTCGCCGGCCCGTCCGATGCGCACGACCCCGAGGCCGCCGACGTGGCGCACCGGTCCGAGCCCGCACCGGTCGCGCCCCTGCCGCCGCCCGGCAAGCCGGAACCGGCTTCGCCCCCGGTCGAGGTGGCCCCGGCGACGGTCGGGCCGATGGCGATGGGATCGCCGATCCCCGTCGTGCTGCCGGTGCCGCAAGCCGCCGATCCCGGCGCCACGCCCGAGGACGCCGAGGCCAAGGCACGCCGGTTCGGCTGAGGCTCGGAAACCGGGCGGCCGGCGGCCGGCGGCCGGCGTCACGTCCGCCGGGCCTGCCGCCCGGTGCGGAGCCCTATCGCCGGGTATGGCCTTGCCGGAACGAACGCCTCATTCCGCGGAATCGTCGCGCGATGCGGCTTCCTGCACCAGCGTCAGGATGCGTCGGCGGAGCCCGGGGTCGCGGATGCTGCCGAAGAGACGGATCAGCTCAAGGGAGTCCGGACTGCGCTGCCGGTCGACGGTGGAGCCGGGTTCGAAGAAGGTCGCGAGGGGGACCTGCAACATGTCCGCGATCGAGCGCAGGTAGAAGGCGGCCTGCTCCGGGGCCGATCCCGGCCCGTCCGGCCCGTCGTGGTCCGCTTGCGGGGTCGGCGGCTCGTGGACGCTGTCCGACGGTCGAGACGATGAATTGGGATCGGACACGCGTATTTCTCCACGGTCGCCGTGCACGAAGGGCGCGGCAACTCTAGAGACGGCGTCTGTGTCTTAAATTTGCCATTCCGCTTGAATCTAAGGTTGCTACGTTTTCGCGCAGCCTCACATGCGACGTCCAGTTTTGCCGTGCCCCGGTGAAATCGCGGGCCGGATGCGGCGGCTGGATGCAAGTTGTCGGATGTCGCGGTGTCTCAGGACTCGGTAATCGCATTCGAGATCGTCAACAATCTGCGTCGGGCGACGCGGATTTCCGATATCCTGCAGGAGATGCGGGCGGCGGGCGGCGTGTTCGGCTACGACGCCTTCATTATCACCAACCTGCCATCGGAAGAAGAGATCTCGACTCAGAACTGCGCCATGGTTCCGTCCTGGCCCGAAGGCTGGCGCAAGCGCTACTTCGAGCGTGACTACCTGCGCATCGATCCCGTCGCGCATCAGGTCAAGCGGACGACCGAACCCTTCCTCTGGAGCGAGGCGCCCTATAGCGCCGACGACACGGCGTCCGCCCGCGTGATGAACGAGGCGACCGAGTTCAGCCTCACGCAGGGCTTCTGCGTGCCGATCCACCACATGAACGGGCTGGGTGGCGGCGTCAGCTTCGGCGCCAAGCACCTCGACCTGTCGGAGGCGGCCAAGGCCGCCCTGCACCTCGTATCCATGTACGCCTACCAGAGGGCGGAGACGCTGATCCGGGAAGCCGGCAACGCGCCTGCCCGCAAGAGCCCGAAGCTCAGCGCCCGCGAAGTCGAGTGCCTGAAGTGGACGGCCGCCGGCAAGACGAGCTGGGAGGCGTCGGAAATCCTCAGCACGTCCCAGCGCACGATCGAGTTCCACCTGAAGAACGCGGCCCGAAAGCTCGACGCGGTCAATCGCGTCCAATGCGTGGCCGAGGCGATCCGGTTCGGCATCATAGCATAGCGGCGGCCCGCCGTCTGACCTCGTAATTTTACGAGGTTCGCGACGCGGTCCGAGCCGGCATCACTCCCCCAAAGCAATGGGGGTGGTGCATGGTATTCGTCGTCGACGATTCGAATATCGCCGAACACGGCGCGGTGATGGAGAAGGTCTACCTTTTCCGGCACAAACTGTTCGTCGAACGGTTGAAGTGGGAAGAGTGCCGAAAGGCGGACGGCCGCGAGATCGACCAGTTCGACGGGGCCGGCTGCGTCCACCTCGTGCGCATGGATGGCGGCGAGGTCACGGCCTACACGCGGCTTCTGCCGACGACGAAACCGCACCTTCTCACCGACGTCTACCCCCATCTCGCACAGAACGGCCCGGCCCCGCGCGGTCCGCGCGTCTACGAGTGGACGCGCTGCGGCACGCTGCCGTCGCGCCGCGAGGGCCGCGCCGGCATCATCGACCCGGCGACCGCGGAGATCTTCACGGCGGCGGCGGAAGTCGCGCGCGAGCGCGGATGGGACGGGCTGCTCGCGCAGACGCACCCGATCCTCGTCAACCGGCTGATGTCCTGCGGCTGGGACGTGGAGCCCCTCGGCCTGCCGACCAAGTATCTCGGCCATTCGATCGTCGCGGTGTTCGCGCGCCTCAAGCCCGAGACGGTGGAGACCTCGCGCCGGTTCTTCGGGCTCGGGCGCTCGCCCATCGAGCGGGTGGAGGTCGACGCCGGCCCCGGCCTCGATATCGAGATCAGGCTGCGGGCATGAGCGCGTCCACCCTCCTCGCGGCCCCGGTCGACACGGACGACGACGAGGCGCACGAGCTCCCCGCCGTCCGGCTCGGCCGGCACGCGATCGGCCTGTGGCGCGCGGCCGAGGAGTTGGGCGATGCCGACCTGCTGGCGTCCCTCAGGCCCCTGGTGCTGGAGATCGGCCGTGCGCTGGCCGCCGACATGATGTCGGCTCCGAGAGCCGGCACGATCCCGCACTGAATCCGCATCCGTCAGACCAGCCTTCGGTCGAGGCGGATGATGCGGCAGGGATCGCCCGCGCGGGCGGCCGGCGCGTGGGGCGCCCGGATCAGCAGGGCCTCCGAGCGGCCGAGCACGGCGAGCATCGAAGAATCCTGGCGCGATTCCGGGCTCGCCACCGGCAGGCGGTCGGGGGCGGTGTCGAGGGCGGCGCGCATGTAGTCGGCGCGCCCGTCGTTGGCCGGGAGGTCGCGGCCGAGCGTCGCCGGCTCGCTCCGGTCGGCGCCGGCATCCGGATCGCCGAGCAGCGCCCGGATCGCCGGCACGACGAAGAGCAGGCCGCAGACGATCGATGAGACCGGGTTGCCGGGAAGCCCGATCACCAGCATCCCGCCCAGGCGCCCGTGCATCAGGGGCTTGCCCGGCCGCAGGGCCACCCGCCAGAAGCCGAGTTCCAGCCCTTCGCGGGCGAGCGCCGCCTGGACGAGGTCGTGGTCGCCGACCGAGGCCCCCCCCAGGGTGACGAGGAGGTCGGCTTTCGCCGCTCGGGCCCGGCGGAAGGCGTCCTCCAGGGCGGCGTGGTCGTCGGCGGCGATGCCGAGGTCCAGGGCCTCGCCGCCGGCCGCGTCCACGAGGGCGGCTAAAGCGAGGCTGTTCGAGGCGACGATCTGGTCCCAGGCCGGCGCCTCGCCCGGCGCCACCAGCTCGTCGCCGGTGGCCAGGATCGCGACGCGGGGCCGTCTGCGGACGCTCAGGCTCGGATGGCCGGCGGCCGCCGCCAGGGCGAGGCGGCGCGCGTCGAGGCTCATGCCGGCTTGCAGCAGCACGTCGCCTTCCGCGAAGTCGAGGCCGGCGCGGCGGATGAACCGGCCCGCGGCCACCGGCTCGCGCGCCATGATCCGTTCGCCCTCGGCCTCCGCATCCTCCTGGATCAGGATGGCGTCGGCGCCCTCGGGCACGGGGGCGCCGGTGAAGATCCGCACGGTCTCGCCGGGCCCGAGGGACCTTGAGAATCCGTGTCCGGCCGCGCTCGTGCCGATCAGCCGCAGGGCCGCGCCCGCCGCGCCCACGTCGGCGCTGCGCACGGCGTAGCCGTCCATGGCGGAAGCCGGGAAGGGGGGCTGGGTGCGCCGCGCCGTCACGGGGGCGGCGAGCGTCCGGTTCGCGGCCAGCGCCAGCGGCACCGGCTCCGCCTCGACGGGTTCACGCACGCTCGCCAGGATGCGCGCCAGCGCCTCGGCGACCGGGATCAACCCGCTCACGCGGTGTCTTCGGCGAGGTAGGAGCCCGAGCGGCCCCCGTCCTTGGCGATGAGCCGGATGCCGTCGATCCGCATGGCGCGGTCGACCGCCTTCACCATGTCGTAGACGGTGAGGCACGCGACCGAGACGGCGGTGAGCGCCTCCATCTCCACGCCGGTCGGGCCCTGCACACGGACCGTGGCGGTGACGCGCAGGCCGGGCAGGGCGTCGTCGGCCACGCAATCGACGCGCACGCCCGACAGCAGCAGGGGATGGCAGAGGGGGATCAGCTCGTGGGTGCGCTTGGCCGCCATGATGCCGGCGAGCCGCGCGGTGCCGATCACGTCGCCCTTCTTGGCGTCGCCCTCGCGGATCAGCGCCAGGGTCTCCGGCCGCATCACCACCTGTCCGGCGGCGCTGGCGCTGCGGCTGGTGGCGGCTTTGTCCGTCACGTCGACCATGTTGGCCGCACCACCGGCATCGAGATGGGTCAGGCCGGCCATCGCGTCAGCCCTTCGCCTTCTTGCCCGGCTTGTCGCCGAAGATCAGCCGGTGCGTGGCCGCCTTCACGTCCGCCTGCCGCATCAGGCTCTCGCCGACGAGCACCACGTCGAGGCCGTGCTTGGCCAGGCGTGCCACGTCGGCATGGTCGGAGATGCCGCTCTCGGCCACCGCGATGCGGTCCTCGGGGATGCCGGGGCCGAGGCGGAAGGCGGTCTCGAACGAGACCTCGAAGGTCTTGAGGTTGCGGTTGTTGATGCCGATGAGCGCGGTGCCCAGGGGTATGGCGCGGGCGAGTTCGGCCTCGTCGTGCACCTCCACCAGCACGTCCATGCCGAGGTCGTGGGCCGTCTCGACCAGGGCCGCGGCCTCGTCGTCGTCCAGGCAGGCCATGATCGCCAGGATGCAGTCCGCCCCCCAGGCGCGGGCCTCGTAGACCTGGTACGGCTCGAACAGGAAATCCTTCCGGATCACCGGCAGGGTGCAGGCCCCGCGCGCCTGGGTCAGGTATTCGGGCCGGCCCTGGAAGGATGGCTCGTCGGTCAGCACCGAGAGGCAGGTGGCGCCACCCGCCTCGTAAGCGGCGGCCAGCGCCGCCGGGTTGAAATCGGCCCGGATCAGGCCCTTGGAGGGCGAGGCCTTCTTCACCTCGGCGATCAGGGCGGAGCGCCCCTGGCCGACATGGGCGCGGATCGCCGCGGAAAAGCCACGCACGGGACCGGCCTCGGCTGCCCGCGTCTCCAGCTTCGAGAGGGGCACGCGCAGCTTCGCCTCGGCGATCTCGCGGCGCTTGTAGGCCTCGATGCGCGCGAGCACGCTCGGGCGCTCGGCCAAAGCTGCGTCGGCGACGGACTCGGTCGTGATGCCGGAGGACATCGGCTCTCCTATCCGTTCGAGACCGCGACGAGACGCGCGAGGGTGGCCCGCGCGGCGCCCGAATCGATCGCATCCTGCGCCCGCGCGACGCCTTCGGCGAGGGTGCCGGCCGCGCCTGCGACCACGAGGGCCGCACCCGCATTGAGAACCGCGATGTCCCGGTAGGCGTTGCGTTCCCCGTCCAGAACCGTACCGAGGGCGCGGGCGTTGTGCGCGGGATCGCCGCCGCGCAGGCTCTCCGGGTCGTACAGGGGCAGGCCGACCTCCCGCGGGTCGATGGAGAACTCCGAGACCCGGCCGTCGTCCAAGGCCACCACCGCGGTGGGGCCGGTGACGGTGATCTCGTCGAGCCCGTCCGAGCCGTGCACCGACCAGACCCTGCGGCTGCCGAGTTCGGCGAGCACCCGCGTCAGCGGCTCCGCCCAGGTGGCCTGCGAGACGCCCAGCACCTGGTAGGCGACGCCGGCCGGGTTCGAGAGGGGGCCGAGGAGGTTGAAGATGGTGCGCACTGGCAGTTCCGAGCGCACGCCGGCCACGTGTCGCATCGCCCCGTGGTGGGTCTGGGCGAACATGAAGCACAGGCCGGCCTGCGCGAGGCAGCGGCTCAACCCTGCCGGGTCGAGGCCGAGCCGGACGCCCAGCGCCGCCAGCACGTCGGCCGCCCCCGAGCGGGAGGTGGCGGCCCGGTTGCCGTGCTTGGCCACCGGCACGCCGCAGGCGGCGGTGACGAGGGCGGCCAGCGTCGAGACGTTGTAGCTGCCCGAATGGTCGCCGCCGGTGCCGACCACGTCGACGGCGCCGGGCGGGGCCTCCACCCGCACCATGCGCGCGCGCATCGCCTCGACGGCGCCGACGATTTCTTCGCGACTCTCGCCGCGGACCTTCAGGGCGATGAGGAAGGCGCCGGCCTGGACCGGGGTGACCTCGCCCGAGAGCAGGTCGTCGAAGGCGGCGCGGGCCTCGGCCCGGTCGAGGCTCTGCCCGGCGGCCACCTTGGCGAGATGGGGCTTGAAGGAATCCATTCGCTCAAGGGCGGCGGAGTGTCGGGGCTATCGCGTCAATGCACGCCGGGGCAGCGCTTGTCACGCGCCGCGTTCCAGGTCCGCGCGATGCCGAGGAAGTTGCGCAGGATCTGCGTGCCGTGCTGCGAGAGGATGCTCTCCGGGTGGAACTGCACCCCGTGCACGGGCAACGCGGTGTGCTCCAGGCCCATGATCAGGCCGTCGGCCTCCGCCGTCACGCTCAGGCTGTCCGGGCACCGGGCGCGATCCACCACGAGGGAGTGGTAGCGCGTGGCCTCGAAGGCGTCGTTGAGGCCGCGGAACACGCCCGAGGCCCCGTGCCGGATGGTCGAGACCTTGCCGTGCATCGGCGCGGGCGCCCGCACCACCTCGCCCCCGAAAGCCTGCCCGATCGCCTGGAGCCCCAGGCAGACACCGAAGATCGGGATCTCGCCGCTCAGGTCGCGCACCGCGTCGAGGCAGATTCCGGCCTCGTTCGGTGTGCACGGGCCGGGCGAGAGCACCAGGGCGTCCGGCCCCCTGTTCCGGATGTCCGCCACCGTGACCTGGTCGTTGCGCACCACGTCGATTGATCCGCAGAGGGGGCCGATCAGGTGGACGAGGTTCCAGGTGAAGGAATCGTAGTTGTCGATGACGAGGACGTTGGGCATCGCTTCCATCCCGCACGGGCGGGAGCGGTGTGGCCGCTCGCGCGAGGCCGGTCAACCGAAAGGCGATGCCGGCCCCTACTGCCCGCGCTTGGCCTGGGAGGCGAAGCGCACCGCGTCCTCGGCGGCGCGGAACAGGGCGCGCGCCTTGTTGACGCATTCCTGCTGCTCGGAGGCCGGGTCGGAATCGTAGACGATGCCGGCGCCCGCCTGCACGTGCATGCGGCCGTCCTTCACGATGGCCGTGCGCAGGACGATGCAGGTGTCCATCTCGCCGCGCGCGCCGAAATAGCCGATGCAGCCGCCGTAGGGCCCGCGCTTCTCGCGCTCCAACGCGTCGATGATCTCCATCGCCCGCACCTTCGGCGCGCCCGAGACGGTGCCGGCGGGAAAGCCCGCGGCCAGGGCGTCGAGGGTGTCGTGGCGCGGATCGAGTTCGCCCTCGACGTTCGAGACGATGTGCATCACCTGGCTGTAGTATTCGAGGAAGAACGAACCCGTCACCGTGACGCTGCCCAGGCGCGCCACCCGGCCCACGTCGTTGCGGCCGAGGTCGAGCAGCATCAGGTGCTCGGAGCGCTCCTTCGGATCGGCCAGAAGCTCCTCGGCCAGCGCCTTGTCCTCGGCCGGCGTGGCGCCGCGCCGCCGCGTGCCGGCGATCGGGCGGATCGTCACCGTGCCGTCGCGCACCCGAACCAGGATCTCGGGGCTGGAGCAGACCACCTGGAACTCCTCGAAATCGAGGTAGCACAGGAACGGGGCCGGGTTGGTGCGCCGGAGCGACCGGTAGAGGGCGAAGGCCGGCAGCGTGAAAGGTGCCTCGAAGCGCTGCGAGAGCACCACCTGGAACACGTCGCCGGCGACGATGTACTCCTTGGCCCGCGCCACCATCGCGAGATAGTCGTCGGGCAGGGTGTTCGAGACGGGCTCGGGATGGGCCACCTCCGACAGGTCGATGCGCGCCTCGATCGGCAGCGGGCCTTCGAGGGCCTCCGCGATCCGGTCGAGCCGGCCCAGAGCCGCCTCGTAGGCGGCCCGCGCGCCGGTGCTTGGCGTGGGCCGCACCGGGCAGACCACGGTGATGAGGTCGCGCACCGAATCGAACACCACCATCACCCGCGGACGGACCAGCACGGCGTCGGGCACGCCCAAGGGGTCGGGGTTGGGCTCGGCCAGGCGCTCCATGGCGCGGACCATGTCGTAGCCGAGATAGCCGAACAGGCCGGCGGCCATCGGCGGAAGCTCGGCGCCGCCGTCCTCACAGATGGCGCTCTCCGCGATCAGGGCCCGCAGGCTGGAGAGCGGCGCCCGGTCGTCCGGGGAGAACCGGGTCAGGTCGGTGCCGCGGGCGATGGCCGGGGCCCCGTCGCGGCAGCGCCAGATCAGGTCCGGGTCGAGGCCGATCATCGAGTAGCGCCCGCGCACTACCCCGCCTTCGACGGATTCGAGCAGGAAGGCCGGCCCCGGATGGCAGGCCCGCAGCTTCAGGAAGGCGGCGACGGGCGTCTCCAGGTCCGCGACCAGCGTCAGGTCGAGGAGGACGGGGCGCCCCGCCTCGTAGGAGGCCGCGAACGCGGCGAAGTCGGACGCCTCGGACATGCCGGTCTCAGTACTCGCCGCCGAGGGCGCGCCGCAGGGCGGCCTGGTTGATGCTGACGCCGGCGTTCTTCTGTACCTCGGAGATGTATTCGCCGAGCACGTCGTCGGCCAGCGCCGTGCGGAAGTTGCCCTCGATCGTCTTGTCGGTCGGGCTGCCCGGCACGTAGGCCGGCATGGTCGCGGCCGTGACCTTGAACACGGCCCGGCCCTCGCCGGCCGAGGCCGAGCCGGCCTTGCCGACCTGGGTCGCGAAGATGCGGTTGACTACGTCCGGCGTCAGGGCCTCCTTGCCCTGGTTGCGCGCCAGGTCCTCCGCGCTCTGCGGGTTCACGCCGATCTCGGTGCCGAGCGCCTCGATCGTCTCGCCCTTGTCCAGGCGCGCGGCCAGGTCCCGGCCCTTGGCCTGGAGGAGGCGGCCAATCTCGGCCGCGGTCCAGCCGGCCTTAACGGCGTCGCGGACCTCGTCCAGGGGCTTGTCGTGGGCGGCGTCGATCCGGGACACGTCGTACCAGACGTAGCCACCGGCCTTCGTCCGGAGCGGCTCGTTGTCGCCGCCGATCTCGGACCAGAACAGGGCCGTCAGCGTCGTGTCCCGGTCGGGGATGGCGGCGACCGCCTGCCCGGACGGGTCCTTGCCCTGCGCGTCGACGGCGGCCACGGCGACGAGGGGCAGGTCGCGCTCCTTGGCGATGTCGGAAAGCGGCTTGGCGCCGGCCCGCTGGTCCTCGATCGCGTCGTGGATCTTGTCGATGCCCTCGCGGGCACGCGCCAGCGCGATCTGCTTGCGGAGTTCGGGCTCGACCTCGGAGAGCGGCTTGACCGTCTCCGGCTCGGTTGCCGTGACGCGCAGCAGCACGGTGCCGAAGCGACCCTTGACGGGCTTGCTCACGCCGTCCCGCGGCAGGGCGAAGGCGGCGTCGGCCACGGCAGGGTCGAACAGTTCGGCCTTGGTCAGGGTGCCGAGGGTCAGGTCCTTGCCGTCGGTGCCGCGCTCTGCGGCGACGGTGTCGAAGGTCTTGGTCCCGTCCTCGATCGCCTTGCGGGCGGCCTCCGCCGCGGCCTCGTCCGGGAACACGATCTGCTGGATGGTGCGGCGCTCCGGGTTGCCGAAGCGGCTCTTCTGCGCCTCGTAGGCCTTGCGGACCTCGTCCTCGCTGACCGCCTCGGGCTTGGCCTGGGCCTCGGGGTCGAGCACCAGGAGGGTGACGCCCCGGTATTCCGGCGCCCGGAAGCCGGCCTTGTTGGCCTCGTACCAGCTCTTCAGGGCGTCCTCGCTCGGCGCGGCGATCTCGCCGGCGCTGGAGGGGGCGAGCAGAAGGTAGGAGGCGGCCCGGCGCTCGGTGGTGTAGCGGTGGACCGCCTCGCGCATGGCCTGCGGCACGTGGAGGTCGGCCGAGACCGCCTCGGCCAGTTGCAGCCGGGCGATCACCGAGCGCTGCTCGCGCACGAACATCGGCTCGTTCAGGCCGGCCCGCTGCAGGGTCTGGTAGAACAGGCTCTGCTCGAACTGGCCTTGCGCGTTCTGGAAGCTCTTCTCCTCGTGGATCGCGCGGATCACGGCGGTATCCGGCACGGCGAGGCCGAGGTCGCGGGTCTTCTGGTCGAGGGACGCCTCGGTGACGAGCTGGGACATCACCTGCCGCTCGATGCCCAACGCCCGCGCCTGGTCCGGGGTGATGGTGCGGCGGAACTGGGTCTGGTAGCGCTGGAGCTGGTTCTGGTAGGCCGTGCGCACGGCCTCGGCGCTGATCTGCGTCTTGCCGACGGTGGCCACGCTGTTGCTCGATCCGCCGCGGAAGAACTCCTCGACGCCGAAGATGCCTACGCCCGCGATCAGCAGGGTGAAGATCACCGTCAGCACGATCTTGCCGAGCCAGTGCTGGCTCGCGTCCCGGATGTTCTGAAGCATGGTCCCGTCGCGTGCCCTGTCCGCTCGCGCGCGGCTCGCGGCTGGCGGATGCGTCGTTCGATGCGGCCCGCGATAGACCATCCGCGCGGGCAGGCAAAGCCGGGTCGCCGTTTGCGCGCCCAAGCTTGCTCTGGTAGGCCCCTGCCGCGGTCGATATTGCGCGGATTGGGTTGCGAGGAACGGTATGGCGAGCGGCGGGCGGCGTCCTCTGGTTGCGGGCAACTGGAAGATGAACGGCACCAGGTCGTCGCTCCAGACGGTGGAGGCGATCCGCGACGGGCTGGCACCCGGTCTCGTCGAGTCCCTCGACGTGCTGATCTGCCCGCCCGCCACCCTGATCGGTTCCTGCGTGGCCGCGGCCTACGGCTCTCCCGTCGCCATCGGTGGCCAGAACCTGCATGCCCGCCCGAGCGGGGCCTTCACCGGCTCGATCTCGGCCGAGATGCTGGCCGATCTCGGCGCCACCTACGTCATCGTCGGCCATTCCGAGCGCCGGGCCTACCACCACGAGACCGACGACGGCGTGCACGCCAAGGCGTTGGGCGCGCGCCGGGCCGGCCTGTGCGGCATCATCTGCGTCGGCGAGACCATCGAGGAGCGCGAGCAGGGCCGGGCGCTCGACATCGTCCGGGCGCAACTCGCCATCGGCCTGCCGAAGGGGGCGACCGCCGCCGACACCGTGATCGCCTACGAGCCGGTCTGGGCGATCGGCTCCGGCCGCACGCCGACGCCGGCCGACATCGCCGAGGTCCACGCCTCCCTGCGCGAGATGCTGGACAAGCTCGCCGGACCGGAGGCCGCCAAGATCCGCATCCTGTACGGCGGCTCGGTGAAGGCCGGCAACGCCCGCGAACTGATGGCGGTCGAGAACGTCGACGGGGCCCTGGTCGGCGGCGCCAGCCTCGTCGCTGGGGATTTTTTGGGGATCTGCGCCGCTTACGCTTGAGGCACAGTCACCGCTCCGCCGGCGCGTCCTCGGCTTGAAGCCCCTTCAGTGGCGCTCCGATCGTGCAGATGGCCCCGGTCACCGGATAGCTGAGGTCGACCTCACCGCCGAAATTTCCGGCGAGACCCCGCCCGATCAGGCGTGAGCCGAACCCCGTACGGGTCGGCGGCGCGACCGCCGGCCCGCCGGTCTCCGACCAGCAGAGCGTCATCCTGGCATCCGCTGCGCACTCGGTGATTTCCCAGGCGATGGAGACGCGGCCGCCGGCCGTCGAGAGCGCGCCGTACTTAGCCGCGTTGGTCGCGAGTTCGTGCAGGATCAGCGCCAGGGACATGGCGGCCTTGGCGCCCACGTTCACGTCCGGGCCGCGCATCGCGAAGCGGTCGGGCCTGTCCTGGTGCGGCTGCAGGGCGCTGTAGATCAGCGTCTTCAGGGGCGTGCTGCCCACGGCGCCCCCGAGGAGCAGGTCGTGGGACTTGCCCAGCGCGATCAGGCGGCCGGCCAGCACGTCCTTGGCCGTCTCCATGTCGGTGGCGTTGCGCATGGTCTGCGTGGCGATGGACTGCACCATCGCCAGGGTGTTCTTCATGCGGTGGCCGAGTTCGAGGTTGAGCACCCTCTGCCGTTCCTCGGCCTCGGCGCGGGCGATCGCGGCGCGGGTCCGGTCCGTGACCGAGCGCAGGAAGGCGATCTCGTCGTCCGTCCAAGCGTGCGGCACCGGCTTCAAGGCATAGAACATCCCGACGAAGCGGCCGTGCTCCAGCATCGGCATGTCGAGCAGGGCGTGGGCGCCGATGGCGGTCCAGGCGTCCGGATCGTGCATCGTGCGCGGATCGCGCATCACGTCGCCGACGACGACCGTCTCGCCGGCCTTGAGATCCTCGATGAACGAGCCGTAGTCGCGGAACCGGTGCATGCCGGCGATGCTGGCATAGCCCGGCGCGGTCCAGTCCCGCGCGATCACGATGGCCTCCCGCTCGGCGTCCACGGTGCCGTAGCCGGCATGGGACAGGCCGAGGGTGCGGCCCATGATCTCGGCCGCGATGGCGGCGATCTCCGTCTGGTCGGCAACGTCCCGCAACCGGTCGCCGAGTTCGGTCATGGCGGCGCGGCGCGCCTCGCCCTGCTTGCGGCGGCTGATGTCGAGGAACAGGGCCGCGAACCGTTGGGCGCCTTCGCTATGGGCCCGCACCTCGAAGGTGCGGTCCAGGGACGGCACCGCGATCTCGAAGGTCTCGGGCACACCGGTATCGACCACGCGGGCGTAGGCGTCGATCAGATCCTGGGCGATGTCCGGGACCGCCTCCCGCATCGTCCTGCCGGCCGTGTCCGCGGGCAGGCCGGACTGGGCGACGAAGGCCGGGTTGGTCTCCAGGAAACGGAAATCCGTCGCCGCGCCGGCCGCGTCGCGCAGGAGTTCGCCGGTGAAGAAGCCCTCCTGCATGCCCGTGAACATCCCGCGATAGCGCGCCTCGCTCGCGCTGATCAGGTGTTCGGCGGATTTCTGGACGGTGATGTCGCGCGAGACGGACAGAAGCCGCGCCGGCCGGCCCTCGTCGTCGCAGATCGGCGTCACCTGCACGTCCCACCAGCGCGGGGTGCCGGCCATGGTGGGCGCCGGACCCTGGAAATGGCCGGTGCCACCGGCCTTGGCCGTCGCGACGGCGGCGAGGGCGTCGGCGTTGCCCTGTCCCTCCCAGAAGTCCGGCCAGGGACAGCCCTCGATGGCGGCGAAGTCGTCCACCTCCATCACCCGCATCCCGCCTTCGCTCATGAAGGTGAGCCTGGCGTCGAGGTCGAGCACCTTGATGCAGTCGGCCGAGGCGGAGAGCACGCTGCGCATGAACTCGGCATCGTCGTGCTGCCTCTGCGCCGCCAGCCGCTGCTCGGTGCGGTCGCGCAGGATCTTGATGAAGCCTTCCGGCTTGCCGGCCTCGTCCCTCAGCGGCATCATCTCGCCGTTGGCCCAGAACCGGGTGCCGTCCTTGCGCCGATGCCAGCGCTCGTCCGTGCCCCGCCCGTGCAGGAGGGCGGCGCCCATCTCCTTCTCGGGGAGGCCGGCCTGCGTATCCTCCTCGGTGAAGAAGACGTGCGCGTGCCGCCCGACGATCTCCGGCTCGTTCCAGCCCAGGATGCGCTCGGCGCCGGGGTTCCAGCTCGTGACGCGGCCGGAGAGGTCCATCGAGATGATGGCGTAGTCGATCGCGCTCTCCAGGATCGCCTTGTTGCGCCGGTCGACCTCGCTGCGGTCCCTCGCGCTGCGCCGCAGCTCGAGCAGTGTCATCACCTGCCGGGCCAGGGTCCGCAGGATGAAGGCCTGCGCCTCCGTGAGCCGGTTCGGCTTGGTGTCGAGGACGCAGAGCGTACCCAGGGCCACGCCCTCGGCGGTCTCCAGCGGCACGCCGGCATAGAATCGGACGTAGGGCTCGCCCGTCACCAGCGGGTTTCCGGCCGTCCGGGCGTCGGCGGTGGTGTCCGGGATCACGAACACGTCGCCCTGCGTGACGGCGTGGGCGCAGATCGACTCGGCGAGCGGCGTCTCGCGCCGGCCGAAGCCGGTCTCGGCCTTGAACCACTGGCGGTCGGAATCGAGCAGGGAGATCAGCGAGACGGGCATGCCGCAGGCTTCGGACGCCACCTTCACGATGGCGTCGAAATCGGCTTCGGCCTCGGTGTCGAGGATGCCGTAGCGCGCCAGAGCCGCCTGCCGGCCGCCGGCGCCCGGCACGCTGCTGGGTGATCGTTCCACGGCGTTCTCACTGCCCGCAACCGCTGCGATCCGCAATGGCGGGCCGGATTGGCTTCCATCGATGTTTAGCGGTCGCGAATCCATGCCGGAACCTGCATCCCGCCGCACCGTCGGCACAAGCGCGCGATGAGCGCTGATGCGCGCGATTATGTGGCATGCCCGTAACACGGATCGGCTTGCGCGCGCATCGGTCCGACCGCCGTGGCGCGTTCTCCAGGATGCGGCCTCGCTCCGGCGCGAAGGTGATGATTCCGGGCAACCGGTTGGCCCGCGGACGCATCTGGTGTATGGCCCCGCGGCATGTGCGGATGGCGGCGCCTGGCGCCCCGCCGCGATGCAGGCCTCCGCCGGACCGTCCGGGCCGG
>NZ_BPRB01000011.1 GCF_022179685.1 Methylobacterium trifolii
CGTCCCGTTCGCGCGCCTGCACCGAGCCTGGACGGCCTTCGCCCGCGATCGCCGGGGCGTCACGGTGGTCGAGTTCGGATTGCTCGCCCTCCCCTTCCTCGGCCTGCTCTGCGTCGTCGTGGAGGCGGCCCTCCTCGTCTTCGCGCAGCAGACCCTGGACGTGGCGCTGGCGCGGGCGACGCGGGCCCTGCGCACCGGCGACTTCCAGGGGAATGCGGACGGGAGCGACCCGGCCTCGCGCCTGCGTAAGGTCATGTGCGGAGGCACCGTCGTGTTCTTCCGCTGCGAGGCCCTGCGCCTCGACATGACCCGCGCGACCACCTTCAAGGCGGCCCAGGTCGCCCTGCCCTACGATTCCCAGAAGAAGACCTGGGCCGCCGGCTTCGGCACGCGTTTCGACTGCCCGCAGGGCGACGACATCATCGCCCTGCGGGCTGCAGTGGTCGTGCCCCGCCTCTTCGCGTTCCTCGACTTCACCAACCGGAGCATGGGCCCTGGCGCCCAGTTGATGTTCGCGACCGCGATCTTCCGCGCCGAACCCTACGTCGAGAAGACCTGCCAGTGAGGGGCGCGCTCGCCCGGTTCGCGGCGGCACGCGGCGGCGCGAGCGCGGTGGAGTTCGCCTTCATCGCCCCGCTCTTGCTCGGCCTGTTCATGGGGGCGGTGGAGATCCCCCGCGCCATCGCCACGGGGGACCGCCTCGCCCTCGCGGCCGGCACCTTGGCCGACCTGATCGCGCGGGACGATTCCTCGGCCCTGCCGGACATCTTCGCCTCCGCCCAGACCGTCGCCGCGCCCTACAGCCTCGACGGCGCGGGCATCGTCCTGACGGCCGCGGGCGTCTACCAGGATGGCGACGCCTTCGTCGCGAAGGTCTGCTCCAGCGTGCAGCAGAACGACGAGGCCCGCGCTGCCGGATCGACGATCGGGCCCGCGCCGGCCGGGATGACCACCAACGGGGCCCGTTTCGTGATGGCGGAGGTGCGGATGCGCTACCACGCGATCTTCAGCATGATCCCGGTGCTCAACAGCTGGTCCTTCGCCTACAAGACGGTCTGGCCCATCCGCGAGGGCAAGACCTACAACGGGCAGGCGGAGGTGGTGCTGCCCGGCGGCAAGCCCTGCCCCCGCTGACGGGCCCGCCCTTGGGCCGTAGCCGCGCGGAACCGTCCGCCGAGCCCGGACTTTCGCTCGATCCCATACGCGTCGAGGAATGCCCGTGCCCGCCTGGATCGAACACGCCGTCTGGTGGCAGGTCTTCCCGCTCGGCTTCGTCGGCGCCGAACCGGAGGGCAGACCGGGCTTGGCCCCGGTCCACCGCCTCGGCCAGCTGCATCCCTGGCTCGACTACGCGGTCGAACTCGGCGCCTCCGGCCTCGCCCTCGGGCCGGTCTGTTCCGCCTCCACCCACGGCTACGATACGGTCGACCATTTCCGGATCGACCCGCGGCTCGGCGACGAGGCCGATTTCGACGCGCTCATCGCCGCCGCCCGCGCCCGCGGGCTGCGCGTGCTGCTCGACGGGGTGTTCAACCATGTCGGCCGGGACTTTCCCGCCTTCGCCCGCGTGCTGCACGAGGGGCCGCAGGCGCCGAAGGCGTCCTGGTTCAAGCTGTCCTGGCCGCGGGGCCGGACGCCGGGCACGGAGCCCGACTATCACTGCTTCGAGGGGCACCGGCAGCTCGTGACCCTGAACCACGACGAGCCGCAGGTCGCCGACTACGTCGCGCGGGTGATGGAGCACTGGCTCGAGCGCGGCGCCGACGGCTGGCGGCTGGACGCGGCCTACGCCGTGCCGCGCCGGTTCTGGGCCGAGGTGCTGGGACGGGTCCGGGCCGCCCATCCGGACGCCTACGTCGTCGGCGAGGTGATCCACGGCGACTATGCCGGGATCGTCGCGGAGACCGGCATGGATGCCGTGACCCAGTACGAGTTGTGGAAGGCGGTCTGGAGCGCGTTGAACGACCGCAACCTGCACGAACTCGCCCACGCGCTGGAGCGGCACAACGGCTTCCTCGACGCCTTCGTACCCCTGACCTTCGTGGGCAACCACGACGTCACCCGCATCGCCAGCCAGCTCAAGGACGAGCGCCACCTGCCGCACGCGCTCGCCGTGCTGTTCACGTGTGGCGGCACGCCCTCGATCTATGCCGGCGACGAGCAGGCGTTCCGGGGCGTGAAGGAGCACCGGGCCGGCGGCGACGACGCGATCCGCCCGGCCTTTCCGGCCTCACCCGTGGACCTCGCGCCCGAGGGCCGGCCGGTGTTCCGGCTGCACCAGGCGCTGATCGGCCTGCGCCGCCGCCATCCCCGCCTGCATCGCGCGAGAGCCAAGAAAATCCACCTCGCCAACGAGCAGGCCGTGTTCGGGTTCGGCACGGGCGAGGGGCGCCTGCTGCTCGCCCTCAACCTCGCGGATTCCGCGGCCGACTTGCCGGCGCCCGACGCCCGCGCGGTCGAAGCGGGCGAGGCGGAACTGCGCGCCGGCGGATCGGCCGCCGCGCGGCTGACGCTTCCGGCCCATGGCTGGGCGATCCTGTCGGTCTGAGCGACCTGGCCGGGAAAAATCACCGCCTGCCCGGAACCCGTCGACAGTCGGCTCATTGTCAAAGTCGGGGCATGGTGCTCCGCCAGCGAAGAGGAGACTGACCGATGAGCAATCGCGGCATCCACCCTCGCACCCGTCGTGCCACCGACGCCGACCAGGACGATCCGCCCAACAGGCACCGGCAGGGATAGTGGCTTCAGGCGGCGCACACGGTCGAGTTCCCCCGCGCGGTCCGATACCCGCGGGGCCGTCAGCTCCCGAAACGCCCTGAAACGTGGACCCTGCATCGAGCCCGCCGGCACCTAGCCGGCGGGTCTTTTTTTGTCTTCAGGACGGGCAGGTGAAGAAGAGGGCGTAGGAATCCTCGCACACCCGGCCGAGCTGGCGGCGGCAGGCGGCGTAGTCCGGCAGGTCCGGCGTGATGCGGCCGTAGGCGACGGACGGGGCGCTGCGCTCCGGGATCAAGGCGATGGGGCTCGCTGCCGGGGTGAGCTGCGAGCCGCGCCCCGCATGCAGGGTGGTGAGCACCCCGTACATCTCCCCCTGGATGGTCGGGCGCCCGAGCATGGCGATGCGGTACTGCCCCTGCCAGTTGGTGACGAGATAGATCGTGCCGGACTGGTTCGGCACCGAGACGTGCCCGGTCTGGGCGAAGGGGGCATCCAGGCGCTCCGCCTCGCGAAAGACCAGCCGGGCGGCCTCCGCATCCCAGGCGATCTCGGTGCGATAGGCGAAGAGCGCGCCCGCCGCTCCGAAGGAGGGCCGGAGCGTGAGGTAGCGGCCCTCCAGCCAGGCCGCCGATTCGCGGGAATAGGAGCCGAGTTCCTCCGGGGCATGGCGGGGCGCGGCCAGAGTCGGCGCGGCCCGCTCCGCGGCCTCGCGCAGGCGCTGGCCCAGGGCCTCCTCCAGGCGGATCGTGGTCGCCAGGGTGAAGGGGCGCCGGCCGGAGAGGGCCTTCTCGAGAGTCGAGATACTGATGCGCGCCTCGTCGGCGAGCGCCTGGCGCGAGATCCGCCGCCGGGCCAGCGCCTCGCGCACGGCCTGGGCGATGGCGCGGCTCTGAGCCTCCGGCAGCTCGGTCTCGGTCAAGGATGCGGTCCGTTACGGTTCGTGCCCGCACAGATCCGCACGAAACCGCACAGCTTGGCAAGCCTGCGACGGCCTCAGCCCTCCTTCACGAGGTCCGCCTCGACGACGAGCCGCAGCGGCCCCGGCGCCAGCCCGTCCAGGGGCCAGCAGGTCGAGAGCGCCAGATGCCACCCTGGCGCGTCCGGGTCGATCCCGGACGCGTCCCAGGGGACCACACGGCGTCCGGTGACGCGAAACCGCAAAGTTCGCCCGTCGCGCCGGGTGACGGAGACTGCATCCCCCGGCTTCACATCGCCCAGCACCGCGAACTGGGTGTCGCGGTGGGCCGCATAGACCGCCGTGCCGGGCTCGCCCGCCTCCGGCGTGCCGGGGACATGGCCGGGGCCGAAGGCCAGGGCCTGACCGTTGCTGCCGCGGAGCGCTATGAAACTGCGGCCCGCGAGCGTCAGCCGGGCGACCGGCTCGGTGTCGGCCGAGGGCCAGGGGCGCACGGGGCGTCCCTCGACGAGGCTCCGCGCGAAGGCCCGCTCCAGCAGCACCTGAGCCAGGGCAGCCTTGGCCGGGACCCAGGCCGCCTCGCCCGCCAGTCCCAGGCCGCAGGCGAGAAGGAGGGCGGCCAAGGCCGCCCTCCCCCGGTGGACGACGCGCGCCTGCATCACCGGACCATCCGCACGGCCCGGCTCAAACCGAGGCCGAGAGCCAGCAGCATCAGGCCGAGGAGCAGGCGCCGCTCGTAGCCGGCCGCCGTCTGCGGCAGGCTCACGCTCGCAGGCGCCGGGCGGATGTCCTCGGCGCGGCGCTCGCGGGGCGGGAGCGCTTGGTGGACGGGCCTGCCCGCCCCCTCCCCGAACACGCTGGCGAAATCCCAGCCGGCGGGCAGGTTCAGGGGCAGGTCGACTTCGGCCAGCGGGGTGCCCGCAGGACGGCGCGGGGTGGCGTCGACGGCCACCAGGCTGGTGAGCCGGGTCATCAGCTTGTGCTCCAGGGCGAGGTTCAGGATCGTCGCGTCGGCGGCCGTCGGGCTCAGGCGGCCGGTGATGCGCGCGGCCTCGGCCTCGTCGATGTTAGCCCGCGCCCAGACCTTGGAGATGCCTCGGCCCTCGACGGCGGCCGACAGCGGCAGGGTCCGCCGCCAGGGCCTGTCGCCGACGCGGCCCGTTATCGTGAGGCTGCCCGCGCCCTCCGGCATCCGGGCGGAGAGCACCACCGGCTCGCCCTGGTAGAGGTCCGGCAGGGGCGTCGGCGTCACCTCGGCGCCCTCTTCCGAGAAGGTCGCGACGAGGTCGGTGACCGCGGGGCTCTCCAGCTTGGAGAACAGGGCGCGGGTGCGCTCGGCGACCTGGTCGATGGTGGCGATGGCGGTGAAGCTGCCCCGGCCGAGTTCGGCCGCGTGGCGCATCAGGTGCCCGTTCGGGGCCGAGCCGATGCCGACCATGAACAGGCGCGAGCGTCCGAGCCCCTGGGCGATCGCGGCGAAGATCTGCTGCTCGTTGCCGATGGCCCCGTCCGTGAGGAACACCACCTGCCGCACGCGGGTGCGCTCCTCGGGGCGGGGATCGGCCAGGGCCGCCTTGAGGGGGGCCAGCATCTCCGTGCCGCCGCGGGCCTCAAGGCCCGCCACGAAGGTGCGGGCGGTCTGGAGACGGCCCTCGTCGGCAGCGACGGAATCGGGAAACAGCACGTCCATCGAGTCGTCGAAGCGGATCACGTTGAAGCGGTCCTGCGGCGAGAGTCGGTCGAGGGCCGCGAGCAGGCTCGCCTTGGCCTGCCGCATCGAGGCGCCGGCCATGGAGCCGGAATTGTCGATGACGAAGGTCACGTCGCGGGGCCGGCGCGGGGCGGGATCGGCCTCCGGCGGGGTCACGCTCGCCAGGACGAAGCTCTGGCCGCCGACGCGCTCGCGAAACAGGCCGAGGCTCGGTGCGGCCGTCGGCGCCGGCTCCCAGGTCAGCTCGAAGTCCCGGTCTGCCGGCACGATGCCGTCCGCGAGGCGGATCAGGCGGGAGTCGGGCTCCGTCTCGGTGACGCGGACCTGATGGGTGGCGCTGCGCAGGCTGCCGACGGGAAAGCCCGCGTTCAGGCGCACGGTGAGCGTCACAGGGTTGACCGGGGCGTGGCGGGACGGGTCGAGCACCGGCGGGCTGATCCGGTCGCGGTCGGCCACCGGGTCGGAGGCGGGCCGCTCGGAGGCGAGGTCGAGCACCGGCGGCGCGGGATGGTAGCGGGGCGCCACGACCAGGGGCACGCGCAGGGCGTAGGTGCCGCTCGAGACCGCGACGGTCTGCTGGTACTCGATCTGCACCAGCACGGTCTCGCCGGGCCCGATGTTGGCGACCGCGTTGGTGAAGACGTTCGGCCGTTCCTGCTCGGTCAGGGCGGCTGCCTTTCCTGCACTCTTGGCGGCCTCGTAGGTCCGCCTGGCCGCGGCCCGCTCGCGGATGTCGGCGACGATGACGCGATCGCCGACCACCAGCTTCATGGCGTCGACGGCCGCATCCTCCGGCAGGGGGTAGACGTAGGTGCCCTCCATCCACTTGTCGGTGGTGTTGCGGAAGGCCTGCGTGACGACGGCGCGGGCGGTCGGGCCGCTGACCTCGATGGTCACGTCGGTCTTGAGGCGTGGGGCCTCGACCGGGGCGGCGTTCGGTCCGGAACCGCGCAGGAGCAGGCTGCCGCTCGCCGGCCCCGGCATGGCGCGCGCCGAGGCGAGGGAGACCAGGAGCGCCAGGAGGGCGAGGAAGAGGGGCGACAGGGCCGAGACGGTCCGCGGCCGTCGCTCGGAAGCGAGAAGGGGCGTGAGCATGGTCGACATCTCCGGGCCGGCCGGTGTGGCCGGGTCGATCCGGAGGCTCGGGCAGGCGGGCCGCCGCCGCCACGGGAAGCTTCGCCCATTCTCGGCCCCGATCCGCACGGGGATTGCGCCATCAGGCGGAGCCGTGCGCACCTCGTGCGGACGTGTCCGCTCCCGGCCGGGGTCGTCCGCATATTGCAGGCCGCATCGCTCTTCAGCGCTGGGCGGTCCGCGCCAGTGCCGTGTGGCGGTAATCGCTCGGGCTCATGCCGTAGCGGTTGCGAAAGCGGCGGGAGAAGTGAGACTGGCTCACGAAGCCGCAGCCGTAGGCCAGATCGCTCAAAGGCACGTGGAGGCTGGCCGGATCGGACAGGCGCTGCGCGGCCGTCTCGATCCGGCGCTGCCAGATCCAGGCGGCGACGTTGCGCCCGTGTTCGCGAAACAGCGTTTGCAGGTGGCGCAGCGACACGCCCACCGCGGCGGCGACCTGTGACGGGTCGAGGTCGGGGTCGCGGAAGTTTGCCGCAACGTAGGCTTTAGCCCGCTGGACGATCAGCGTCCCGTGCAGGGCTCTCGGCGTCTCCATCGCCATGCGCTCCGCGACGCTGGCGACGACAAGGTCGATACCCACCGAGGTCATGCGTTCGGCCGCATGCGGCGTCAGCCGATCGCCCATGCGCAGCAGGTCGGAGAGGAACGACCGAGCCAAGGTCGCGACCGGCAGGTGGCTGTTCACCGTCAACCCGGCGAAGTGGCGAGCCGAACCCAGCATGCCCTCCAATCGACCACGCGGGATCTGGATGGCCAGCACTTCGACGTGTCCGTTGTGTTCGAGCGTCCATGGTGTATTCGTGTCGCGTATCGAGAAATCCCCGGTTCCATCCGTGGTCGATCGGTCGTTCTGGCCTGCGCAGACAGAGCCGGACAGCACCATGCTCATAAACAGATGATCGGTTTTATTGTTCTCGTGCCGGAGCGTTTGCGGTGTCGTCGCCGCTCTCAGATTGCTCAAGGCGAATTTCGTGAACACCAGACCCCCGATGCTGGTGCCATCTATCGACGCATGGAATGGATCATCGTTCAGGGAGCTCTGCGCCATCGGAACGATACGATCCTCACAGATCTCGCGCCACCGGCGAAAGCGGTCTCCGGGTTGCACTCCGTCGGTTGAAAATATTCTTTGAATCGCTGCAGTCCTGCCTGACCCGATTGTTACGATCGGCAACCGCGAGAGTTCCCCGAGCGCGCGTCCGCAGGGACGCATGGGGCCCTACGGCCTTCCGGCCTTGAATATCGTCGGCCTCGGCATCGGGCGGTTCGCACACCCGATCCATCGGCATCGATCCCGATCGGCGACCGGGATCGGGGCGTCCGGCGACCGCCCGTGGCCTGCAGGGTCGGGCGGGCAGACGGTCAAGAGCGGTATCCGTCGCCGTTCGGCATCAGGGGCCGGCGAACACCTCCGGGTTCACGAGGTTCAAGGGCCGCTCGCCGCGCAGGATACGCAGCATCTCCTGCGCCGCGCCCACGCCCATCCGCCGCAGGCTCGTCCCGGTGGTGCCGGCCACGTGCGGCGTGAGCAGCAGGTTGGGACAGGCGAAGAGCGGATGGTCCGGCGGCAAAGGCTGGAGCGCGAACACGTCCAGCGCCGCCCCGGCGATCGTGCACGCGTTCAGGGCCGCAGCCAGCGCCTCGCCGTCGACGATGGGGCCGCGGGCCACGTTGATCAGCACCGCGTTCGGTCGCATCCGGCCGATCAGACCGGCATCGATCAGGCCGCGGGTCTCCGGCGTCAGGGGGCACGCGACCACCACGGCGTCGCTCTCGGCAAACAGCGTGTGCAGGTCGACCGCCTCCACCAGTCCGCCGAAGCTCTTGGGCGTACGGGAATGGCCGAGAACCCGCATCCCGAAGCCGCGACTGCCCGTCTCGGCCACCTGCCGCCCGATCTCGCCGAGGCCGAGGATGCCGAGCGTGCCGCCGCCGATCTCCATGAGGTCGTTGGCCCCGGTCTTGGCCGCGAGCCAGCCCGCATCGCGCATCCGCGCGTCGAGTCCGGCCAGCCCCCGGCGCAGGTGCAGCAGGGCGGAGAAGACGTATTCCGAGACCGCGCCGGTGTTGCTGCCGGGCAGGTTCGCCACCGGCACGCGCCGGGCGGTGGCGGCGGGAAGGTTCACGAAGTCGAGCCCGACGCCGTGGCGCACGATGCCCCGGAGCTTCGGGGCATGATCGAGGATGTCGTCGGGCAACTGGGCCCGCACGATCAGCCCGGCGGCCTCGGCCGCGAGGTCGCGCAGGGTTTCGGCGCGGGTGTCCGGCGCCGTGACCACGCGGGCATGGGCTGCGAGCAGCGCCGTCCCGTCCGGGTGGATCGGGTTGGTCAGGACGACCAGCGGCAGGGTCTGTTCGGATTGGCTCAACGTCGTTCCTCGCGCGCGGACGCCCATCCGTGTGCTGGCCCCCGCCCCGTCCCGCAAGCCCCCCGCCCTCGAGACGCGTGCAGGCCGGTATCGGATGTCCCCGAAACCGGACGCGTGCGTGTTGCGTGCCGTCCTTAGCGGCCCTACGAGAGATGAGTCCCAGTATCCATTCTTTGATCTTGAATAATTCCAAAGATGGACCCTTCAAAGCCGGCTGCATGTCCCGACAGGGTGACGATGAGCGATCCGAAGACCTGCGCGCACGGTCCCGAGCCGGCGAGCGGATTGCGCAGACCGAGGCCGTGATCGCCTCCAACGCCCTGATGAACGGCCGCCGCGAGGTGGTCATCCTGCACGCGGGCGAGCGCTACCGCCTCCGCGTCACCGCCAACGACAAGCTGATCCTGACCAAATGACAGACCGTCCCGCCCTGCCCTGGTCCCGTCGCAGCCTGCTCTCCGCCGCCGTCGCGGGCGTGCTGGCCCCGCGCCCGGCCCTGTCCGCAACCCCTGCCGCCCGGATCGCGTCGCTGGGCGGAGCCGTCACCGAGATTCTTTACCGTCTCGGCGCCGGCCCCCGGATCGCGGCGGTGGACACCACCAGCCTCTACCCGGCCGAAGCCATGCGCGAGAAGCCGAACGTCGGCTACCTGCGGGCGCTTTCCGCCGAGGGCCTGCTCTCGGTCGGGCCCGACCTCGTCATCGCCGCGGACGGCGCCGGCCCAGCCGACGTCCTCGCCCTGGTGCGCGAGGCCGGCGTGCGGGTCGAGACGGTCAAGGAGCCGCCCACCCCCGGGGGCGTCCTCGACAAGATCGCTGCGGTCGGGCGGCTGGCCGGGCTTGAGCGGGAGGCCGAGGCGCTCTCGGCCGAGGTGAAGGCGCATTTCGCCGATCTGGCCGCCCAGCGCGCCCGCATCGCCCGGCCCGCCCGCGCCCTGGTCGTGCTCTCGCTCCAGGGCGGCCGGACCATGGTGGGGGGCCGCAACACCACCGCGGACGGCATCCTCGGCCTCGCCGGCATCAGCAACGCGGCCGAGGGCCTCGATGGCTTCAAGCCGATCACCGACGAGGCCATCGTAGCCGCCGCCCCCGACACGGTGGTGATGATGCAGAACGGCCCCGAGCCGCCGAAGCCCGAGGCCGTCTTCGCCCCCGACACGGCGCTCGGCCGCACGCCCGCTGCGGCCCGGCGATCGCTCGTCGCCATGGACGGCCTCTACCTCCTCGGCTTCGGCCCCCGCACCCCCGAGGCCGCAGGCGACCTGATGCGCGCGGTCTACCCGGACCTGCCGCGTGGCTGACACCGCGGCGCGTGCGCGCCGCGGCGCCCTCGCCCTTGGCCTGCTGCTCGCCCTGGTGCTCGCCGTGGCGCTGCTCTCCGTCGGCATGGGCGCGATCCGCATCCCGCCGGGCCGCGTCCTCGACGTTCTGGTGCGGGGGGCCGCCGACCCCCTGCTCGCCCGCGACGCCCTGGTGGTCCTCAACATCCGCCTGCCCCGCACCCTCCTCGGCCTGCTGGTCGGCGCCGGCCTCGCGGTCTCCGGGGCGCTGATGCAGGGGCTGTTCCGCAACCCTCTGGCCGATCCGGCGCTGGTGGGCGTCTCGGCCGGCGCGGGGTTGGCGGCCGCCTGCGTCATCGTGCTCGGCGACCGGCTGGTCGCCCATCTCGGCCTGCCCGGCCCCCTGCCCTACGCCGTGCTGCCGGCCGGCGCCTTCCTCGGAGGGCTGTCGGCGACCCTCGTCCTCTACGGGCTCGCCACCCGCGCCGGCCGGACCTCGGTGGCGACGATGCTGCTCGCCGGCATCGCGCTCGGCGCCTTGAGCGGCGCCCTCACCGGCCTCTTGGTCTATGCCAGCGACGATCGGCAGTTGCGCGACCTCACCTTCTGGTCGCTGGGCAGCCTCGGGGGCGCCACCTGGACCAAGGTCGCCGCAACCACGCCCCTGATCCTGCCGGTGCTGCTGGCCGTACCCGTCCTCGGGCGGGGCCTCAACGCCCTGGTGCTGGGGGAGGCCGAGGCGTTCCACCTCGGGGTGCGGGTGGAGCGCCTGAAGCGCGCCTGCATCCTGCTGGTGGCGGTGGCGGTCGGTGCCGGCGTGGCGGCGGCCGGCGTCATCGGCTTCGTCGGTCTCGTGGTGCCCCACGCCCTGCGCCTCGTCATCGGCCCCGAGCACCGGCTTCTTCTGCCTGCGGCGGCCCTGCTGGGCGGCGCCTTCCTCGTCCTGGCGGACGTGGCCGCCCGCATCGTCGCCGCGCCCGCCGAACTGCCCATCGGCATCGTCACGGCGATGGTCGGCGCGCCCGTCTTCCTGTGGCTGCTGCTTGGCCGGGCGCGGCTGGCCGATGCCTGAACCGCTCCTGACCGCCTCCGGCCTCGCCTACACGGTCGCCGGCCGCGACCTCGTGCAGGACGTGTCGCTCGCCGTCCCGCCCGGTGCGCTCCAAGTGATCGTCGGCCCGAACGGTGCCGGCAAGTCGACCCTGCTGCGGCTGCTCTGCGGGGAATTGCGCCCGAGCCGGGGCGGCGTCGCCTACGGGCCCGAGCCGGTGGAGACCATTCCCCCCTGGCGGCTCGCCGGCATGCGGGCCGTGCTGCCGCAGGCCGCCCGCCTCGCCTTCCCGTTCTCGGTGGCCGACGTGGCCCGGATCGGCCTCGACGGCATCGGCCGCGGCCTCAAGGCCCGCGACAGGGCCGCGATGCTGGAACGCGCCCTCGGACAAGTCGACGTGGCGCACCTCGCGGACCGCTCATACCAGACCCTCTCCGGGGGCGAGCAGGCGCGGGTGCAGTTCGCCCGCGTGCTCTGCCAGCTCGCGGCGGGCCGCACCATCGCCGACCGGCAGGTGCTGTTCCTCGACGAGCCGACCGCGAGCCTCGACCTGCGCCACCAGGGCGCGCTCCTCGACGCGGCGGCCGAGCTTGCCCGCGCAGGCGTCGGCGTGGTGGCGATCCTGCACGACCTCAACCTCGCCGCCGCCTATGCGGACACGCTCCTGGTCCTCGACCAGGGGCGCCTCGTCGCGGACGGCCCCCCCGCCGAGGTGCTGCGGGACACGCTGATCGCGCAGGTCTTCCAGGTCTCCTGGCCGGTCGGGCAGGTGCCGCCAAACGGACAGCCCTTCGTCCTTCCCCGCCGGAATGTTGCAGACCCGCAACATTCCTGAGTCCTGATTCCGGTTCCTGGAAGTCTTTCAAAGACCGGCGCAGGCAGTTCGGAATCGAACCAATCTGCGCCCTCCAGCGATGTGTTGACCCTGTGCCGGGGCCTGTCGCAACTGGTCCTCAGCCAGCCAG
The DNA here is from genome assembly GCF_022179685.1 of Methylobacterium trifolii. Classification (GTDB taxonomy): domain Bacteria; phylum Pseudomonadota; class Alphaproteobacteria; order Rhizobiales; family Beijerinckiaceae; genus Methylobacterium; species Methylobacterium trifolii. The sequence continues at coordinate 12,144 of NZ_BPRB01000011.1, forward strand.
CAATCCGCCAGCCAGCCATCTCGATCGACTGTGCCTGAGCGGATGCGTCCATGTCCATCACCCGTCCCCGTGCCCTGCTGGCGCTCGGCGTCTCCCTCCTCGCCCTGAGCGCGGCGCAGGCCCAGACCGCCCCGCCCCCCGTCGCGGCCCCCGGCCCTGCCCGCGTGCCGGCCGAGGAGGTCAGCCTCGACACCATCTCCGTCACCTCGACCAAGACGGCGGGTGCGGCGGTGGACGCCCTATCGGGCACCAGCGTGATCACCCGCGAGCAGATCGACCGGCTCCAGCCGAGCCGCCTCTCCGACGTGCTGCGCGACGTGCCCGGCGTGACCACGCAGGAGAACCAGAACGATCCGGCCCAGGCCATCAACATCCGGGGCCTCCAGGATTTCGGCCGGGTCAACGTGCTGGTCGACGGGGCGCGCCAGGACTTCCAGACCTCAGGCCACAGCGCCAACGGAGTGTTCTACCTCGATCCCGAACTCGTCGGCGGCGTCGACATCACCCGCGGTCCCACCGCGACCATCTACGGCTCGGGCGCCATCGGCGGCGTGGTCGCCTTCCGCACCCGCTCCATCGACGACATCCTCGCGCCCGACGAGACCGCCGGCGCGGTGCAGAAGCAGGGCTTCGGCACCAACGGCCAGAAGTTCCTGAACTCGACGGCGCTGGGCGCGCGCATCGGCACCGCGGCCGACGTGTTCGGGCAGTTCGTCTACCGCAACAACGGCCCCTATCGCGACGGCCTCGGCACCCTGGTGCGCGACACCGGCAACGAGCTGACCTCGGGGCTCGCCAAGTTCAACGTCCGGCCCGCGGACGGCCACGAGATCAGCGGCACCGCTTTGCTCCAACGCTTCGAGTTCGCCAACGCCGGCACCAGCAACGCGGGCGCGCGCTTCGCCAACTCCGTGCAGGCCGACACCTATACTCTGGGCTACCGCTTCGCCCGGCCGGACGTGCCGCTGATCGATTTCAGCATCAAGGGCTACACCACCACCACGCACAATGACCTGACCTTCCTTCAGGACACGGCGAGTGGCCTGTACGGGCGCCTGGGGACGCGGGCGGGCGACCGCATCACCTACGACATCGAGACCACGGGGCTGGACGTGCACAACACGTCCCGTTTCGACACCTGGGCGCTGAGCCACGCCCTGACGGTGGGCGGCGACGTGGTCGGTAACAACGTGCGCACCACCGACAACGCCGGCGGCTTCGGCTCGGCCTTCACGCCCTCCGGCGAGCGGACGCTGGCCGGCGCCTTCGTGCAGGACGAGATCCGCTACGGAGGCTGGCTCCGGGTGATCGGGGCGCTGCGCTACGACACCTACGAGCTGTCGGGCGGGCCCTACCGCTCCTCCGGCGACCGGGTCTCGCCCAAGATCACGGTCGGCGTCTCGCCGTTCACCGGCATCGAGTTCTACGGCACCTATGCGGAGGGCTATCGCGCGCCCTCGATCACCGAGACCCTGGTGCAGGGCATCCACCCGTTCCCGGCCTTCAACATCCTGCCGAACCCGACGCTGCGCCCCGAGGTCGCCCACAACGTCGAGGGCGGCATCAACCTCAAGTACAACGAGGTCCTGCTGCCCGGCGACGTGTTCCGGGCCAAGCTCAACGTCTTCCAGAACGAGGTCGACGACTTCATCAACATCCAGACCGTGGGGCCGACCTACTTCGTCCCGGCCATCGCCGGCATCCCGGCCTCGATCTGCACCCGGATGCCAGGGCGCTTCCCCTGCGTCATCCCGGTGCAGTCGTTTCAGTACCTCAACATCGCCCAGGCCGACCTCTCGGGCGTCGAGCTGGAGGGCGCCTACGACTGGGGCCGCGGGTTCGTGACGCTGGCCGCCACGCATACCGAGGGGCGCGACCGGGCCACCCGCCAGACCCTGATCACCGTGCCGCCGGACCGGATCAGCGCGACGCTGGGCTTCCGCTTCCTCGACGACGACCTGGCGCTGGGCAGCCGCCTCACCTTCGTGGACGCCCGCACCAACCTGCCCACCGGTGCCACGATCCTGGCGACGAAGGCCTACGGGCTGGTGGACTTCTTCGCCTCCTACCGGGTCAACGACCGGATCAAGGCGGACTTCATCCTCCAGAACGCCTTCGACAAGCGCTACACCCAGTACCTCAACGCCCTGCCCAATCCCGGCCTCGTCGCCAAGGCCGCGATCAGCATCAAGTTCGCCACCCGCTGAGGCGGCGAGCGCCCGGGGGCCGCTCCCTCAGGCGGTGGCCGGCGCCAACGCGGCCGGCCGCGGCTTGGCGCCGATGAACAGCGCCATCATCGCGGCGACGAGGCAGAGCATCCCGGCGGCCAGGAACGCCCCGAAGTAATCGCCGGTGTTGGTGCGCACCGTGCCGGCGAGCCAGGCGGCCGAGGCCGCGCCGATCTGGTGGGCGGCCGCTATCCAGCCGAACATCAGCGCGGCGTTCTCCTCACCGAAGGTCTTGCCGGCCAGCGCGACGGTGGGCGGCACCGTGGCGATCCAGTCGAGGCCGTAGAACACGGCAAACAGCGACAGGCCGTAGAAGCTGTAGTCGAAGGAATAGGGCAGGAACATCAGCGAGAGGCCGCGCAGGCCGTAGTACCAGGCCAGCAGCTTGCGGCTGTCGAACCGGTCGGTGAGCCAGCCCGAGGCCGTGGTGCCGACGAGGTCGCAGATCCCCATCAGGGCGAGCAGGCCCGCGGCCGTGACCTCGGGGATGCCGTGGTCGATGCAGGCCGGGATCAGGTGGGTGCCGATCAGCCCGTTGGTCGAGGCGCCGCAAATGAAGAAGGTGCCCGACAGCAGCCAGAAGTCGCGGGAGCGTAGGCCGGCCGCAAGCCCCGACAGCGCCCGCCGGGCCGGGTTCACGCCCCCGACCGGGGTCGGCACCACCACGCTCTCGCCGTAGCGGGGCAGGCCGAGGTCGGCGGGCCGGTCGCGCAGCAGCAGGGCCGCGAACGGCACGAGCAGGAGCGTGGCACCGGCCACCGTCAGGGAGACGGCCCGCCAGCCCTGGTCCACCACGAGGCTCGCCAGCAGCGGCAGGAAGATCAGCTGGCCCGTGGCGCTGCTGGCGGTGAGCAGGCCCAGCACCAGCCCCCGGCGGCGGGCGAACCACCGCCCGGCCACCGTCGCGCCCAGCACGTTGGCGACCATGCCCGAGCCCGACCCGACCACGATGCCCCAGAGCAGCACCATCTGCCAGGGCGCCGTCATCCAGGTGGTGGCCGCCGTGCCGAGCGCCAGGATCACGAGCGCCGCGCAGACCGAGCGGCGCAGGCCGAAGCGCTCGATCACGGCCACCGCGAACGGCCCGATCATGCCGTAGAGGAAGATGTTGACGGCGATCGCCAGGCTGATCGTGGCCGCCGACCAGCCGAACTCCCGCTCCCACGGCACGATCAGGATGCTGGGCGTCGCCCGCACGCCCGCGCCGACCAGCAGAACCACGAAGGTGATGCCGGCCATGATCCAGGCGTAGTGCAGCCGGCCGGGCGGGCGGTGTTCGGTCGCGGTGGACACGGGTGAGACGGACATGGGCGGCTCCGGGCGCGTTCGCGCGGCGATTGAGGGGCTTCGACCGAAGGGCGGTTCGGCCGGCTCAAGGCGGGGCCTGAACGGCCGCGGCCAGGGCGCCGGCCAGCGCCGGCTCGATCCGGGCCGCGATCTCGGCCTGCGCCGCACGCCAGTACGGCAGGGCCGCCTCGATCGCCGCTCTGCCCGCGGGCGTGATCTGCGCCACGCGCTCACGCTGGTCGCTCGCGCCGACCGTGACCTGGACGAGGCCCCGGCGCTCCAGGGGGTCGAGGTTGCGCCCCATCGTCGAGCGGTCGAGGGCAGCCTCCAGGGCCAGCCGCGTCACCGGCACGGCCCCGAGTCGCTTGAGCGTCCGCAGGACCGAGAACTGGGTCACGCGCAGGCCCACGGGCTCCAGGGCCGCGTCGTAGGCGCTGGTGACGGCCCGCGCGGCGCGGCGGAGCGTCATGCAGGTGCAGGGAGCCTCGGAGGGCGATTCGTCGGACATAATGCGGGTATCTGCACGCATTGATGCGACTACAAGCCATCCGGCCGGGATTCCGGCCCCGGCATCCACTGTCCGAAGGCGCCACGCTGACATCTTCCGGCCCCACCCAAGCTGGACCCCACCACCGTCATCGACTTGCCTTCGGCCGTCCCCTAGTTCTCGCCCCGTGCCGATCTCCGGTTCGGGGAGAAGACCCGATGACGTTGGAAGCAGCCACCGCACTCTCCACCTCAGAGGAGAAGTCGGCCCGAACCGGCCTGATCGAGGCCGCGGCCGGAATCGTCACCGAGGGCGGAGGCCCGGGCGGCTTCGTCCGAGACCTGTTCGGACGCGTGCCGCCGGAGGATCTAGCCCCCTACCCCGCCGAAGCTCTGGCCGAACTCGCGGTCGCGGCACGTGCGCACCTCGCCGAGCCCCGGCATCCGGGCGCACCCGCGGGCCTGCGGCTCGCCGACTCGAGCGTGGTCCGCGAGGGGCGCGCCCGCGACCTCACCCTGGTCGAGGTGGTCAACGACAACCGTCCTTTCCTGCTCGATTCGACGCTGGCCGAGCTGACCGAGCAGGGCCTGACCCCCTACCTCGTGGCCCACCCGATCCTGGGGGTGGAGCGCGACGCCGCAGGCGCCCTGCTGCGCGTGGTCGGCGAGACCACGGCGGATGCCCACGGCAGCATCGCCCGCGAGAGCTTCATCCACATCCACCTCGACCGCCTGGACGAGGGCGAGGCGCGTACCCGACTTGCCTCCGGCCTGGAGCAGGTCTTTCGCGATGTGGCGCTGGCCACCGACGACCACGATGCGATGCTGGGCCGCCTCTCGGCGCTCGCCGAGGGCTACGGCCAGGCCCCGCCGCCGCTGCCCGATGCCGAGGTCGCCGAGGCGCGTGCCTTCCTCGCCTGGCTCACCGACGGCCACTTCACCCTGCTCGGCATGCGCGAATACGGGATCGCGGACGGCGGCCACCCGCTGGTGGACGGCTCCAGCCTCGGCGTCCTGCGCGACCCGGCCGTCGAGATGCTGCGCCGCGGCCGCGCCCTGGTGGACGTGACGCCGGAGGTTCTCGCCTTCCTGGAGGAGCCGCAGGCGCTCATCATCACCAAGGCCAGCGTCAAGTCGAAGGTCCACCGGGCGGCGCATCTCGACTACGTCGGGGTGAAGCTGTTCTCGGCCACCGGCAAGCTCACCGGCGAGGTCCGCATCGTCGGCCTGTTCACGGCAGCCGCCTATGCCAGCCCGGCCCGCGAGGTGCCCTACCTGCGCGGCAAGGTGGCCGCCGTGGCCGAGCGGGCCGGGCTCGATCCCACGAGCCACGCCGGCCGCAGCCTGCTCGCCGTGCTGGAGACCTACCCCCGTGACGAGCTGTTCCAGATCGACCTCGACCGGCTCTACCGCTTCACCCTGGCCATCGCCAACCTCGCCGACCGGCCCCGCATCCGCGTGCTGTCGCGGCCCGACCGCTTCGGCCGCTTCGTCTCGCTCCTCGTCTACGTGCCTAAGGACCGCTACGATTCCACCGTCCGCGCCCGGATCGGCGCCTACCTCGCGGCCGAGTACGACGGGCGCCTGAGCGCCGCCTATCCGGACTTCCCCGAGGGGCCGCTGGCACGCACCCATTACGTCATCGGCTTCTCGGACGAAGGCGCGCACGAGCGCGACCCGGCAGCCCTCGAGGCCGGCATCGCCGCCCTGGTCCGGACCTGGGGCGACGGCCTGCGCGCGGCCCTCAACGAGGCCGGCGAAGGCGGCCGGGCGCGCCTGCTCGCCGCGCGCTACACGGACGGGTTCTCCGCCGCCTATCGCGAGAACTTCACTCCGGCCAACGCCGTCTCCGACATCGCCATCCTCGAATCCCTGAGCGAGGCGGTGCCGCGGGCCGTGGACATCGGCCGCCGCGACACCGATCCGGCCGCGCAAGTTCGCCTGAAGGTGTTCTCCCGCGGGGCGGCGCTGCCCCTGTCGGACCGGGTCCCCGCCCTGGAGAACCTCGGCTTCCGGGTCATCAACGAGCGGACCTACCGCGTCCTGCCGAGCGGCGCCGAGGATTCCGCGCGCGTCTGGCTGCACGACATGTTGCTGGAGCGCGCCACAGGCGGCGCGATCGACCTCGACGCCCTGGAACGCCCCCTGGAGGCGGCGCTCCTCGCCATCTCGGACGGCAAGGCCGAATCCGACGGCTTCAACCGCCTCGTGCTGGAGGCGGCCCTCCCCTGGCGCGACGCGGCCCTGCTGCGGGCGCTCGGCCGCTACCTGCGCCAGCTGCGCATCCGCTACGGACAGGACTACCTCGCCGCCACGCTCAGCCGCCACGGGACCATCGCGCGCGAGATCGTCGCCTTGTTCCGCGCCCGCTTCGATCCGAAGACCGAGGGCGATCGTGCGGCGGCCGAGCAGGCCGTGCGCGAGCGGATCGAGGCGGCGCTCACCGACGTGACCAGCCTGGACGACGACCGCATCCTGCGCCGCTTCGTCAATCTCGTGGAGGCGGCGGTCCGGACGAACTTCTTCCAGACCATTGCGGACGGGACGCCGCGCGAGACGATCAGCTTCAAGTTCGCCTGCGCCAAGGTCTCGGGGATGCCCCTGCCGCGGCCGTTCTTCGAGATCTTCGTCTATTCGCCCCGCGTGGAGGGCGTGCACCTGCGCTACGGCTACGTCGCACGCGGCGGCCTGCGCTGGTCCGACCGGCCGGAGGACTTTCGCACGGAGATCCTCGGCCTCGTGAAGGCCCAACAGGTCAAGAACGCGGTGATCGTGCCCGTGGGCGCCAAGGGCGGCTTCTTCCCCAAGCGCCTGCCGCCGGCTTCCGACCGCGCCGCGTGGCTGGCCGAAGGCACCGAGAGCTACCGCATCTTCATCCGCACCCTTCTCGAACTGACCGACAACTTCGTCCACGACGCGGTCGTGCCACCCCCGGATACCGTCCGGCACGACCCGGACGACGCCTACCTCGTGGTCGCGGCCGACAAGGGCACCGCCACCTTCTCCGACATCGCCAACGCCCTGTCGCTGGAGCGCGGACACTGGCTCGGCGACGCCTTCGCCTCCGGCGGCAGCCAGGGCTACGACCACAAGGGCATGGGCATCACGGCCCGCGGCGCCTGGGAGGCGGTCAAGCGCCACTTCCGCGAGATCGACGTGGACACCCAGGCCGATCCCGTCACGGTGGTGGGCGTGGGCGACATGTCGGGCGACGTGTTCGGCAACGGCATGCTGCTGTCGCGCACGCTCAAGGTCGTCGCGGCCTTCGACCACCGCGACATCTTCCTCGATCCCGATCCCGACATGGAGGCGAGTTTCGTCGAGCGCAAACGGCTGTTCGACCTCGGCCGGTCGAGCTGGGCCGACTACGACAAGTCCCTGATCTCGGCGGGCGGCGGCGTCTTCCCGCGCAGCCTGAAGACCATTCCCCTGTCGCCGGAGATCCGCGCCGTCCTCGGTTTCGACAGCGGGAACGCCTCGCCCGCCGAGCTGATGCAGGCGATCCTCAAGGCGCCCGTCGACCTGCTCTGGTTCGGCGGCATCGGCACCTACGTCCGGGCCACCACCGAGACCGACGACGAGGCGGGCGACCGGGCCAACGACGCAGTGCGCATCACCGGGCCGGAGCTGCGCGTCAAGGCGGTGGGCGAGGGCGCCAACCTCGGCCTGACCCAGCGCGGGCGGATCGAGGCGGCCCGGGCGGGCGTTCGCCTCAACACGGACGCGATCGACAACTCGGCCGGCGTCAACACCTCCGACGTCGAGGTGAACATCAAGATCGCGCTGATGGGCCCCGAGCGGGACGGTCGCCTGGACGAGGCGGCCCGCAACGCGCTCCTCGTCTCCATGACCGACGAGGTCGGGCACCTGGTCCTGCGCAACAACGAGTTGCAGACGCTCGCCCTGTCGCTGGCCCTCAAGCGCGGCGTCGGCGAGACGGGCTTCGCCATGCGCACCATGCAGGCGCTGGAGGCGGAAGGCCGCCTCGACCGCGCTGTCGAGTTCCTGCCGGACGACGCCGCGCTGACCGAGCGGATGCGCCGCAACGAGGGCCTGACACGGCCGGAATACGCGGTGCTTCTGGCCTACGCCAAGCTCTCCCTCTACGACGCGATCCTGGCGAGCCCGGTCCCGAACGACCCCTATTTCGACCGGGAGCTGCAGCGTTACTTCCCGCAAGGCCTGCGCGAGGGCTTTCCGGATGCGGTCAAGGGACACCGGCTGCGCCGGGAGATCATCAGCACGGCCCTGTCGAACATCATCGTCAACCGGGGCGGGATATCCCTGGTCACGCGGCTGATCGACGAGACGGGCGCGGATGCGGCCACCATCGCCAAGGCCTACGCCGTGACCCGCGACGCCTTCGGGCTGATGGAGCTGAACCTCGCCATCGACGGCTTGGCCGGCGCCATCCCCGGACAGGCCCAGCTCGACCTCTACGGCGAGGTGCAGGACCTGCTCACCGGCCGCATCGTCTGGTTCATCCGCAACCTCGACCTCGCGACGGGCATCTCTCCCATCGTCGCCCGCTACCGCGACGGCGTCAGCGCGATCCTGGCCGCCCTGCCCAGCGTGCTGGGCGACGAGGCCAGGGGCACGATCGCCGCCCGCGAGGCGGAGCTGCGTCGCCAGGGCATGGCCGAGGAGCCCGCCCGCCGCCTTGCTTCCTTGCGGGCGCTGCATTCGGCCCCCGACATCGTGCGCGTGGCCGAGGGCAGCGGGCGGCCGGTCGCCGAGATTGCGGCGACCCATTTCGCCCTGGAGCGTGCCTTCCGCCTCGACGCGCTGGCGGCTGCCGCCCGCACCGCGCCGGTGGCCGACACCTTCGACCGCGTCGCCCTGGAGCGGGCGGTGGCGGGAATCTCGACCGCGCACCGCCAGCTCACGGCTGAGGTGGTGGGCGACGTGGGCGCCGGCCCCGAGGCGGTCGCGGCCTGGAGCAAGGCCCGCGGCACCGCGCTCACCCGCATCCGCGACGCGGTGGACGCCATCGCCGCCTCGAACCTCACCGTCTCCAAGGCGACGGTGGCCGCGAGCCTCCTCGGGGACCTCGCCCGCACGGGCTGACCTCCCCGAGGCTTACCTGCCCGAACGCGAGAAGCCGCCGACCCAGGGGGGCGGCGGCTTCCGGTCGTCTGCGGCGTCGGACGATGCCTCAGAGCATCGACATCCGCATCTCGAGCACCCGCTGGTTGTGCTCCAGCCAGAGCCGCAGCATCTCGGAGAACAGGCCGGGCTTGGCCGGGCGGTCGGCCTGCGCAGGGGCCGTGGTCGTGGCGGAAAGGCTCATCGCATTCGCTCCGGTTCGGAGGGCGGGCATCGGGCTGCCCGTTCGCCTCCGAAGATGCGGCTTATGTTGCGCTGCAACAAGAGTCTTGGCAGCATCGTCCGCATGCGCTCAAGACATGTGAGTGACGAAATATTCACAGTTTTCTGCCGTCGCATGCACGATACGCCCAGTCCGGATGGCGCATACGAAATCCGCTTGGTCGCTTCGCGATGCGGATCTCGGCTTCGCCCAAGCGCCGCGCGGGCTACCCGATACCGCGTCCGCTTTTATCCAAGCGGACGCGGTATCAGGGGTGGTTCGCCAGCGCCTCGCGGCCGGGCCGGGCGAGGCTCGTGAGGGCCAGGCCGAGGCCGAGGGCCGCGACGCCGGCCGCGATGAGCGGGAGCTGCCCGTAGCCCGCTCCCAGGGACAGGGCCGACCCACCGAGCCAAGCGCCCGTTGCGTTGCCGAGGTTGAACGCCCCCTGGTTGAGGGTCGAGGCGAGGTTGGGCGCGTCGGTGGCGGCCTCCACCACCCAGATCTGCAGCGGCGAGACCAAGGCGAAGGCGAGCGCGCTCCAGACGACGAGGACGGCGAGCGTCGCCACCTCGTAGCGGGCGACGAGTGCGAGCAGGGCCAGCACGGCGATCAGGCCGAGGAAGCTGCCGATCACGGTGGCGATCAGGTTGCGGTCGGCCAGCCGGCCGCCGATCAGGTTGCCGGCAGTGAGACCGATGCCCGCGGCAAACAGCGCCCCCGTGACGCCGTGACTGGTCAAGCCCGTGACGCCAGTCAGGAACGGGGTAATGTAGGTGAAGACGGTGAACAGGCTCACCGAGGATAGGGTCGAGATCAGCATCGGCCGCAGCACCGGCCAGCGCCCGAGCGTCCGGAACTCCCTGGCGAGGCCGCCCTTCGTGCCGGGAATGCCGGCGGGCACGAAGACCTGGATGGCCAGTCCCGCCGCGACCCCGATTCCCACCACGGCCCAGAAGGTGGCGCGCCAGCCCGCCGCCTGCCCCAACGCCGTGCCGAGCGGCACGCCCAGCACGTTGGCGAGCGTCAGCCCGGTGAACATCAGCGACACCGCCTGCGCCCGCTTCTCCCGCGGCACCAGATCGCGCGCGACGATCGCCCCGATGCCGAAGAAAGCGCCGTGGGCGAAGGCAGTGGCGATGCGGGCCAGCATCAGGAGGGCGTAGGTCGGCGCCAGGGCGCAGCCGACGTTGCCGGCGAGGAAGACCGCCATCAGCGCCAGGAGTGCGGTCTTGCGCGGCAGCCCGGCGGTCGCGATGGCCACCAGCGGCGCGCCGACGACGACGCCGAGCGCGTAGCCCGACACGAGGTAGCCCGCCTGCGGGATGGTGACGCCGAAGCTGTGGGCCACCTCGGGCAGCAGCCCCATGATGACGAATTCGGTGGTGCCGATCCCGAAGGACGCGACGGCGAGCGCAAGGATGGGCAGCGAGGCCATTCCGGATCTCCTGAGGCGCGATGCGCCTCGCGATGCTGCGGTGCGGTATGGCCCGGAAGATGGTCGGATCGCCGCCGCCGCATAGCGCCGCGCGGCGGGCGGCAGGGCTGCGTGCGCGGCAGGGCTCGCCGGTCTCGGCGCAGGTGTCTTGGGTGCCGCGCGACCAGCCGGACTGCACCGTCGAGAGCGAGCCCGAGGCCGAAGCCACCGGGCTCGATCGTCCGCATGAACGTAAAAACCCACCGATCCCGATGGATCGGAGGGTTTTTGCAGTGTGTCGGATGGCTCGTGCGAGCCGAAGATCTGTCTAGACGCGTTGCCGACCCGTTTGCATCAGGTCGGCATCTCAAAGCCTTCGATCTGACGCACGTCCTTACGCCGAACCGGCACCTCCCTCGGCAGCGCGCGCTTCCGCCGAACTACTCGGCCGCGACAGCTTCCGTCGCCTTCTTCCGGCCGCGGGTCTTGGGTGCGCCGTCCGCCGCCTTCTTACGGCCGGCGGCCGGCGGCGCATCCGCGGCCGGCTCTTCGACGGCGGGCGCCGCCGACTTCCGGCGCTGCTGCCCCAGGCCGAGGGCGCGGGCCAGTTCGGAGCGCTGGGCCGAGTAGCTCGAAGAGGTCATCGGGTAGTCGCGGGGCAGGCCCCACTTCTCCCGGTAGGCCTCGGGCGACAGGCCGCGCAGGGTCAGGTGCCGCCGCAGGGTCTTGTAGGTCTTGCCGTCCTCGAAGCTGACGAGATGCTCCGGCGTGATCGACTTGCGGATCTGGGCCGCCGTGAGCTTCTCGGCGGCCGGCGCCTCGGTGCTCGCCGTCGAGGCCAGTGCGCTCAGGGCCGCATGCACGCCGCCGATCAGGGACGACAATTCCGAGGCCGGAACGGAGTTGTTCGCCACATAGGCCGAGACGATCTCGACCGTAAGCTCGATATAATTGGCCGATTCTGTTTCTGCGATACCGTCCACGGTGAACCCCCTGATTTGCTGATGCCGGAAGATCAGTCCTAACCAAGCGAAGGTCAAGCACTTCGTCCTTAGAAAATGCCGGCATCAAGCATCTTTTTGCTCACGACAACGCAGAATGTCGGCTCGATTCAGGTCGCATGAACTGCCCGTCGAGATCGGAACGCGGATCGGCCAGAACAGCAGCCTCGATTCCATCTTCGAATCGCGACGATATCGGTCGCAGCCGACCGATTCCCCTGACGGAGCCTGCGGCGGCAGGCGGAAGGTCATGCCGATATCCGGTCTCGCTCGCGAGCGGCCGCATTGACCTCCCGTTAACCACGCCGGTCTAGGCTTCGTTAACCATGCGGGCTTCCGTCGCCGACGGACGTGGCGCCGGTTGGGCCCGCGGCGCGCGGGACGGTGACGGGAGCCGGGAGCCGGTGCGGTGCGAGACGCTTGAGCGACGGCAACTGTGCAGGGCGCGGCTCGCCTGCAGCCTCGCGCTGCTGCTCTCCACCGTCTCGGTGCCGGCCCTGGCCCAGGCGCCGCGCTTCGACGCGCTCAGCCCCGTCACGGGCCAGCCCGACAACCCGGGCGCCGGCCAGGAGACCGGCCCGGACGGCCTGCCGAGCCTGCGTCGCGGCGGCCTGTCGGACGGACTTCCGCGCGCAGGGGCGAACAGTCTTTCCTCCGGCGGCGAATCCGGCGGCGCCAGCTTGGCGCCCGTGAACCCGACCCGCGCGGGGCTCGCCCGCTCCAGCCTCTCCACCCTGGAGACGCGGGTGCGCACCTCCACGGGCCGCGTCGGCGTCAATTCCGGGCTGGGTGCCGGGATCGGCACGGGGCTCAACACCGGTCCGGCCTCGGTGCTGGTGCGCCAGCGCGCGGCCCCGTCCCGCCGCCTCGGCTCGGCCACGCGCAGGGTGACGCAGCAGGCGACCCAGACGCCGACCCTGGACCTGCGCCTCTCGCCGGTGATCCAGAACGCCGTCGTCGGCGTGCCTCTTCCGCAGCAGACCGTGCCGCTGCTGCTGCGCACGTCGAGCCCGATCCTCGGCCTGCTGACGCCGGGCCTGCTGCTGGCCAGCACCTTGCGCGAGACGATCTCACCCCTCGACCCGGCCTACGTGCCGCTCGGGATCAAGCTCGGCAGCTTCACCGTGCTGCCGGCCTTCAGTCAGGGCCTCGGCTACGACACCAATCCGGACCAGATCCGCAAGGAACTCGCCAAAGGCTCGGTGGTCTCGCGCACCGAACTGGAACTGGCCTTCCGCAGCGACTGGTCGGCGAGCGAGCTGGCAGGCCAGTTGCGCGGCGCCTACCTCGAATTCCCGCAGAACGACGCGGCCAGCCGCCCCAGTGCGGACGGCGTCGTGAGCCTGCGGATCGACGCCACCCGCGACCTGCGCTTCGACGTGGAGGGCCGCTTCGTCGTCGACAGCCAGCGCACCGGCAGCGTCGACCTCCAGGGCGCGAGCACCGCGACCAGCCGGCCGCTGATCGCGACCTACGGCACCACGATCGGCGCGACCCAGGCGTTCAACCGCCTGTCGGTGTCCCTGCGCGGCTCGGTGGACCGCTCCGAGTTCGAGGACGCGCAGCTCTCCGGGGGCGCCGTGTTCCGCCAGAGCGACCGCAACCAGAACCAGTACGGCCTGCGACTGCGCACCGCCTACGAACTCTCGCCGACGATCAGCCCTTTCGTCGACGTGCTGGCCGATACCCGCGTCTACGACCTGCGGCGCGATTCCACGGGGGTGCAGCGGGATTCGGACGGCGTCGGCGTCACGGCGGGAGCGAGCTTCAACCTGACGCGCTTTCTCACCGGCGAGGTCTCGGCCGGCATGCAACACCGCAGCTACGTCGACCGTTCGCTCCGGCCGATCGAGGCGCCCCTGCTCAACGCCTCGCTGATCTGGCAGGCGAGCCCGCTCACCAGCCTGCGCCTCGGCTCCGTGACCGCCGTCAGCGAGACGACGCTGCCCGGATCGAGTGGCGTGATCACCAAGGCCACGACGCTCGAGATGCAGCACGACCTGCTGCGCAACCTCTCGATCGTCGTCGGCGGCGCCTACCTGACCAACGATTACCAGGGCAGCACGATCCGGGACACGGGCTTCTCGGCCACCGCCCGCCTGGATTACCGCTTCACCCGCTGGCTGACGCTCCGCGGCACCTACCTCTACCAGCAGATCGACAGTTCGGTCTCCGGCGCGAGTTTTCGCGATAACACCTTCCTGCTCGGGCTGCGGGTGAACCCGTAGGCTTCCCTGTCGCTCTGCTTCAGGATCCGGCGATGGCGAGTGCCGCCTGCCGCAACCTGCGGCGTTGGGCGTAGGCGACGAACAGCAGGAGCGTCAGGAGGATCAGGGGCGGCAGCGCCGTGAGCACCGGGTCCCCCGCCCGCAGGTGGCTCGCCACCGCGCCGACCATGACCAGCGCCAGCAGACCCGCGCCGATGGCGGCGTAGCCCCGGAACAGCAGCAGCGCCGCACCGATCACCTGGGCGGCGCCGACCGCGTACATCAGCCACGGGTCGTATTCGAAGTGCCGGAAGCCCGCGACCTCGAATTCGGAGGCGATGAGCTTCATGCCGCCGGCCACCGCGAAGCCCGCGGCCAGGAGCCAGCGCAGGGTCGCGCCGGCGATGCGCGCCCGCGGCCCGGTCCCCGGCATCAGCGCACCAGGGCGAGCGATGCGCCGGACTTGGTCAAAGCGCCGTCGAGGGCGCCCCCGCCCTGCCTCAGCCGCGCCGCCACGGTGCCACCGGCCTGGTAGAGGTAGACCTCCCCATCGCGAAAGTCCCAGGCCGAGACGCGGGCGAGGTCCTTGTTCGGGCAGCCCGCGGCGGAGGCCTTGTAGAGGTCGAGCGCCGGCGCGCTCGACAGGGTCACCTTGCAGCTCGCGCCGGTGGCGTCCTTCGCGTCCCAGGTGCCGACCACGGCCGAGCGCCCGCTCGCCACCACCGGAGGCGGAGGCGGCGGGGCCAGGACCGGCTCGGCGATGACGTTGGAGGGCGGCGGCGGGGCGAGGCCCGCCTGGGCGCCGACCGGGGGGCCGGCGTCCGGCGAGGCCGCGACGCCCGGCGGCGGCGCGAGGGGAGCCGAGGTTACGGCGCCCGATGGCAGGGCCGGCACCGTGTCGAGGGCGGCCTGCGCTCCGGGGCCGGGTCCGCGGGTGCGGGGGCCGTCGAGGCGCTGGGAGGCGCAGGCCCCGAGGCTCGCGGCGAGGCAGAGAACGGCGATCGTCGGCAGGTTCAAACGCGGCATCGATCCACTTTCCCGGTGCCCTCCCCTCGGGCGCCCTCGCCGGCCTGCCTCACCGGCAATTGCGCTGCCCGCAAGGCGGCGGGCGGAGGAGGGCCGGGGGACGCCTGCTTTTCACGGGGGTGTGGCGGGGCGGCCTCAGTGACGGCTTCGCTCCCGCGCGGGCCTGAAGGCCTTTCGCATGCACCATATCGGAGCCGTCTCAGGCTTGCGTGAACCGGACGCCGTCCTCGCCGTTGTCTCCGCACAATCCTCAGGAGGACGGAACCATGCAGCCCAAGTGGATGACGTTGCCGGAGATCGCCCTCGACCGGCATCTCTCGCTGGATCAGGCCCTCAGACTGGTTGATTCGGCGGATTGTCCGAAGGTCTTCAGGACGGAAGGCACGGTCTACTTCATCTGACAGCGCAGCCTTCGCAAGGCCCGCCCGGCACCCCGTCGCGGCGGGCCTTTCCGTCTCCGGGCCTCGGCCCCACCGGTATGCCAGGACGTGCCGGGGCCGGCGGCGGGCCGAACGGGGCTGGGGAGCACGATGCCCGGCCCGCCGGCCGCCCGGCGTTCGGACCGGAACGCGAGCGGCGCCGTAAACCTCGCATCCGCGTGTTTCCCGAATGTCTCCGCTGCGACCGCCCGCCTCCGGAAACCCGTTGGTAAGCCTGCTGCGCGAGGGTGCCGGGACGACAGCCGCCCTGGGGACGCGACAGCTCATGATGACCAAGGACCAGCTCGCTGCCGAGCTGAAGCGCATCGCCACGAGCCAGATCAGCGACATCACGCGGGCGGTCAAGGAAGGCCAGAAATCGATCGCCCTCAACGAGGTGCGGGACATGGCCCGCCGCCTCGACCTGTTGGCCGACGCCTTCCATCCGCGCGCGCCCTCCCCCGTCGAAGCGGCACCAGCCGTTGCCGGAGCCGCCTGAGCAGCCGCCCCGGCCCCCGGAACCCGGCCCCAGGAACAGGGAGCGCCCGACCATGATCCGCGTGTTCTTCAACATCCGCCTCGACGACGCCTACCTCCCCGAGCCCAGGGGCCAGATGGTCCGCGACGCCGCGGAGGCGCGTCTGGTGGCGCGCACCATCGTCCGCCGGCTCGTGGCCGAGCATGGCGGCGAGCCGCGCCTGCTGAATGCGGTGATGGCGATGACCCTGGAGGACGGCACCAGCCTCCTCGACCTGTCGTTCTTCGAGGCGCTCTACGTGCCCGTGGAGGCGCAGGCCTCCGTCGGCACGGAGCTGCGCCGCGCAGCGGCGGTTCGCCCGCCGACGTTCCTGTCGGCCGCACGCCTGCGCGCTGCCCTCGCGCTCCTGCTGCCGCGCCTGCGCGCCTGGGGCGCCCTGCGCGCGGACCGGGTCCGGCGCGATCAGCAGGTCCGGACGCGGCTCGCCTTCGAGCCTGCGGCCTGACGCCCCTCCGACCGGGCACGCGCCGAAACCGCAAAAGAATCAGCCGAACAGATCGACCGTGCTGAACCCGCGGCCCTCCAGGCGCTCGGCCAGCACGCGCCGGTGGCAGCGCTCGGGGTCGCGCTCGAAGCAGAGCAGGCAAGTCGGCGCGGCCTCGGCCATCACTGCTAGTTCGTCGAGGGCTAGGCTCCCGTCCGCGGTATCCAGCACGGCCTCGCAATAGATCGCCCGCATCAGCTCGGGATCGTGTGCGCGGGCGGCCTCGCGCCCGGCCTTCGGCGTGCCGAGGCCGCGCAGGTGCGCGTAGGCGAGCCCCGCCTCCTCGACGCCTGCCTTGAGGGCGCCCTTGGAAAAGCCGCGCTTGCGCGAGTTGGCCACCGCCCGCACGTCGGCGAGCAGGGCGACGCCCGCATCGCTCAGGGCCGCGTTCAGCCGCTCCGGATCGAGCCCTTCGTAGCCTATGGTGAACAGGGTCTTACCCACGGCGGACCGTCCGAAGATGCGAGGCGAGGCCAGAGCTTACGACCGCTTTGCCGCCTCGCGCCAGGGGACGGAGCGGGGATCGCCGGGCCGGATGTGCCTTGCGCGCAACGGGTTCCGGAATTCTGCCGCATTGCCAGCAAAGGTCTGTTAACCGCGCGGGGGGCATCGAATACGCCTGTTGTGGCACTTCTCGCGGATGGCGGGCCGGGCATCGATGTCGCTGAGGAACCTCCTGTCCACGATGTCGGGCGCCCGTCGGGGCGCCGTCGGCGGCCTCGCCCGGTGGGCCCTGTCGGCGGCCCTGCTCGCAAGCCTCGCCGCCTGCGCCTCCAACAACGACTTCTACCCTACCAAGGGCGACGCCAAGCCCCATCCGGGCGTCGCGCGGGCCAAGCAGCACCCGATCCAGGGCATCGACATCTCCAAGTGGCAGGGGCCGATCGACTGGGCCTCCGTGCGGGGTGCCGGCACCCAGTTCGCCTTCATCAAGGCGACCGAGGGCGGCGACCACGTCGACGAGCGTTTTCGCGACAACTGGGACGGGGCGGGCCGGGCCGGGGTGCCGCGGGGGGCCTACCACTTCGTGTTCTGGTGCCGCTCGGCCAAGGAGCAGATGGACTGGTTCAAGAAGAACGTCCCCAACGATCCCACCGCCCTGCCCCCCGTCCTGGACGTGGAGTGGAACGGTCATTCCCAGACCTGCCCGAAGAAGCTGCCCCGGGCCGAGGCCCTGGCGATGACGCGCTACATGCTGGAGGAGATGGAGCGCTACACCGGCAAGCGTCCGATCATCTACACCGACATCACCTTCCACAAGGACGTGCTTGAGGGCGAACTGCCGGACTATCCCCACTGGCTGCGCTCCACCGCTGCCGAGCCAGAGCAGCGCTTCTCCAACCGGAAGTGGATGCTCTGGCAGTTCACCTCCACCGGCCGGGTGCCGGGGGTGCGCGGCGACGTGGACCGCAACGCCTTCTACGGCACGCCCAACGAGTGGGCCTCGTTCCTCTCCACCGATTGCGACCCGCGCGAGCACGGGCGCCTGACCCAGCAGGGTCTCTGCACCGGCAAGTAGGCTTTCTGCGCCCAACGTCCGGGCGGCGGATGCTCCGGTCCAAATTGTATCCTGGATCGGCGCGTCCTCGATAAGACCCTGATTCGACCGGCGGATCGGCAAATTCGTGCGCCTTTAGTCCACTATCGTACAGACCGGCATTGGGAAAGCGTGCTGTAGGAGTTCGATCCAGACCGTCTGTCACCGGGACCATGCAGCCTGCATCGATCGCCCTGTTCGAGGGAAACCTTCTGCTCAAGGCGCTGCGGGAAACGGATCGCGCGCTGCTCCTGCCCCATCTCGACGCGTCCATCTGCCGGAAGGGCGACACGCTGTTCGAGGCGGGCGCCGAGGTCACACGGATCACCTTCCCCTGCGACCACACGGTGATCACGCTGCTGATCGCGATGATGGACGGGGGCAGCGCCGAAACCGCCACGATCGGCCGCGAGGGCGCGGTCGGCGGCGTCGTCAGCAACGGCCGCGTACCGGCCTCGACCCATGCCGTGGCGCAGATCGGCGGGCCGATCCTGCGCATGGACGCGGTGCGGTTGCAGGAGGCCAAGCGCAGGTCCCCTGCCCTGCGCGACCTGTTCGTCCGCTACTCCGACTGCCTGCTGGCCCAGGTGCTGCAGTCGGTGGCCTGCAACGCCCTGCACCCGATCGAGCAGCGCTGCCTGCGCTGGCTCCTGACCCTTCAGGACCGCCTCGGCACCGACGTGCTGCCGGTAACGCACGAACTCCTCGCGGCGATGCTGGGCGTGCAGCGCACCTACCTCACGCGCATCCTGCGCCTCCTCCAGGAGCAGGGGCAGATCAAGGTCGGGCGCGGGCGCATCACCATCCTCGACCGCGCCGAGATGGAGTCAGCGGCCTGCGAGTGCCACGGCCGCATCCGCGAGCATTTCGAGACCGTCCTCGGCGCGGTCTACGGCACGGACGGCTTGGTGGCGGTCGATCCGCCCGATCCCATCGAGGGCGCGGTGGAACCCGATCCGCTGCACACGGTCCGCAAGGCGCGGCGCTGACGCATCGACCGGAGACGCGGACATCGTCTTTCGGGAATCCGCCAGACGTAACCGGCCTGCCGCCATCGCCGAAGACCCGTCGTGCATGATCGACGGTGCAGGTCCGATGAGAATCTCGATCGTCGCCTTCGGCAGCCACGGCGACGTGCTCCCGTTCGTGGCGCTCGCGCACACGTTGGTGCGGCGCGGGCATCGTGTCGGCCTCGCGGTCCCGCCGTCGTTCGAAGGGATCGGGCGGCGGGCCGGGCTCGACGTCCACGCCCTCGGAAAACCCGAGGACTACGAGGCCGTGAACGCGGACGCGCGGCTCTGGAACGCGAAGGCCGGGGCGCGCATCCTGTTCGGCCTCGCGGTGCGGCTGGCGCGCCCGGCCTACGATCGCACCGCGGCCGAGGCCGGCGCCGCGCGTACGAGCGGGGAGCCCTTCGTCACTGTGGCCTCGACCCTGAGCTTCGGACCGCGCATCGCGCAGGAACGGCTCGGCGTGCGAGTGGTCACGACCCACCTCTCGCCCTTCCTGATGCGCAGCCGTTTCGCGCCGCCGATCCTGCCCGGCCTTGACCTGCCCGCCTGGCTGCCGGCCCGCGCCGTGCACGCGATCCAGCGCAACGTGGACCGGTTCGTCGTGGATCCCGCGCGGCTGCCGCCCCTGAACGCGGTGCGGGCCGAATTCGGGCTCCGTCCGATCGCCCGCCTGACCGACTGGCTGCCGTCGCCCGATGGCCTGCTGCTGATGGTCCCGCCCTGGTTCGCCCCGCCACAAGTGGATTGGCCGGCGCAGACCGTGCAGGCGAACTTTCCCCGCGCCGACCGCTTCGGCGACGAACCCGAATTGAGCGGGGGCCTGCGCGCGTTCCTCGACGGGGGACCGCCCCCGATCGCCGTGACCTGCGGCTCGTCGATGCGCCACGGGCTGCCATTCTTCACAGCGATGGCGGAGGCCTGCGTGAGGATCGGCCGGCGGGCCCTCCTGGTCTCCGCGCGGCCGGAGCAGGTTCCCCCGATCCTGCCGCCGGGCGTCCTGCACGTGCCCTACGCGCCGTTCGGCCAGCTCCTGCCGCTCTGCGCCGGCCTCGTCCACCATGGCGGCATCGGCACGACGGCGGAGGCGCTGGCCGCAGGCATCCCGCAGTTCGTCGTCCCGAACGCCTTCGACCAGTTCGACAACGCCGCCCGCCTCGTGCGCCTCGGCGTCGGCCGGCGCCTCGACCGGGCGTACGTCACGGCAGAGCGCGCCGCCGCGACCCTCGACGCTCTCCTGAACGACCCCGCCATCGCGGCGGCCTGCGCACTGGCACGAGCCCGCATGGAGGCGGAAGACGGGATCGCGGCGGCCTGCGATGCGATCGAGGCTGCCGCTCTCCGTCCCTGACGTCAGGGCTGCAGGAACGCGATCAGCGCCGCGTTCACGGCCTCCGGCTCGTCGTGCTGGACCCAATGGGTGGCCTCGTCGAACCACACGATACGGCCGTCGTCGCAAAGCGACAGGCTCGCTTCGGCCAGGCCCGGCTGGAGGGCGTGGTCGCGCCGGCCCCAGAGGATCAGCGTCGGCGGTGCGACCCGCGGTGGCGGCCCCCGCCCGAGCCGGACGAGGGCGCGGTACCAGTTGAGCATGGCCTTCATCGCCCCGGGCCGGGTCCACGCCGCCGCGTAATGGTCGAGGTCGGCCTCGGCGAAGCTGCCGAGCCGGCTGGTCGCGGCCATCGCCTTGCGCAGCACCGCCCCGTTCCGCGCGGTCAGCCGGCGTTCGGGCAAGCCGGGGATCTGGAAGATGGCGACGTAATAGCTCCGCAGCATCTGACCGGGATGACGCCGAAGATAGGCGCCGAAGATGCCGGGATGGGGCGCGTTCAGGATCGCCAGCCGCTCGATCCGCTCGGGGTGGTGGCTCGCCACCCACCAGGCGACGAGCCCGCCCCAATCGTGGGCGACGAGGCGGAACCGCCCGAAGCCGCAGGCGTCGGCGAGGGCGATCACGTCGGCCGCGAGCCGGTCGAGGTGATAGGCCGCGATGCCGTCCGGCTTGTCGCTGAGGTTGTAGCCGCGCTGGTCCGGAATCACGAGGCGCAAACCCGCCTGCGCAAGCGGCCCGATCTGGCAGCGCCAGCCGAACCAGAATTCGGGGAAACCGTGCAGCAGGATCGTCGGCATGCCGTCCGCCGGGCCGGCCTCGGCGACGTGCAGGCTCACCTCGGGTAACGCGACCCGCCGGAAGGTGATGTCCAAGTCCGACATGCGCGTCATCTTCCTCTCCAGCGCGATCAGGCGAACACGTCGACGGCGTAGCGGTTCGTCTCGCGCTCGAAAGCCTCGCCCCATTCCGCCGCCGCCTCGGCACTCGCCCCCGTGGCGTCGCGGTAGATCGCCAGGAAGGTCTCGCGCACGGCAGGCGCCATCCGCACCCCGTCGCCGCAGACGAACACGGCCGCCCCCTGCCGGAACAGCTCCACCACCTCGGCCCGGTCCTGCCAGAGCCGGTGCTGGACGTAGCGGACGTCGCCGACCGGCGCGCGGGAGAAGGCGGGGCGCAGGGCGACGATCCCGTCGCGCTCCCAGGCTTCCAGTTCATCGCGGTAGAGATAGTCGACCTCCGGGTGGCTGATGCCGAAGAACAGCAGGGCCGGTCCGACCGGTTCGCCCTGCGCCTTCAGCGCAGCGCGCTCCTGAAGGAAACCGCGGAACGGGGCGAGACCCGTGCCGGCGCAGGCCAGGATCAGCGGGGTCGTTGCCGCCTCGGGCGCGTGGAAGGCGCCCTGCGAGGCCCGCACCGCCACCGCCACGCGGGCGCCGGGCGTGAGGCCGGCGAGGTAGGTCGAGGCGACGCCCAGCCGCCGGCCCTGCCCGGAGAAGGCCGGCGCGTCGAGGACCGCGACGGTGAGCGAGCAGAGGGCCGGGTCGGCCAACGGCGAGGACGAGATCGAGTATTGCCGCGCCCGCATCGCGGGCAGCGCAGCGAGGAACGCGCCGGGGTCCATCTCGAGGCTCGGGAAGCGCTCCAGGAGATCGAGCAGACTCACGCGCTTGCTCAGGATCTCGGGCTCGTAGGCGGCCTCCGCCGCGAGTCCGGCGAGCGCCGCCCGGTCCGGCGGGCAGGCCGCCGCGGCGGCAAGCGCTGCGACCTGCATGCGGGTCGCCGGCTGGTCCAGCTCGACGTAGTCGGACAGGATCTCGGAGAGCACGACGGGATGGTCGAGGGGCAGCCCGGACCCACCGTTCGCGGCGCGGAGCACGACCTGCGCGTCGGCCGCGAAACCGAGGCGGGCGAGCGCCCGGTCGACGGTCGCGCGAGGGTTGCGCGGCAGCACCGCGAGGTAGTCGCCCGCCCGGTAACCCATGCCCGCGGGCAGTGCGATCTCGACATGCCGCTTCGAGCGCCCGAGGGGCGAGGACAGGTCCACGAGTTCGCGGTTCTCCAAGACGGTCCCGGTGGCGAGATCGGGCAGCCGCAGGGCGCCGGCCCGTCCGCCCGTGACGACCTCCACCACGATGCCGCCCTGGCCGGCCTCCACCGCTTCCTTGCCGAAGGCGGCGCCGAGGTCGGTCCAGAGGCCCGCGTACCAGGCGTCGAATCCGCCGAAGAAGTCGCCGGCCGCGTCGGTCTCGCCGCGCGGGCGCAGGCGTTTGGCGCCGGCGGCCTCCAGCACCGCGTCGGTGCGCTTCGGGATCGCCTGGTAGGTGCGCGCCCATTGCCGGTTGCCGCAGCCGAACACGGCGTAGCGCAGGCCGGCCAGCGCCCCCGGCTCCAGGCCCTCGGCCCAGTCCATGAAGGCGCGGGCGTTGTCGGGGGCGTGGCCTTCGTAGGAGGCCGTCACCAGGATCACCGCGCCCTCCCGTGGCAGTCGCCCGGTGTAGGCGTCCATCGGCGCGGCCTCGGCGGCGTAGCCCTGCGCGCCGGCCTCCTGGGCAATGCGGGCGGCGAAGGCTTCGCAGGAGCCGGTGTTGCTGCCGTAGAGGACGAGGAGCGGCGTCTCCGGCTCAGCCGGGACCGTCCGCAGCGGCCGCTGCGGGGCCGAGGGCATGGCCAAGGCGGTCCGGGAGGAGACGGCAGTGTTTCCGGTGTCACGGCGACGCGCCCGCATGTGGAAGCCGTGCGGCTTCATCGTCAGCGTCTCGGTGATCGCCAGCGCGTAGTCCGGATCGTCCGCCGTGAGGTCGAAGCGGTGCAGCACCATCGCCAGGACGAGGTGGGCTTCCTGCATGGCGAAGCCCCGGCCGATGCAGGAGCGCACGCCGGTCCCGAACGGCTTCCACGCGTTGGGCGGCAGTTGCTCGGCATCCGCGCGGGCGAAGCGCTCGGGCCGGAACGTCTCGGCATCCGCGCCCCAGGCCGCGGGATCGCGGTGGAGCATCGGCACCAGCACCATCAGCACGTCCTCGGGCGTGACCGCATAGCGTCCGGCCAGTCGCGTTTCCGCCCGCGGGCTGAGGGCGAAGGCCGGCGCGGTCGGCCACAGCCTGAGGGTCTCCTGCAGGACCTGCTCGACGTAGGGCAGCCGCGCCAGATCCTCGACCGTCGGGGGGCCGGCCCCGAACACCGCGTCCACCTCGGCCCGCGCCTGCGCCAGGGCGTCCGGGTGCTTCAGGAGGAGGTGCAGCGCGAAGGAGAGCAGCCCGCTTGTGGTCTCGTGCCCCGCGATCAGGAAGGTCACGATCTGGTAGCGGATGTTCTCGTCCGGGAGCCTCGCGCCCGTGGTGGGGTCGCGCCCGTTCAGCATCGTGTCGAGGAGGTCGCCGCAGGCCGCCTCGGGCCGGGCGCGGCGCTCCGCGATCAGGCCGTCGGCGACCGCGTGCAGCAGGCGGATGTCCGCCTCGTAGCGGCGCGTGCCGGGAAAGTTCAGCTTCGAGGCGATGGCCGGGCGGCGGGAGCGGGCGCCGGCCTCGTCCAGGGCGCCTCCCATCGCCGCCACGAAGGGGTGGGCTTCGTCCCGGTAGAAGCTGTTCAGGCGCACGTCGAAGGCACAGAGGGCGATGGTGTCGAGGGTCAGGCGGGTCATCTGGTCGGCCACGTCGATGACCGCATCCGCGCCGAAGCGCTCCCAGCGCAGGAGCATCTGCTCGGCGATGTCGAGCATGCGCGGGAACATCTTGCGGATGCCGAGCGGCCCGAAGGCCGGCGCCAGGAGGCGGTGGGCGAGCGCCCAGTTCGGCTCGTCGTTGTAGGCGGTGAACAGGCCATCACCGCCGATGTCGCGGACGTTGACCAGCGCGGCGTGCAGCCGCTTCTCGAACCGGGACTCGTCGCAGACTTCGTCCACGAGGCTTTGCGAGGACAGGATGATCACGGTGCGCGCGCCGATCGCCAGCCGGAAGATCGGTCCGTGCCGGCGCGCCAGCCGCATCATACTCTGCACCGGCGCGTGGATGTCGATGTCGGGCAGGTTGCCGAGGATCGGCGCGGGCTTGGGCTGCGGGATCGGTTCGGGCGATGACATCGGGCGTCTCCGTGGCTGTATGACCTCTCGCGGTCAGCGGCGCTCGGCGGGGCCGAAGCCGGCGTCGAACCCCTCGGCGCCGAGCATGCGTGCGAGGTCGGCCGGCTCGGCCCCCATCAAAAGGCGGAGCAGGTGGAAGGCGGCCCAGGGCAGGATGGCCGCGCCCGCGGCGGGCGGCGGCATCGACTCGGAAGCTGCGTTCATGGTCGTGGACTCCTGTCTTACGGGAATGGCGTCACGATGGGGTTCCACTCAGCAGCCGGTGCAGACGGCCGTACGGATCAGGTGGTCGAGGCGGCGGCTCTCGGCGTCGAGGGAAGGCCTCGTACCGCCGCGGGCGTCGAGGGCCGCGCCAGCGGGCTTGGTCGTGCCCAGGCGCGTCACCTGCCGGAACATCCCCGTGGCGAGGGACGCAGGCATGGGCATCGGCGCCGACAGGGCGGGCCTCGCATCCGGCATCCCGGGCGGGGTGCGGGCCAGCGATGCGGTCGCGGTGCCGCCGAGGACGAGGACCGCGGCGAGGAGTCGGATCGGCTTGAACATGGCATGTCTCCCAGTGACGATGCCGGGAACTCGCCGGACGGCCGCCGCAGGTTACCGGCGGGCGGCTGCGATGGTGCGTCGGCGCACGCGGGGCCCGTCACCGGGGCGTCACTTCATCAGATCCTTGGGCGCGATCTCCGGCATCCGCGTCATCTGGTCGAAGGGCACGACCGCCATGAGATGGCCGTCCGGCATCTTGATCACGTTGAACTGCTTGCCGGTCGCCTTGTCGGTCGCCATCCCGACCATGACCTGCATCGGCTCGAACGGCGTGACGACGAATTCGTGGCCCCAGGCCCCGACGAGATTCGACAGCGAGGCCCCGGCGATGCCGGTGCCGGCAAGAAGTGCGACGACGGGTAGGACGATGCGGATCATGGAAGGCGCCTCCGTGTGGGTGACGAGGCTTTCGTGGCCGCGGCACGGCGGGTTACGGTCGCCGTAGCGGAGCGGCGCGCGCCACCGTAACGTCTTGCCTGCGTCCGTCGAATGCGTCGATGCGGATCGGGGCCGTCCGGGCCGGGATACGACGCCGCCGAGGATGATCCGTGCCGTGCAGGATTCGCTGGTGAGCGTCGGTTTCCGGGTGACGTCGCCGTGACGGTGCGGCGGACCTCGCGCTCGATCCGCAGGCGGCCGGCGCGGCTCGCCGCGACAGGCCTCGCCGGGCTGTGGCGGGCGGGCTTGCGCGCGGTCCGCATGGGCGCGCGGATCACCGGGACGCTCGTGCTCGTGGCGCTCGGCATCCTGTTCCTGAACTATGGGGTGCTCTCGACGGACAAGGCGCGGGCCTATCGCGACCTCGATCCGACCGTCGCCGAATGCAGCGAGGGGCTGGCCAAGGGCTGGACGATCCTGGCGGATACGGGCCGCGAGCGCCTGCGCGAGGCGATGCCTACGGACGGCGACGGCTGGGTGGATGCCAGCAACGACGAGGACGCGGCGATCGAGAAGGACGCGCGCTGGGGCACGCGCCTGCGCTGCGCCCTCCAGCGCCACGTCGTCCCCGCCCGCGAGCCGGGCGGGCGGGACCTTGCCTACCATCTCGGCTTCCTGGAGTTCCAGGAGGACGGCGAGCCCTACGCCCTGGTCTCCCGCGACGGGGGCAGCGACACGGCCATCGACAGCGCCATGCTGCGCCACGCCATGGACAGCGAGATGCGGGCGAAGGGCATGGCGGCATCGCAGGTCAAGCCGGTCATCGGCCAGCTCGACGTCCTGACCCGGCACTTCGCGACGGGCTCGCACTACGTGATCGCCTTCGTCCACGGCTGGCGCCACGACGCGCGGATCGGCGACGGCAACGTCGCGGACCTGCGCCTCTACGCCGCCCACGCCGCCCGGTTCCTGCAGCAGCGCTGCCCGACGGAGCCGGCCTACTGCGCCATGGAGGTCACGGCCGTCTACATCGGCTGGCGCGGCGCCCGCGTGGACGAGCGGGGCCTGCGCGCCTGGTTCGGCGACGCGGTCGGCGGGTTCTTCGGCGGGCTGTCGGCCGGCGTCACCCTGTTCGACCGCAAGCCCGTCAGCGAGGCGATCGCGCCGGCCGCGATATCGGCCCTGCGCACGATCGAGGGCACGCTGAGCGCGCCGGGGGCGCACAACCGGCTGATCGTGGCCGGCCACAGCCTCGGCGGCAACATGCTCGCGACCGGCCTCAAGGACGACGTGGTCAAGGCCGTGCGCCGCCACCGGTTCGGGGAGACGCTGCCGCCCGTGCTCGGCAACCTCGTGGTGCTGATCAA
>NZ_BPRB01000012.1 GCF_022179685.1 Methylobacterium trifolii
GTCCGGCCGGCGCAGGAAGGGCGAATCGTCCGGGGTGAGCCCGCCCATGACCACGTGGTTGCCGCCGCCGGTGCCGGTGTGACGCCCGTCGGTCATGAACTTTTCCGCGCCCAGCCGGGTCTGGCGGGCCTCGGCGTAGAGGTCGGTGGTGATGGCGACCGCCTCGCGCCAGGAGGCGGCCGGGTGCACGTTGACCTCGATCACGCCGGGGTCGGGGGTGACCTTGATCAGGCCGATGCGCGGGTCGAAGGGCGGCTCGTAGCCCTCGATCTGCACGGGCAGGTGCAGGCCGGCGGCGGCCGCCTCGATGTGGCCGACCAGCTCCAGGTACTCGTCGGCCCGCTGGGTCGGGGGCATGAAGACGTGCACCACCCCGTCCCGCGGCTCGATGGAGAGGGCGGTGCGCACGGCCACACCCGTGACGCCCCCCCCGTTGACGGTGCCCGCGCCGGAACCGCCCTCCGCCAGGGGCTCGCGGTCCTCCAGCGGGTCCTGGGGCTGGTAGTAGGGATAGTGCTCGGGGGGCACGTGCGGCAGGGAGGAGAGCGGCAGGCGGAAGCCGAGGGGCGAATCGCCCGGCACCAGGAAGGCGTGGCCGCGCCGGAACTCCCAGGCTTCCGAGATCCAGACCCGGTCGGAATCGCCGTCCTTGCCGGTGGGCAGGGAGGCGAGCGGCAGGACGTAGCCCACGGGTTCGCCCAGGCCCCGCTCGTAGACGCGGGCCATGCGCGTGTCGAACTCGACGGAGCCGCTCTTGGCCTCCATCGTGGTGACGTTGACGGGGAGTTCGGCCGTCTTTTCGTCCCAGTGCGCCGGGTCCTCGTAGGCCGGCATCACGTAGGCGGTCAGGCCCAGGCGCCCGGAGAGCGCCTCGGCGAAGGCCTGCGCCCGCCCGATGTCGGCCGTGCCCGCCGCGCCCTCCGGCGCGATCAGGCCGGCGTCGCGCCAGATCGGCTGGCCGTCCTTGCGCCAGAACAGGGCGAAGGCCCAGCGCGGTAGGCTCTCGCCGGGATACCACTTGCCCTGGCCGTAATGCAGCATCCCGCCCTGCCCGAAGCGGTCGCGCAGGCGCCGGATCAGCTGGTCGGCCAGCCCCCGCTTGCTCGGCCCCACGGCGGCGATGTTCCACTCGGCCGCCTCGAAGTCGTCGATCGAGACGAAGGTCGGCTCGCCGCCCATGGTCAGGCGCACGTCCTGGGCGGCCAGATCCGCGTCGACCCGCTCGCCCAGCGCGTCCATCGACGCCCAGACCGCGTCCGAGAAGGGCTTGGTCACCCGCGGCGCCTCGGCCACGCGCGAGACGCTCATCTCGAAGCCGAACTCGGTCTGGGCCGGCTCGGCCAGCCCCGAGATCGGGGCGGCGGAGTGGTAGTGCGGCGTGGCGGCCAGCGGGATGTGCCCCTCGCCGCAGAGCAGGCCCGACGTGGCGTCGAGCCCGATCCAGCCGGCGCCGGGCAGGTAGACCTCGGCCCAGGCGTGCAGGTCGGTGAAGTCGGTCTTGGTGCCCTCCGGCCCGTCCACGGCCGTGGTGTCGGGCACGAGCTGGATCAGGTAGCCGGAGACGAAGCGGGCGGCGAGCCCGATCCGGCGCAGCACCTGCACCAGGAGCCAGGCCGAGTCGCGGCAGGAGCCGCTCTTCAGGGTCAGGGTCTCGGTGGGCGTCTGCACGCCCGGCTCCATGCGCACGCCGTAGGCGACCTCGCCCGCCACGAGGGCGTTCAGCGCCACCAGGAACTGCACCGTGGCCGTCTCCGCCGGCAGGCGCGTGAGGAAGGCGTCGATCTCCGGGCCGCGGGCGTCGTCGAGGACGAGGTAGGGGGCGAGTTCCCCCGACAGGTCCGGGTCGTAGGCGAAGGGCCGCGTCTGCGCGTACTCCTCCACGAAGAAGTCGAACGGGTTGATCACCGCCATCTCGGCGGTGAGGTCCACCTCGATCCGCAGCTCGTTCGTCTTCTCCGGGAAGACGAGGCGGGCGAGCCAGTTGCCGTTGGGGTCCTGCTGCCAGTTCAGGAAGTGGTTCTCGGGCGTGACCTTCAGGGCGTAGGCCGGGATCTTGGTGCGCGCGTGCGGCGCCGGGCGCAGGCGGATCGTCTGCGGCCCGAGGCTGATCGGACGGTCGTAGCGGTAGTGGGTGACGTGGTGCAGGGCGGCTTTGATCGACACGGGCACTCTCGTCTGGAGATCGAACGGGCGCGGCGGGCGAGCCTCACGCTCGTGTGCTGCCGCGTCTTATGGGGCAAAGGGGCGGCACCAAGCAATTTTCGTGCGGCGTTGGTCCAGGACAATCGCTTGGAAGCGCTTGTCCTGGTTCTTGAGCTTGGCCTCAATCGCCGGCGCCCGCCTCCGCGGGCTCAGGCTGATCCTTCGCTCTGTGTTTTCCAGGATGTCATCCTGGAAAACCCGCTCCGCGGGGCGCTCGTCGCGCCCTGAAGTCGCCAAAGCGACGTCAAGGGATTGGTCTGGCGGTGGTTTGGCGGTTGGTCCTCCTCCGCACCAGGCGGGGGCTCGGTGGAACTTTGACGGCCACGTCTCTTTGTCGCGATTACGGGGGGCCGCGGGCGGCCCCCTCGGGGCCCTTGCAGGAGCGCGCCGGGCAGCGGGACCGCCATGAAGATCTTCCAGTGCCAGGCCTGCGACCAGCCCGTGACCTTCGAGAGCACGGTCTGCGAGAGCTGCGAGCGCCGCCTCGGCTACGTCTGCGACCGGCACGAGATCTCGGCGCTGGAGCCGTCGGGCCACTCCGCCCACCTCCTGCTCGGAGGCGTGCAGACCTTCCACGCCTATGCCGATTCCGGGCGCAAGTACCGCTTCTGCGCCAACGCCGCGCACGATGCCTGCAACTGGCTGGTGCCCGACGATCACCCCGACACCTTCTGCGTCACCTGCCGGCACAACCGCGTGGTGCCCGACCTCGCTATCCCCTTCAACCTCGTCCGCTGGCGCCAGGTCGAGGCGGCCAAGCACCGGATGTTCTACTCGCTCCTGCGCCTCGACCTGCCGCTGGCCACCCGCGCCCGCTACACGGACGGGCTGGCCTTCGACTTCCTGGTCGACCCTTCCGAGAGCTACCTGGTCGGGCCTCCGGTGCTGACGGGACACCTCAACGGCCTCATCAGCATGAACATCGCCGAGGCCGACGACGTGGAGCGCGAGCGCCGCCGCATCCTGTTCGGCGAGCATTACCGCACCCTGCTCGGGCACTTCCGCCACGAGATCGGGCACTATTTCTGGTACCTGCTGGTGCAGAACAGCCCGAACCTGTGGACCTTCCGCAGCCTGTTCGGCGACGAGAGCCTGAACTACACCGGTGCCCTCCGGAACCACTACGCCAACGGCGCGCCGGAGGGCTGGGAGGAATCCTACGTCTCGGCCTACGCCACCAGCCACCCCTGGGAGGACTTCGCCGAGACCTGGGCGCACTACATGCACATCGTCGACACGATCGAGACCGCCTCGACCTTCGAACTGCAGCTGCGCCCGCGCCTGCGCCGCGGTGCCGCCGCCCCGGTGCGGATCGACTTCGACCCCTACCGCACCCCCGACCTCGACCGGCTGATCGAGGCGTGGCTGCCCCTGACCTACGCGGTCAACTCCCTCTCGCGCAGCATGGGCCAGCCGGCCCTCTACCCGTTCAAGCTGACGCCCGCCGTGATCGCCAAGCTCGCCTTCGTGCACGAGCGCATCTACGAGGTCCGCGGGGACGTCACCGCCTGGGCCGCCCAGGAGGCCGGCGCCGACATCCTGCGCGCCGTGATCGCGGGCCTGCGCCAGCGGGTGGCGCCGCCGAACGCGTGATGGCGCGCCGGCGGGAGAACGTTCTTCCCGCATCCGGCCGCCTCGCGCGGGATCGTTCGCCCCGCCTCCGCGAAAACGGCCGCGGTTTCCTTGGCGTCCGCGCGGCGGGCCGTCTATCCTGGCGGCGGGGCCGGTGGCCGCCCTCCAACAACCGATGCAGCCGGGATGCCCGACGAGACCGACCCGGCGCGGGTGAGCCCGCGCCCGAAGCCCCAGCCTTTGCCCGTCGCCGTGATCGGCGCCGGCTTCAGCGGCACCATGGCCGCGATCCAGCTTCTCGCCCGCCTGGCCCCCGACAGGTCGGTCCTGCTCTGCGAGCGGGCGGAGCGGTTCGGCCGCGGGCGCGCCTACGCCACGGGCAACCCGGACCACCTGCTCAACGTCCGCGCCGCCAACATGAGCGCCTATCCCGACCGGCCGGGGCACTTTTCGGACTGGCTCGCCGGGCTCGGCCCTGAGGACGAATCCGGCATCCGGGCGACGCCGGCCGGCACCTTCGCGGCCCGCGGCCTCTACGGGCGCTACCTCGCCGAACTCCTCACCGAGGCCGTGACCGGGCGGGACGGCCCCCGCCTCCACCTCGTCAACGAGGCGATCACCGACATCCGCCGCGAGGACGGCCGCCTCGTCCTGCGCAGCGAGGGCGGCCGGACCCATGCGGCGGCCGGCGCGGTGCTGGCCATGGGCAACCTCGTGGCCCCGGCCGAGCCCGCCAGCCGCTACCGCTTCGATCCCTGGAACTCCGACGCCTTCGGCCGCCTGCACGCGCACCTGCCGGTGATGATCGTCGGCACCGGGCTGACCATGGTGGACGCCGTGGTGACCCTGCGCCGCCACGGCTTCGCGGGCCCGATCGTCGCCCTGTCCCGGCGCGGCCTGCGCCCGACCGCGCACGCCGCGGCCGCGCCCTGGCCGCAGCCGGCCCTGTCGCCGGCCGAGACCGCCTCGCTCCCCGCCCTCTCCGCCCGCATCCGGCGGGAGATCGCCGCCGCGCGCGCCTCCGGCGCCGACTGGCGCGGGGTGATCGACGCCCTCCGGCCGATCACCGACACCCTCTGGCTCGGGCTGCCCGAGGCCGAGCGCGGCCGCTTCCTGCGGCACCTGCGCCCGTTCTGGGACGTGCACCGCCACCGCGCCGCCCCGCCCGTCGGGGAGACGGTCGACGCGGAGATCGCGGCCGGCAG
Organism: Methylobacterium trifolii; assembly: GCF_022179685.1. GTDB lineage: Bacteria > Pseudomonadota > Alphaproteobacteria > Rhizobiales > Beijerinckiaceae > Methylobacterium > Methylobacterium trifolii. Next base: position 4,980 of record NZ_BPRB01000012.1, read on the forward strand.
CCTGGTCGTGCGGGCCGGCCGCATCACCGACATCGCGGACGGTCCCGATCATGCCCGCGTGACGGTCCGCCCGCGCGGCTCGCAAGGGCGCGAGACCCTCAACGTCCAGTGCATCCTCGACGCCCGCGGGATCGGGCGCGTCGCCGAGACCCGCGATCCCCTGCTCGCCCGCCTCATCGGTCGCGGCCTCGTCCGGCCCGGGCCGTTCGGGATCGGCCTCGACGCCGCCCCGGACTTTTCGGTTCTGGCCGAGCCGCCGGAGGGACCGGGCGCCCCGCTCTGGACCCTCGGGCCGCTGCTGCGCGGCGTGTTCTGGGAATGCACCGCCGTGCCCGACATCCGCAACCAGGCCGTGGAGCTGGCCCGCTCGGTGGCCGCGGCCCTGCCGTGAGCCGCGGGCCTTCTCCGGATCAGGCCACGGCGCGGCCCGCCTTGAACGCTTCGTGCTCGGACACCAGCGCCCCCGAGAGGGCCTTCCCGATCAGGGCGCGGGTCTCGGCCACGCCGTAGAGGGCGACGAAGGAGCCGAAGCGGGGGCCGCGGGCCTCGCCGAACAGCAGGTTGTAGATCGTGGTGAACCACGCCTGCGACACGCCGGGCCGCCCGTCCGGGCTTTTCGCCTTGCCCGACAGGTCGGGGAAGTGGCGCCGGCCGACCTCGTAGACCACCGCCTGCAGGGCCTCCGGATCGATCGAGCCCGCATGGGGCGCGAGCGTTGCCGAGAGGTCTTCCAGCGCCGCCCGCTCCTCGGGCGTGGCCGCCCGGTAGGTCTTGGCCGGCCGCACGAAGTCGCGAAAGTAGGCGAGCGCGTGCCCCACCAGCCGGTCGAGGCCGGGATGCGTCTCCGGCCCGACATCGGCCGCGTAGCGCCGGATGAAGCCCCAGAGCACGCCGGGCTCCTCGGCGTTGGCCACCGCCACGAGGTTGAGGAGCATGGCGAAGGTCAGGCTCGTGCCCTCCACGCGCTCCGGCTGCGGGGGCGCGCCCGCGTGCAGGTGCCAGACCGGGTTGCCGAGCCGCAGCTTGGCGTCCTGGCCGGCATAGCGGTCGAGGAAGTTGATGTATTCGTCGACGTGGCGCGGGATCACGTCGAAGAACAGGCGCTTGGCCTCCCGCGGCTTGGCGTACATGAACAGCGCCAGCGAATCCGGCGTGCCGTAGGTGAGCCAGTCGTCGATGGTCAGCCCGTTGCCCTTCGACTTCGAGATTTTTTGTCCTTTTTCATCGAGGAACAATTCGTAGTTGAAGCCCTCCGGCGGCTCGGCCCCGAGCGCCCGGCAGATCTGCCCGGAGAGCTTGACCGAGTCGATCAGGTCCTTGCCGGCCATCTCGTAGTCGATGCCGAGCGCCGCCCAGCGCATGGCCCAGTCGGGCTTCCATTGCAGCTTGGCGTGCCCGCCCGTCACCGGCGTCTCGAAGCCCTCCCCCGTCTTCGGGTCGCGCCAGACCAGGGTGCCCTGCGCCACCCGCACCGCGTCGATGGGCACCTGCATCACCTCCCCCGTCACCGGGTGCAGGGGCAGGAAGGGCGAGTAGCTCGCCGAGCGCTCGGCCCGCAGCGAGGGCAGCATGATCGCCATCACCGCGTCGTAGCGCTCCAGCACCCGCATCAGCGCCGCGTCGAAGACGCCGGCCCGGTAGCATTCGGTGGCCGAGCGGAACTCGTAGTCGAAGCCGAAGGCGTCGAGGAAGCGGCGCAACTCCGCGTTGTTGTGCGCGCCGAAGCTGTCATGCGTCCCGAAGGGGTCGGGCACCCGCGTCAGGGGCTGGTTGAGGTGGGCCGCGAGCATCGCGCGCTCGGGCACGTTGTCGGGCACCTTGCGCAGGCCGTCCATGTCGTCCGAGAACGCGATCAGCCGGGTCGGCACGGCGTCCCGCGTCAGCACCCGGAAGGCGTGGCGCACCATCGAGGTCCGCGCCACCTCGCCGAAGGTGCCGATATGCGGCAGGCCGGACGGCCCGTAGCCGGTCTCGAACAGCACCTCTCCCTTGGGCTTGCGCTCCAGCCGCGCCACGAGCTTGCGCGCCTCCTCGAAGGGCCAGGCGGCGGCGTGGGCTGCGGCCTCGATCAGGTCGGGGTCGAGGGTGAGTGCGGGCATGGCTCGAAACGCGGGGCGCGGGACGGAAGGGCTCGGCGAAGGGCGGCACCCTAGAGGGGTTTTGCCGCGATGCGAAACCGCCGGCGGAGGTTTTTTGGAGGCGGCGGGCGAGCCGCCAGGTCCATGCGATTGCCTCGAGCGATCAGAACGGGCTCACCGGAAAGAACCGCAGGTACAACTCCGTGTAGCGTCCGTCGTCCCAGACCCGCTGGAGGGCGTCGTCGAGCGCCCGCGAGAGGGCCGCGTCCTCCTGGCGGGTGACGAGGCCGACGCCCTCGCCGAAATAGCGGTTCTCCAGGTAGTCGCCGCCGATCAAGGCGCAGCAGGACTCCGCCTCCTGGCCGCCGACCCAGACGGCGAGGTTGAGGCCGTCGGCGAAGAGATAGTCGGTCTCGCCGCGCTTGAGGGCGCCCTCGGCGGCGGCGATGTCCGTGAAGTCCTTGAGCACGGTTTTGGGGAAGAAGGCCTTGAGGTAGGCCGCGTGCGCGCTGCCCGCGATCACGCCGACCGAGCGCTCGGCCAGCGCCCCGACTGACGGCAGGGGCAGGCCCTTGTCGGCGCGGGCGGCAAAGCGCGCCGGCCAGCGGAAATACGGGCGCGTGGCCAGGAACTTCGCGCGGAGCGCCGGCGTCAGCGGGATCGCGGCGGCGACCACGTCGCCCTGGCGCTGGTCGAGGGCGTCGAGCAGCGTGTCGAAGCGGCGCGCCTGCACCGTGCAGGTGATCGACAGCCGCTCGCACACGGCGCGGGCGAGTTCCACCGAGAAGCCGGTCGGGGTGCCGTCGGGACCGGCGAAGTGCAGGGGCGGGAACTCGTCGTCGGTCAGGAAGCGCACCGCCCGGCCGGTCTGCGGCGCCTCGACCCGCTCGCCCCGGCTGCGGGGGTTCCAGAAGTTCGGAACAATCACCGGTTGAGCAATCACCGGTTGAACAGTCGCGGCTTGCGGCTGTGCCTGGCTCTGCTGCGGAAAACCCGCGCCGAGCAGCGCGACGACTGAAATCGTGCCGAGGACGACTGATAGTGCCCGCGCCCATCTTGACGAAGACACGGGTGCGGTGCTCCGCTGGGCGGATATGGAGGCGGCTTGGCTCACCCGCCTCCCCTAGCACGTTCCGGAGCCGGCGGGAGCGGGCCCTGTCGTTCCTGCGCTTCACGACACCGGCCGCCGACGCCTCCGCGCTGCCGGCCGAGATCGCCTTCCTCGTGGCCGAGGGCGTCCCCGTCGACCACCTGGCGCGGGCCGCGCGGCTCGCCCGCGATGGCGGGACCGACGCCGCCACCGCCCTCCTCCATGCCGGGCTGATGGAGGAGGAGGCCTATTACCGGGCGCTCGCCCGGGCGCTGCGGGTTCCCTTCCTCGACGGGCCGATGCCGTTCGGTCCGGGCCTGCAGTTTCCCGACAGCCTCGTCACCGGCCTCGCCCCCCTGGTCTCGGGGGCGCCCGCCCCTTGCGTCCTGGCGCCGCGCGGGCCGCAGGTCGCCGAGCTGCTCGCCGGGTACGGCCCCGCCGCCCGGATGCCGGCCATCACCACGCCGACGCGCCTGCGCGAGGCGGTGTTTTCCGCGCGGCCCGGAGAGATCGCCGCGCACGCGGCCGACACCCTGCGGCTGAGGGCGCCCCACTGGGCGAGCCCCCGCGAGCCGGCCAGCCGCTGGCTGCTCTTCCTCGGCCTCTGCCTGTGCGCCGGCATCGGCCTGTTCTCCGCCCTGCCCCCGGCGCCGGCGCTGGCCCTGACGCTCGCGGCCCAGGTCGTGTTCCTGACGATGACGGTGTTCCGCACCGCCGCCCTGTCCATCGGCGCCCCGGCGGAGGCGCCGCCCGCGGTGCCGCTGCCCGACCGGGACCTGCCGACCTACACGGTCCTGGTCGCCCTCTACCGGGAGGCGGCCGTGGTGCCGCGCATCGTCCGGGCGCTGGCCGGGCTCGACTATCCGGCGGCTAAGCTCGACCTGAAGTTCGTGATCGAGGCCGGCGACCGCGAGACGGCCGAGGCCCTGGCGCGGGTGCCCTTCCCGGCCCGGTTCGAGATCGTCGTCGCGCCCCCCGGCGAGCCCAGGACCAAGCCGCGGGCCCTCAACGTCGCCCTGCCGCTGGCCCGCGGCAGCCACCTCGTGGTCTTCGACGCCGAGGACGTGCCGGACCCGGCCCAGCTCCGCCGCGCCGCCGAGGTCTTTTCGCGATCACCTCAGAGCCTGGCCTGCCTCCAGGGGCGGCTGGTGATCGACAACCCGGCCGATTCCCTGCTCGCACGCCTGTTCGCCCTCGAATACACGGGCCTGTTCGACGTGCTGAACCCGGCCCTCGCCCGCTGGGCCCTGCCGATCCCCCTGGGGGGCACCTCGACGCATTTCCGAACCCGCGTGCTGCGCGACCTGCACGGCTGGGACGCCTGGAACGTCACCGAGGATGCCGACCTCGGCATCCGGCTGGCGCTGGCCGGCTACCGGGTCGGCGACCTGCCGAGCCACACCCTGGAGGAGGCGCCGATCACGGTGCGGGCCTGGCTGCACCAGCGCACCCGCTGGATGAAGGGCTTCCTGCAGACGAGCCTCACCCACGGCCGCCGCCCGATCGCGACCCTGCGCGACCTCGGCTGGCTCCCGGCGCTCTGCGCGGTCACGATGGTGCCGGGCACCGTGGTCTCGGCCCTGGTCTACCCCGTCTGCTTCGCCCTCGCCCTGAACGGATTCGTCCTGAACGCGCTGCCGGCCGCACCGGACTTCCTCTCGAACCTGCCGACCGGGCTGGCGCTTACCCTGTTCGCCATGGGGCTCGCGGCCCTGGCGCTGCCCGCCGCCCTCGGCTGCCTTCGGCGCGGCTGGCGGGACCTGCTCTGGCTCGTGCTCCTGCTGCCGGCCTATTTCGGCCTGATCAGCCTGGCCGCCTGGCTCGCCCTGCTCGAACTCGTCCGGGCGCCCGACCGCTGGAACAAGACCGAGCACGGCCTGTCCCGCACCTCCCGCAGCGGCCTGTTACGCTCCAGGCGCCCCGCCCCTCCTCAGGCCACCTCGGCCGCGCCCGCCTCCCCGTCGTCGGTCCGGTAATAGGCTTCGAGCGTCGGGACCCGGCCCGGCGGCAGGGCCGGTGCGCCGATCCCGGCCAGGGCCTCGCGCGCCGCGAACAGGCTGTCGAGGAGCGCCCGCGTGTCGCGGGTCGGCGGGATCAGCAGGCCGCCGCCCACCGCCCGGATGCGCTCGGCCGGCGCGCCGAAATCGAAGGCGACGACGGGGTAGCCCGCCTCCCAGATCTCCGAGAGCACGTAGGAATAGGTCTCCGGCCAGACGCTCGGCAGGAAGACGAAGTCGGGGTCGGCCTCCGCGAGCCGCGCCTTGAGTTCGGCGGGCGCGTAGGCGCCCGTGACCTCGGCGTTGCCGTAGCGCACGAGGCTCGGCGTGTCCGAGGTGTAGCCGATCACCGTGAGGAAGAACGACGTGCGGTCGCGCGCCGCCCGCTCGGCCATCCGCAAGAGCAGGTCGAAGCCCTTGTGCCGGCCGATGGCGCCCACCACCGCCACCCGCAGGACGCCGGAACGGGCCTTGTGCCGCACGCGCATCCGCATCGCCCCGCGCTGTCGCGGCTCGGGATGGGGCACGACGGCGATGTCGGCGAGCCCGAAGCGCCGCGCGTAGCGGTCCGCGGTGTCCTGCGAGGGGGCCATCAACCGCTCGGCGCCCCGCAGCAGGCCGGCGTTGAAGGCGAGGAAGCCGTCGAGGTCGTGCTCGATCAGGTCGTCCTGGTCGGCGAAGTTGTAGTCGACGCCGCCGGTGACGCAGAGCTGGCAGACCTGCGGCGGCGGCTCGCCGCAATAGAAGCTGCGCTCGTCGGTGAGGTGCACCCGCGGGCAGTACCACTGGAAGTCGTGCAGCATCACGACGTAGGGGCGCCGGCCGGAGAGGAACCCTTCGAGGAAGGTGCTGCCGTAGGTCAGGCGCGAGTTGACGTGCACCGTGACGGCCACGCCCATCGCCTCCAGGCGCGCGAGCACGTCCTCGACCCGGCCCGGCCTGAGGGTGAGGGCGGTCCCGGCCCGGTCGAAGGCGAGTTCCAGGCGCGGGTCCCGGCCCTCGTCGTCCACGGGCATCAGGATCGCGACCTCGTGGCCGGGCTCGCGGGGCAGCGCGCGCAGGTCCTCGACGTAGCGCTTGGTGCCGCCGCCGAGGCCGTGGGTGAGGTGCAGGGTCAGCCGGGTGAAACGCCCCGCCAGCAGCCGCAGCAGCACCGTCACCCGCACGGCCTCGAACGGGTCGGCGTGGGTGAAGGCTGCGAGCTCGCCCAGGTATTCCGGGTAGAGGGCCTCGAGCCGGGCATGGTTGCGGGCGAGCAGTTCCAGCCGCGTGGCGTTGGTGAAGGAGACCGAGCCCTCGTGCATCACGAACACGTCGGGCGCCGCGAGGTGGACCCAGCCGAGGTCGCGCGCGGTGAGGCACCAGTCGACCTCCTCGCAATAGCCGCGGCCCCAATCCACCGAGAGCGGGCCGGCCTCCTCCAGCGCGGCCCGGTTCATGTGCATGCAGAAGCCGACGCCCGTGGGCACCGGCACGGGAGGGCCGCCCGCCTCGGAGAAGGCCCGGTCGAGGTCGGTCACGTCGAGGCCCAGCACCGGGGGGTTGGGGTCCTTGAGGCTCGGGAAGCTCAGGATCGTGGCGTTGTTCGACATCGGCGTGACGGAGGCGATGCCGGGGCGGGCGTGGCAGTGCCGGGCCAGACGCTCGATCGCGCCGGGCGGCAGGACGGTGTCGGCGTTGACGAGCAGGGCGTCCTCGCCCGGCTCCAGCAGGGCGAGGCCCCGGTTGACGGTGGCGATGAAGCCGAGGTTCTCCGGGTTCCTGCCCACCGTGAGGCCCGGATGGCCCTTGGCCGAGAGTTCCGCGAGGAAGCGGCCGATTCCGGGATCGGGCGAGCCGTCGTCGATCACCAGCGCCCGGATGCGCCCGCCGCGCAACTGCGGGATCAGGGAGGCGAGGCAGATCCGCAGGTCGGACAGGCCGTTGTAGACCGGCACGATGGCGCAGACCGGCGGCGGGGCGGCCCCGAGATCCTCGGTTGGCGGCTCGTCCGGCGGCAGGGCGGGGCTCGGCCCGCCCGCGGCCTCGAAGGCGAACCCCGCAGCCGTTCCGCCGCGCTCCGCCTGCACGAGGCGCGCGCGGATCGCGCGCCGCTCCGGCAGGCCCGCCTCCCGGTTGGCCGGGCGCCCCTGCGCCCCCACGAGGAGGGCCCGCGCCTCCCGCCGGGCGGCCGCGACGCGCGCCAGGAGGCCGCCGCCGACCCGGCCGAGGACGATGCCCGTGCCCTCCGGACCCGCCACCAGGTCGCTGCCGGGCTCGATCTCGGCGTCGTCGAAGGCGAAGCTCGCCCAGTCGCGGCCGAAGGCGGCCTTCAGGTCGGGCCTGGAATGGGTCTTGACCTCGGCCCGCGTCACCCCGCCGGTGACGATCCGCAGCGTCCCCGGCACGTCGCCGCCCGAGCGGTCGAAGTACCAGCCCGAGAGGCGCTGGGGCCCGGCCGCCTCGATGTTGAACTTCGGCTTGGCCGCCCAGGGCCCGAAATCGAGCAGGGCCTCGCCGGCCCGCACCGCGAGGCGGTGGGGGGCGCCGTCCAGGGCCTCCCGCGGCAGCAGCAGGCGGAAGCCGTTCCAGCCCCCCTGCCCGCTCCCTTGTCCGCCCCCCTGCCCGCTCCCTTGGCTGCCCTCTTGCCCGCCCGCGAACGTCAGCTCCCGGCGGTAGCGGTCGAGGGCGACGGGCTCCCCCGGCCGGCCGTCGACCAGGAGCCGCACCGCCGGGGCCGGCCCCTGGAACAGGGGCGAGACCCAGCCCTCCAGGGCGTAGTCGCGCACCCCGTCGATCCGCCCGGCGTACTGGCCCGGCCCGATCGCGAAGCGCCGCCGCCGGGTCCGCCCCTGGGCGGTCACCGCCAGGGTGCAGGTGCCGGGCGCGGAAAACAGGGCGGGATCGAGGGAGGCCAGCGCCAGCGCCAGCCCGTCGAGGCTGCCGACGCGCTCCACCGGCACGGCCCGCTCCGGGCCGGACCCGACCCGGAGCGCGATCCCGACCTCGGCGGCCCGCACCGAGGCGTCCACCGCGACGACCACGCCGCCGTTGTAGAGGGTGAACCACGCGACCGGCGCCGGCCGCCCGGCCAGCAGGCGGCGGCCGCCGCTGCCCAGGCGCCTCAGATGCCGCAGCAGGTCCAAGCTTCGTCCGATCCCGTGCCTGTCATGGGGCCACTGTCTGGTCCGGACCGGCCACCGGGGCGAGGTCTCGGAATTTCGTCGCGCATGGCAGCCCTCTTATCGGCTTTCCGGCCCCGGCGAAAAGCATAATTCCCTCAGCCGTCCCGCACCCCAGGCGCCTTGGGGTGGAGTCGCCCGCGCCGCGCGAGGTGGAGGACGAGGCGCTTGAGGAGGGCGCCGGAGCCCAGCCCGATCGCGTAGCCCCTGCGGTAGGGCTCGCCCCATTCGGCGCCGCAGGCGGCAAGCCGCAGGAGGCCGAAGCGTTCGGTGAGGCGCCGCAGGGCGCGGTCGCCGGGCCGGGGCGGGCCGGTGACGAGGCGGTCGACCAGGATGCGCAGGCGGGCCGGCTCCAGGTCCGTCCAGCCCGCGATGCCGGGATCGAGGCCCGCCCGGATCGGCGCGCGGCCGAGGAGGCCGGCCAGGGCGAGGCGGCCGATCCGCCCCGCCGCCTGCCGCATCAGGGCGCGGGAGGGTTCGGGGATCGCCAGCGCCCCGGTGTGGTTGGCCCCGTGCTGGACGTAGGCCACCAGCGGCTCGGGGACGTAGCGCAGGGTCCCGCGGCGGGCCGCCAGGAGGGCGATCCAGTGGTCGTGGTAGGTCAGGTTCGGGGTGGCGGGGAACGGCAGGGCCTCCGCAACGAGTTCCCGGCGCGCCAGCATCGTCATGCCGGTGGCGACGTTGGCCAGAAGCAGGCCCGCCAGGCTGCCGTAGCCCGCCCGCCGGTGCACCCAGAAGGTCTCCGACAGGCAGGTCCCGGCCGCGTCCACGATCCTCATGTCCGAGTAGCTGCAGCCGAAGGGCAGGTCGCCCAAAGCCGCGATCCCGCGGGCGAGGCGGTCGGGCCGCCAGACGTCGTCCTGGTCGCTGAAGGCGACGAGGCCGCATTCCTCGGGCAGCGCCGCGCAGGCCCGCTCGAAGTTGCGGTAGAAGCCGAGGCGGGCGCCCGGCCCGAGCAGGCGGAAGCGGGGGTCGTCCGCGATCGCGGCCCTGATCCCGGCAAGCCGGTCGGGCCGCGAGCCGTCGTCGGAGACCACGCAGGTCCAGTCCCGGTGGCTCTGGGCCCGGATCGAGGCGACCTGGCGGGAAAACAGGTGCAGGTCCGGCTCGAAGGTCGCCATGGCGATGCCGACGCGCCGGGCGCCGGGGGGCGCCCCCGGATCGGCCAGGGGTTCGGCCAGGGGTTCGGCCAGGGGTTCGGCCAGGGGTTCGGCCAGGGGTTCGGCCAAGGGATCGGCGGTGGGATCGGGAAGCGGATCGATCCGCAGGAGGTCGACGCCGCAGAGCCGGAGCGCGTGCCTGTCGCCATCGTCCCAGGTCAGGTCCGCCTCGACCAGGGCCGGCCCGTCGGCGAGGTCCGGGCCGCCGGGGAAGACGGCCGAGAGGTAGAAGCCGCCGTCGATCCGGTCGTCCAGGCCCGCGCACGTCCCGGCCTCGGCGAGGTCGAGCATCCCGGTCTGGAGGTGGACGTGCCGGGCCTCGACCCCCCGGCCCTCCTGGACCAGACGGAGCCGGCAGGCGGCGAGCCGCGCCCCGCTCCCGTGCACGAAGCCGCGGACGCCGAAGGCCGCCCCCTGCCGGCTCAGGACCAGCGGCAGGGCGGGCTGGCCGATGCTGATCCAGAGATCCCTGTCGCGCGTCGTTCCCACGCCGGTCCCTTTGCGGCAGGCGAGGATGCCGGACAAGGGGCGGGCCATCGTCCGAAGCCGCGGTTGCGGCTTCGGGGGCGCCGGCGATCGAGGCCGGGCAAGACAGCAGGCCTCGCGCTCGGCACGGCTCCTGCCTACATGCGGCCACTCCCGCTCAAGCCCGGTCCCGCTTTGCTCAAGGTCGTCCTCGCCCTCGTCCTCGTCTTCCTGGCCCCCATCGCGATCTCGGCCGGCCTCTACCTCGCGCAGGCGCGGGGGGACTGGCGCCTGGCCGACCGGTCGAGCGCGGGGCTGCTGCCCCCCGCCCGGCAGCCCGGCGCGGTGGTGCGGATCTTCTCGGCCCGCACGGTGAGCTGGCGCGGCATCTTCGCCACCCACAGCTGGATCGTGATCAAGGAGGCGCAGGCCGCGGCCTACCGCCGCTTCGACTACACCGCCTGGGGCCAGCCGATCTGGATCGACCGCTTCGTGCCGGACGGGCGCTGGTTCGGCAGCACGCCCGAGACCGTCTTCGCCGCCGACGGAGCGGAGGCCGAACTCATGATCCCGCAGATCCGGGCCGTGATCGCCGATTACCGCTACGCCCGGCCCGGCGACTACACCGTCTGGCCGGGGCCGAACTCGAACACCTTCGTGGCCGCGGTGATGGCCGCGGTGCCCGAGATGCGCGCGAGCCTGCCGGCCACCGCCATCGGCAAGGATTTTCCCTATGACGGGCAATGGTTCGGGGCGACGCCGTCCGGCACCGGCCTGCGGCTCAACCTCGGCGGCTATCTCGGGCTGACGCTGGGCTGGATCGAGGGCGTCGAGCTCAACATCCTCGGCGCGGTGGCCGGCCTCGACCTGCGCCGCCCCGCCCTCAAGCTGCCGGGCCTCGGGCGGCTGGGGTTCTGAAGGGTCCGCTCCGGGGGCGCACCTCCATGTGCGTTCCGGCACCACGAAACATGCGCGCGGGGTGCATGAAACAGTCGCGCAACGACTTGGCCCTAAGGGTCGTCGCCATCGCAAGACCAACGAGGAGGCGGCGACCATGACCCTCGCACATGCGGCCCTCGCGCACCCGCTCCGGCATCTCGGCCTCGCCGGTGCCGCCCTGGCCCTGGTGGTCGTGCCGCTGGCCAACCCGCTGCTGCTGTCGCTCGTCCTGATCCTGGCGGGCGTTCTGGCGGCCTATCGCGGTGCCGTGGAGATGCTGCCGGCCGGCGACGCCACCGCAGCAGGCGAAGTCGTGTTCCGGCACTATTTTTGAGACTTCCTACCCCCTCCGGTCCAGCACCGGGCAGCCGCCCGGCAGCGGCCCGAGCACCAGGTCCCCCTGGCGCGGGGTGTTGACCGTGAAGGGCGCCGTGCCCTGCGCCCCCCAGAACCCGGCCCCGAGCTGGCGGCTGAAGAGCCGGTCCCCGAGCCGGACGAAGCAGCGGTCCTGCACCGCCTCGTAGTCGAACACCGCCTCGGCCACCGGGGCGCCCGCCCCGCAGGAGGCGGACAGGGCGATCGTGCCCGGCCGCGCGAGGCGTACCGTGGCCGAGCGCCCCGGCAGCAGGGTGATCGGCGGTCCCCCGTCCTGGCTGGCCACGAGCACGTAGCCCGAGCGGTTGGTGATCGTGCGCAGGCAGTCGGCGGAGGCGCCGACGCCCGAGAGCATGAGGCCGGCGGCCGCGAGGCAGGCGCGCCGGGTCCAGGGTGTCATCGTCATCGGTGTATCCGGCCGCAGGAGGGGGGAGGCGTGCGCCGGGGGCCGGCGCGGGTCCGCATCAGTAGGACAGGGCATCCGGCCTCGGCAAGGCGATCGCCGGTCTCCGGCGGCGGCGCGGGCCGTTCAGGGCTTCAGGCAGCCCATCAGCCCCTCCACCTGCCCCATCCGCGCCTGAATCCGGGCGGCGAGCGCCCGCACGCCGCGCGAGGGCTGGCCGGCGCTGCGGGCGATCGGGTTCGGCAGCACGGCGGCGAGCAGGGCCGCCTCCCCGCGGCCGAGGTCGCGGGCGTCCTTGCGGAACCAGTGCCGGGCGGCGGCCTGCGCCCCGTAGATGCCGTCGCCCCATTCGGCGACGTTGAGGTAGGTCTCCATCATCCGCCGCTTGCCCCAGAGGGCGTCCATGGCCAGCGCCATGGGAATCTCCAGCGCCTTGCGGACGTAGGAGCGGCCGGGCCACAGGAACACGTTCTTGACCGTCTGCATCGACAGGGTCGAGGCGCCCCGGCTCGGGGAATCCTCGTCCTCCACCACCTCCCGCAGGGCCCCGAAATCCACGCCCCGGTGCAGGCAGAAGCGCTGGTCCTCCGCCGTCATCACCGCCTGGACCAGGGCCGGCGCGATCCGCGCCAGGGGCACCGCCTCGTGCGCCACCGGCTGGAGGGTGAGCCAGCGCCCGAGCATCAGGGTTGAGGGCGGGCTCACCGCGCTATAGACGAGCGCCAGCGTGAGCGTGAGGACGAATCCGATGGCCGGCAGCAGCAGGAGCAGCCCGACGACGCGGCGCGCCCGCCGCGACCTCAGGCGCGGGAGCACCCTGAGGTCGCGGCCCTCGGTAGTCCCCGCCCGCCCGCGCGGGTCCACTCTGATATCTTCCGCCCCCACAGCGACGCTTCCCACCCCCCGCAAGGCCGTGTCTCGATGACTTCGACCCCCTCAACGCAGGCTACCCCCGCGTCCGTCAAGGCGCAGGCGGGCGCGGACGGGTTTTCCCACAAGCTCGCCACCGTGGCCGAGACCGTCGAGACCTTCCTGGTGGAGCGCCTCGGGCCCGCGGTCGGCCCCGGCGAGATCGCACGGCCCGCCCGCCTGATGGAGGCGATGCGCCACGCGGTGCTCGGCGGCGGCAAGCGCCTGCGCCCGTTCCTGGCGGTGGAGACCGCGCGGATGCTGGGTGGCTCCGAGGCCGGCGCGCTGGCGGCGGGGGCCGGCGTCGAGCTGGTGCATTGCTACTCCCTCGTGCACGACGACATGCCCGCCATGGACGACGACGACATGCGCCGGGGCAAGCCCACGGTGCACAAGGCCTACGACGAGGCCACCGCGATCCTGGTGGGCGACGCCCTCCAGACGCTGGCCTTCGAGATCCTGGCCGACCCGGCCTGGCAGGCCGACCCCGCGATCCGGGCCGATTTGGTGCTGGGGCTGGCCCGCGCCTCCGGCCTCGGCGGCATGGTCGGCGGCCAGCTCCTCGACCTGGGGGCGGAAGGCCGCTTCGGCCCGGTCCAGCTCGGCGTGGAGGACACCCTCCAACTCCAGGCGATGAAGACCGGGGCGATCCTGGCCTTCTCGGTGGAGGCCGGCGCCATCGTCGGCGGGGCGAGCGCGGACGAGCGGGCCGCACTCCTGCGCTACGGGCTGGCGCTGGGCCAGGCCTTCCAGATCGCCGACGACATCCTGGACCGGGAAGCCTCCCCGGAGGCGATGGGCAAGGCCACCGGCAAGGACAAGGACGCCGGCAAGGCGACGCTCGTCGACCGCCTCGGTCTCGACGGCGCCCGGGCCGAGTGCGACCGCCTGGTCGGCGTCTGCGAGGAGGCGGTCTCCCGCTGGGGCGAGCGCGCCCGGACCCTGTGCGAGGCGGCCCGCTTCACGGTGGCGCGGAAGGTTTGATCCGGGCGGACCCCGTACCGGATCACCGTGCGTCATGGGTCCGGTCCATGCCGCCGGCTACGATAGGGCGCAGCGCATAGCTTAAGTGTCTCTCACAAGACGCTCGCGGCGCCGTCGTGCCCAGAGCGAGGGTTCCTGGAGATCGGGAGTTTTGTGAGGTGCGCTCAGCATCCTCCGTATCCGCAAACGACCTCGCCGGCGTCGCCACGCCCTGCCATGCCGCCGAAACCTATGCGCAGCGTTCCGTCATGATGCTCCGGGCATCGTCGATGGATCGCGGGCCGCATGGCGGATGCCGATGATGACGACCTCATCGTCGGTCGCTTCTTAGAAGATCAGGTAGGGATAGGGCCGCGCCACGATACGACGCATGGGGCGCAGGCTGGTGAAGGAACCGCACCGGGGATACTCCAGCAAGAGCCTCACGGTCGTCTGAATGCGGTGCTGTACGCGCCACGCGCCCTGCGGAGATCTCTCCGCGATGTCGGTCAACACCCGATCGAGTTCGGCGGCGGCGTCCGGAGTGTAGCGAAGCCTCACAAGCCGTGCTTCGCCCAGATGTCCTGAATCTGTGTGTCCGTCGCGAATTCACGGCGGGCGGCCTGCGCGCGGGAGTTGGCGAACGAGGCCTCCTCTTCGGGTATGAGTTGGCAGAAAGCCTCGTCGTCCCCGGTGAGGCGCAGGAGCACGCGGGCACAATCGTCCTGCGCCTCGGGGGTAAGGGCGGGAATGCGCTCGATGGCTTGTTCGAGGAGTTCCGTCATGCCGTCATCATGACCCCGATTCCCGTGCGAGAAAAGCTGACCTCGCTCGGAGGCGACGCGCCATTGCGAAGCTTCCGCTCCCGGATGTCCTGCCCGCACGCCCATCGGTCCGAGAACAAGGAATCACACCTGCTCCACCGCCGTGGCGGCCGCGTCGATGGCGGCGGCCACCGCCGTGATCTCGGCCGGGTCGAGGGGGCCGCGCGACAGCCGCAGCCGCAGGGCGAGCTTGAGGTTCTCCATCGCGCGTACGACCTGCGGCGCGGGCCCGCCGCCATGGGTGCGGCCGGCCTCGTCCATGCGGGCCAAGAGCGCGTCCAGGGTCGGCCGGTGGGCGTCGAGGTAGGCCTGCCCCTCCGGCGTGAGGGTGTGCAGCTTCTTGGCGCCCTCGCCGTCGCTGACCGTGACGTGGCCGAGGTCCTGGAGAAGCGTCAGCGTCGGGTAGATCACCCCCGGACTCGGGCTGTAGGCGCCGCCGACCCGCTCCTCGATCGCCTTGATGATCTCGTAGCCGGAGCGGGGTTTTTCCGCGATCAGGGCGAGCACCACGAGGCGCAGGTCCCCGTGGGCGAAGAAGCGGCCGAGGCCGCCGCGGCCGCCCCCTGGCCCGCCGCCAAGTCCGCCGCCGGGTCCGCCCCGGTGCGGCCGGCCGAAGCCGAAGGGGCGCTCGTCCCGGTCCGGGCGGGCGAAGTGCCGGTCGTGGCCGGGATGGAAGGCATGGTGGCGCATGGTCGATCCGATCGTGTTTCGATGTGTCTGTTTTTTAGATATATCGAAACACGATCGGCGACAAGGGTTTTCCGGGTGGCCCTGTCGGGGAGAGGTGGCCCGCCTTGTCAAACCGATGGCCGCCCCGATAGAGCCGCGCCAATCGCAACCAGAACCCCCGGCGACGCCATGGCCAGCTACAAGCTCCTGCTCCTTCCCGGCGACGGGATCGGCCCCGAGGTGATGGCGGGCGTCGAGACGGTGCTCGGCGCCCTGCGCGAGACCGGGCTGGCCGACTTCGAGGCCGAGACCGATCTGGTCGGCGGCTCGGCCATCGACGCGCACGGCGTGCCGCTCGCCGACGCGACCCTGGCGAAGGCCGGCGCGGCCGACGCGATCCTGCTCGGGGCGGTCGGCGGCCCGAAATGGAACGGGGTCGCCTACGAGATCCGCCCCGAAGCCGGGCTCTTGAGATTGCGAAAGGACCTCGGGCTGTTCGCCAACCTGCGGCCGGCGATCTGCTACCCGGCCCTGGCCGACGCCTCGGCGCTCAAGCGCGAGCTGGTCGAGGGCCTCGACATCCTGATCGTGCGCGAACTCACCGGCGGGGTCTATTTCGGCGAGCCCAAGGAGATCACCACCCTGCCCGACGGCTCGAAGCGGGCGGTGGACACGCAGGTCTACACCACGGGCGAGATCGAGCGGATCGCCCACGTCGCCTTCGACCTGGCGCGCAAGCGCTCCGGCCGGGTGGCGTCCGCCGAGAAGCACAACGTGATGAAGTCCGGCGTGCTCTGGAAGGAGGTGGTGACCCAGGTCCACGCCGCCCATTACGCCGACGTGGCCCTGGAGCATGTGCTCGCCGACAACTGCGCCATGCAGCTGGTGCGCGCGCCCAAGCAGTACGACGTGCTGCTGACCGACAACCTGTTCGGGGACATCCTGTCGGACGTGGCCGCCATGCTCACCGGGTCGCTGGGCATGCTGCCCTCGGCCTCTCTGGGCGCGGTCGAGGCGGGGGGCCTGCGCAAGGCGCTCTACGAGCCGGTGCACGGCTCGGCCCCCGACATCGCCGGCCAGGACAAGGCCAACCCGATCGCGATGATCGGCTCGCTGGCCCTGTGCCTGCGCTACTCCTTCGGGCTGGGCGAAGCCGCCGATGTCCTGGAACGGGCGATCACCGACACCCTGGCGGGCGGCGCCCGCACCGCCGACATCGCCGCCGCGGGGCAGGCGGCGATCGGCACCAGGGCGATGGCCGAGACGATCGCGGCGGCGCTCAAGGCGCGGGTTGGCTGAAGCTGCAGCGTCGGGGCGCGCGCTACTCTCCTCCCCGCGAGGGCTACCGGCTTCACACATCTGCGCAGGGAGCCGGACAGGTCGTTCGAAGCGCTGTGCGGCTCCCTCTCCCGTGC
>NZ_BPRB01000013.1 GCF_022179685.1 Methylobacterium trifolii
AGGGCCTGGGTAATTACGGTCGGACAATTGATGATCAGTTCATAACACGCTCTAGGCCGTCCGCCTGCAAGTATAAACGATATAATCGCCTTTTTTCGACCGGCTCAAGCTGCCGGGGTGAGACCGAGCCGCACCTTCACCACCCCCGCATCGTCCGGATCGCGCACCTGTGAGAACCCGAGCCGGCGGCAGACCGCGAGCATCGGCCGGTTCTCGGAGAGCACCGTGCCCTCGACGGAGAGGATGCCCTCGAAGCGGGCCCAGTCGAGCATCAGCCGCATCAGGGCGTAGGCGAGCCCGGTGCCGCGGGCATCCGAGCGGACCAGGATCGCGAACTCGCCGCTGTCGCGGTTGGCATCGGCGTGCAGCCGCACCGCGCCGAGCATGGTCTGCGGCCCCGCCTCCGCGTCGGCGAGCGCGACGAAGGCGATGGCGCGGGCATAGTCGAGCTGGGTCAGGCGGGCGAGGAAGGCGTGGCTGAAGTCGCGCACGGGGGCGAAGAAGCGCAGGCGCACGTCCTCCGGGTCGATCTCGGCGAAGAAGGCGCGGAACAGGGGCTCGTCCTCGGGGCGCACCGGGCGGACCCGGATGGCGCGGCCCTTCAGGGTCATCGTCCGCACCCACTCGGTCGGGTAGGGGCGGATGGCGAAGCGCGGGTGGCCGCGGCCCCGGCGGACGCGCTCCGGCCCGCGCCCCAGGCGCACGCGGGCGTCGAGGGCCACCACGCCGGTCTCGTCGGCGAGCAGCGGGTTGATGTCGAGTTCGCGCACCTGCGGCAGGTCGGCGGCCAGCTGCGCCAGCTTCACCAGGGTCAGGGCGATGGCGGAGAGGTCGGCCGCCGGCACGTCGCGATAGGCGGCCAGCCGCCGCGCGACGCGGGTGCGCCCGATCAGGTCGCGGGCGAGCGCGAGATCCAGGGGCGGCAGGCCCAGCGCCCGGTCGTCGATCACCTCGACGGCCGTGCCGCCCCGCCCGAACACCACGACGGGCCCGAAGGTCGGGTCCTCGGCCAGCCCCGCGATCAGCTCCCGGCGCTGCCCCTTGCGCACCATCGGCTGCACGGCGAACCCCGCGATGCGCGCGTCCGGCCGCTCGCGCCGGGCCCGGGCCAGGATGCTGCGGGCGGCCTCCCGCACGTCCGCCTCGCTCGCCAGGTCCAGGTGGACGCCGCCGATGTCGGACTTGTGCACCACGTCCGGCGAGACGACCTTCAGGGCCACCAGCCCGCCGCCGGCGATGATCGGCCACGCGGCGGCCGCCGCCGCGTCCACGTCGGGTGCGAGCACCAGCGGCACGGTGGCGATGCCGTAGGCGGTGAGCAGCCCCGCCACCGCCACCGGATCGAGCCAGGACGCGCCCTGCCGCAGGGCGCGGGCCACGATCCCGCGGGCGGCCTCGCTGTCGACGGTGAAGTCGCGCGGCAGGCTGTCGGGGGTGCGCATCAGGTCGTCCTGCGCCTCGCGGTAGCGCACGAGGTGCAGGAACCCCTCGATCGCCTCGGAATCCGTGGCGAAGCGCGGGATGCCGGCCTCCGAGAGCGCCGCGACGGCGGCCGCCTCCTCGCCGAGCGACACGGCGAAGACCGGCTTCTTCCGCGTCTGGCCCCGGCGCACCCGCGTCACGGTCCCGGCGATGGCCTGCGCGACGGCGGCCGCGTCCGAGCGGGCGGTGGGGACGTGGATCGCCAGCACCGCGTCGCTGGCCCGGTCGGCGAGCAGGGGTTCGAGGGCGGCGGCGAAGGCCGGTCCGCCCGCCTCGATGCCGAGGTCGATGGGGTTCTCCGCGCCGAACCCGTCCGCGGGCGTCACCTGCGCAAGGGTGCCGCCGCTGTCGGCGAGCCGGTCGGCGGCGAGCAGGCCGATGCCGCGCCCGTTGGTGAGGATGGCGAGCCGGTGCCCGGGAAACGGGCGCTGGCGCCCCAGGGTCTCCGCGGCCGAGAACATCTCGTCGAGGTCCTGCACCGCGAGCAGGCCCGCCCGGCGGAAGGCGGCCGCATACACCGCGTCGGGCCGGGCGAGCGCCCCCGTATGGGTGACGGGCCGGCGCGCGTCGGGGGCGTGGCGCCCGGCGCGCAGCACCACCACGGGCTTGGCCCGCGCGGCCGCGCGGGCCGCGGACATGAAGCGGCGGGCATCCTCCACCCGGTCGAGGCAGAGCAGGATCGCGCGGGTGCGCAGGTCTCCGGCGAAGTGGTCGAGGCAGTCGGCGACGTCCACGTCGCAGGCACCGCCCAGGGACAGCACGGCGGAGAAGCCGGCCCCGTGCCGCACCGCCCATTCCACGATAGCGGCCGCCACCGTGCCCGATTGCGAGACCAGGGCGAGGTCGCCGGGCGCCGGGGCGTGGGCGAACAGGCTGGCGTCGAGCCTGTGGCCCGGCACCGCGAGGCCGGCACTGTCCGGGCCCAGCAGCCGCAGGCCGTGGCTCCGGGCGATGGCCTGCGCCCGCGGGCCGGGGTCGTCCGCCCCGAGGCCGAGCCGCGCCGTGAGGATCACGGCGGCGCCCGCGCCCGTACGGCCCGCATCGTCCACGATCTCGGGGACGCGCTCCGGCGGCGCGCCGATCACCACGAGGTCGGGCACCGCGGACAGATCGGCGATCCGCGCGGCGCACGGGGCGCCGTCCACGGTGTCGCGGTTCGGGTTGACCAGGAAGATCGGGCCGGGAAAGCCCGCCGCCCGCAAATTGTCCAGGATGGCGCGCCCGAGGGAGCCCTCGCGTCCGCTGGCGCCGACGAGGGCGAGGGAACGGGGTCTCAGGAGGGCATCGAACCGATAGGTGCTCAAAGCCGCTCCGGGCCGTCCCCGCCGCCGCGCCTCGGCGCCGCGTCGGGGCGGGCCGCGGTCAGGCCCGTGCCGCGGGCTGCGGCGCCAGGACCAGGGTCTCGCGGGCCTTGAAGACCCGCGGCCAGTTCATCCGTTCCGCCAGTTCCAGGGCTGCCGGGACGGTGAGGCCGAAGGCTTCGGCCATACGCTCGACGGTGATCCAATCCGGCTGCATGCGAGACCTCCCCAGGTCCGATCGTTGGTATTCGTATCGAGAGACTGCTTTCCGCGCGCAACGCGCCGGAACGACCGAAGTTCCCGCATGTCCGGCCGCTCCGCTAGCGGCGGGCCGGGCCCGGGCGCGGTTATCGACCGCCATTTCGCGTCTCGGTTTCCGGATCGTTGCGATGGGCCGGCGTCGGGATGAGCGACGCGCGATTGGTTGTCTAGGCAACTGTAGCACGAAGTCAAATTTATAATGAAGCGTGTTTGAAATCAGAGAAAACCGGGCGGCATCTTGCGTTGGGGTCTACAAGCCCATAACAACCTGCGGTCGAATGTCTTGAACGCTTGAGTCCGACGAAGCGCGCCGGCCCTTCGAGTGTCGACTTCATCACACTTATCAGACATGGGGAAAAGATGACCGTCGAGAGCGGCCTTGCGCCAGACTACATCACGCTGGCGACCGAGATCGTATCGGCCTTCGTCAGCAACAACTCGCTCCCGGTCTCGGAGCTGCCTGGATTGATCGCCGCGATCCACGCCACCCTGAACACCCTCACCGCCGGCCCCGCCGCCGAGAAGGCCGAGGCCCCGACGCCGGCCGTGTCGGTCAAGCGCTCGATCCAGCCCGATTATCTGATCTGCCTGGAGGACGGGAAGAAGTTCAAGTCGCTCAAGCGGCACCTGCGCACCCGCTACGACCTGACGCCGGAGCAGTACCGGGCCAAATGGAACCTGTCGCCCGATTACCCGATGGTGGCGCCGAACTACGCGGCGGCCCGCTCCGAACTGGCCAGGACCATGGGACTCGGCCAGCAGCGGCGGAAGAACCGCGCCGCGCCCGCGGCCGATGCCCAGGCGCCCGCCCCGGTCGAGCGTCGCGCCCGCAAGTCGGCCGAGGGCTGATCCGCCGGGCGCCGGCCCGGACGTGACGCGGCAGGCTGTCCACAGCTTTTCCGCGGTCTCGGATCGAGCGCAGATCGCACGCCCTGCGCCCCTGGGCAGGTCGTTTCCGGCCTGCCCAGGGGCGACGGGCGTGCGAGACCGGGGCCCTATCCCGCGCCAACGGTCGGCCTCCGCGCCGCGCCGTTAGAGATCGGGCAAGCCCCGCCTGCGATGACGGAGGGCATCGGTCGGACCCGGCCGGCAGCCCTTCCGAAGACGGTCCATGCCCGGCCAGCCCAGCCTAGTCGCCCGCCTGTTCTGGACGGTCCTGGCCGGCTGCGCGCTGGCCTTCGCCTACGGCCGCGCGGGCGGGCTCGCGGCCGGCCTCGCCGTCTGCCTCGTCCTGCTGCACCACCTCGACCGGCCGCGCCGGTTCCGGTCCCGCGTGCGCCGGATCGCCCGGCGCCATGCGCCGACGCTGGCCCTGCGGCGGCGGCAGGAGAGCTTCGTCGATCCCTACGGCAACCTGATCCGCGACGGCTGGCTGCGCGAGCGCGACTACTTCGTGGCGCGCACGGTGCTGCCGCAGGTCGAGCGCCGCTTCCCGGACCTCACCGAGGCGCGGCGGGAGACCATGCTGGCGATCGTCGAGGCGGTGGCCGACGCCGTGCACCTGCCCGAGGAGGACGAGGCGCCCGAAGACGGGATCGGCTACGAGCGCTTCTGCGCCGGCCGCCTCGCGCAGGGCGGCTGGCGCACCCATGCCACGCCCGCCAGCGGCGACCAGGGGGCCGACATCGTGGCCACGCGCGGGCGCACGCGCCTCGTCGTGCAGTGCAAGCGGCTGGGCCGGCCCGTCGGCAATGCCGCGGTACAGGAGGCCGCCGCCGCCCGGCGCTACTGGTCGGGCGACGTGGCGGCGGTGGTCTCGAATGCCGGCTTCACGTCCGCCGCCCGCAAGCTCGCGGCGGCGACCGGTGTGCTGCTCCTGCACCACGACGACCTGCCCGGCCTCGAACCGGAGGGCCGGGCGACGGTATCGGCAATCCCGCGCGGGGCTTGAGCGAAGCCGAGATCCGCCGCGCGAGGCGATCGACCGGGGTTCGTACGAACCCTGCGGATTTCGCTCCGGACGGCGCAACCCGGATGCCCTTGCGCGGTTGACGCCCGGAACCGTCCGGCGCCGCCGGAACCCTCCAGATCGGGCAGCTTCCATGACCACCGAATCGCGGGTCAAGACGCATATCGACATCCACGACCGCAGCGTGCGCGAGCACTGGTCGCATCATTTCGGCATCAGCGACGAGCGCCTGCGCAAGGCCGTGCGCATGGTCGGCACCCGCGCCAGCAGCGTCGCCGCCTATCTCGGGTTCCGCCCGGCCACCTGAGGCACGCGTCCGGGCGGGCGTTCGCGAGACCGGGGACGCCGTCCGGTCCTGTCGCAGGCTGTCGGGGGCGTCCGGCCGGGTCCGGAGAGGGACGATCCTCGCCGTCTTGCGCCGGCGCGGGCTTGCCGACCGCCGGAGGAAAGCACGCGAAGACCCGTTCCGTGGCCCTTGCCCGTTCCATGGCTCTTGCCCGTTCCGGGAGCGACGGGCCGCGGCGCCGCGTCGACGGCGGTCAATCCGGTGGCGGAGACGACGCCGTCTGGGCCTGCACCACGTCGCGGACGGCCTTCAGCACGCTCCGACGGTCCTCGTCGCTCCGGATCGCGTCCCACAGCGTCAGAAGTTCGTTGGTCTCCATGAGATCGCCGAGGCTTCCGCTGCCACTGGCCAGGTCCTCGACCGTGCAGCCCAATGCCATGGCGATGCGTCGTCGAATCTGAGCGGCACGCTCAGGCGGCAGTTCGTCGGTCATGCGGCAGGTCTCGGTTCGTAGGACGGGGTCATCCTGCGACTGGGGCTCGGTCGAGGATTGCGGGGCCCGGGCGAGGAATTCGGCGCCGGCATCGGATCTGAATAAAATCCTCGCTCGGCCGTGATCCGTCTTCGCAAGCCCGTCGCGCGCGTCGTTGTCTGAGAGAGCGAGCATGTCGGTCCCGGACCGCCGAACTCGAAAAACAGATCAGACATCGGCATGGGACGCGGTATATTTGTTTATGTAATATAGTTCGTATTTCGTTCGATATCGATCGTGTATAGTATTTAGAAATATCGAAACGAAGTGTCTGTCTTCTCCCGGAATTTTCATGGGTATCTGATTCAGTATCGAAAACAAAACGGACGAGCATCATTTAAGGGAAAAATCGGCGTCGTCAAATTTGCGTAAAAATTATAGCTGTATACGTTATTTTGATAGTCGGCCGCGCTTCAAGCCTGCGGTTTCGATGCGCGAATGCTCTACGGGCTATACTCAAGCTCCGCGGCTCAGTGATGGCGGGCGGCATCCCGGGGAGTCTCCGACGGGGGGTAGCCGTACAAGCGCCGATACCGTTGCCCGAAGTCGCTCATATGAACGAATCCCCATCGCCTTGCGACGTCGCCGATCGAATGCATCGCCTTGGTCGGCGAACTCAGGTCCTGATGGACGTTCTGCAGTCGACGATCGATGATGAACTGGACCGGTGTGCTCCCGAGCCTTCGACGAAAGTCGTCTTGCAGCGAACGAACGCTGATGCCGGCCGCCGCTGCGATGTCGGCCAACATCAACGTGCCGGAAAGGTGGGATTCGATATAATCGAGTGCGGTTTGAAATCTGTGGCGAGAGATGTCTTTTTTCGCGATCGGTTTCGATTGCTCGCGTTTCGGCCAGGACGAGAGCAGCTGGTAGCTCATCACCTCCTTGAGCAATGGAAAAATCAGGTCGTCGTGTCGGCTCACGTCCTGAATTCGACTCTGGACCTGCCTCAGCGTGCAGAACAGGGCCTGCATGCCGGGGAGCGTCATTTCGGCGATCGGCGCAAGCGGTTGCAGGCCGACCTGCGTGCCACCCGTGAGCGCGTCGTTGGCAGCCACCAGGGCTTCGACCGCGATCGTCGCGCTGACGGCATTGAACCCGCTCGAGGCCTGGACCTCGCGCAGATCCTCGAAGCCGACGAGCGTGGCGTGTGTCGGCGAGCCCAGGGCCTTGCCGGTCCGGTGACGGTAGACGATCTGACCGTTGGTTACGAAGCGGATCGTGACCAGTTCGGCGTTGAATTTCGGCTTGGTGACGAAGCCGCTCGCCGAACGCGTCTCCCAGAAGCTGAAGGCTTCGCTCTGGCTGCCGACGACTTCGATGTCGGGTTGGATGGACCGCCTGATATCGAAATCGACCGCGATGCCGCCCCTGTCGTTGAAGACTTGGAGTTGGCGCAACGAGGTGATGCTCGCGACGAGCCGGCTTTGGGGGCGCCAAGTGGCCGGATCGAGCGGTCCGTGGCCTTTCATCGTGGAAACCTGAAACCGTTCGACCGCGACGGAGTGGCGACGATCACCTTTCGGACATCGCATACGGGATACCGGCCGCGCCGCAGGCGGAGCGGACGGCATCCGCGACCATAAGGCCGGCCTGGGCGCATGGCAAAAACCGGCCGGCCGTGCCGCCTCGACGCGATGCGGCGCGGCCGCGCCGGCGGCGGGCTCGGCCCGTCCTTCAATCCGTCTTGCCGTCGAGGCCGAGCCAGTGCCGGCCGTCGCGGGCCAGGAGGTCGTCGGCGGCCTTCGGGCCGGGCGTCCCGGCCGGGTAGGTCTCGATGCCGGCCTGCGGCCAGCCCCGGAGCAGGGGGTCGACCGCGGCCCAGCCGGCCTCGATGTTGTCGGCCCGCTGGAACAGGGTCGCGTCCCCGGTCATGCAATCGTAGAGCAGGGTCTCGTAGCCGACGTTGGGCGTGTTCGCGAAGAAGTCGGCGTAGCGGAACGCGGTCTGCACCCGGCCGACGCGCATCTGCGGGCCGGGCACCTTGACGTTGAGCTCGGTGCCCGCCCCGTGCTCGGGGTCGATGGTGATCCGCATCACGTTGGGCGCGAGGCTCTCCACGGGCGTGCCCTCGAACAGGCGGAAGGGCGGGGGCTTGAACAGCACCGCGATCTCGGTGCGCCGGCTCGTCATGCGCTTGCCGGTGCGCAGGTAGAACGGCACGCCCGCCCAGCGCCAGTTGTCGATATCGAGCTTGAGGGCGACGTAGGTCTCGGTGTTCGAATCCCCGGCCACGTGCGGCTCGTCGCGGTAGCCCGGCACCGCCGCCCCCTCCAGTGTGCCGGCCGCGTATTGCCCGCGCACGGCGTGATCCGGGCGGATCGGCTTCACGGCCTGGGCGAGCTTGGCCTTCTCGCTGCGCACGGCCTCGGCCCCGAAGGAGTTCGGCGGCTCCATCGCCACCATGCAGAGCAGCTGGAACAGGTGGTTGGGCACCATGTCGCGCAGCGCCCCGGTCGGCTCGTAGAAGCCGCCGCGCTCCTCGACGCCCACCGTCTCCCCGGCGGTGATCTGCACGCTGTCGACGTATTCCCGCCGCCAGACCGGCTCCAGCATGCCGTTGGCGAAGCGCAGCGCCATGATGGACTGCACCGTCTCCTTCCCCAGGAAGTGGTCGATGCGGTAGAACTGGCTCTCGTCGGCCTGTTCGAGGATGCGGGCGTTCAGCGCCTCGGCCGAGGCGAGGTCGTTGCCGAAGGGTTTCTCGATCACCACCCGGCGGAATTCGCCCTCCGCCTGCTTCAGCAGGCCGGCCCGGCCCAGGCCCTCGACGATGCCGCCGAAGAAGCGCGCCGCCACCGCCAGGTAGAACACCGCGCTGCCCGAGACCTTTTGCGTGATGGCCGAAAACGTCGCCGCATCCTCGAAATCTCCCTTGAGGAAGTGGATGCGGTCGCGCACGAAGCCCCAGCTCGTCGGGTCGATGCGGTCGGCGTGGAACTCCGAGCCCGGGTCCTTGCTCAGGGATTCCATCGAGGCGGTGAGGTCGCGGCGCAGGCCGTCGTCGGAATTGTCGTTGTGGTCGATTCCGAGGATGCGGAACCCCTCCGGCAGCAGGCCCGCGCCGGCGAGGTTGTAGAGGGAGGGCATCAGGAGGCGCTTGGTCAGGTCGCCGCCCGCGCCGAAGATCACCAGGGTGCAGGGCGGGGCCGGCCCGGTGCCGCCGGCCGCGCCGTCCTCGAGGGTAGCCTCGGGCTGTTCGGGCTTGGGCATGCGTATCCTCCGCGGCACTGCAGCAAATCCGCACGACAACCGGCGGCCGGCGCGACCGTTCCGGGGGCCCCGCGCGGGCGGCCCTACTCGTCCGGCCGTACCGCCTGGCCCGCGTCGATCGGCAGGCGGGGGCCCTTCAGCTCCCCGTCGCCGGGCAGGCTGCGCACGTCCCAGCCGCCGCCGAGCGCCCGGATCAGGGCGACCGCGGTGGTGAAGCGGGACAGCCGGACCTGGAGGGCGGCCACCTCGTTGTTCAGCGCCAGGGACTGGGCCGTGACCACGGTGGTGAAGTTCTGGGTGCCGGCCCGGTACTCGTTCAGGGTGATCTCGACGGCGCGGCGCGCCGAGGCCAGGGCCGCGTCCTGGGCCACCTGCTGGCGGGCGAGGATGCGCACGCCGGCCAGCCCGTTCTCGACCTCGGCGAAGGCGGTGAGCACGGTCTGGCGGTAGCCCGCCACCGCGGCGTCGTAGGCGGCCCGCGCCGCCTGCACGGCGGCCGAGCGCGCGCCCCCGTCGAACAGCACCTCGGTGCCCGCGGCCGAGACCGACCAGACCTGGTTGACGGGCGAGAACAGGCCGGCGCTGGTCAGGCCCGAGATGCCGCCGGAGGCCGAGATCGTCACGGTCGGGTAGAAGGCGGCCACCGCCACGCCGATGCGCTCGCTCTGGGACTGCACGGTGCGCTCGGCCTGGGCCACGTCCGGCCGCCGCTCCAGCAGGGCCGAAGGGATGCCCACCGGCACGGCCGGCGGGCGCTGGGGCAGGAACGCCACCGGCAGCGACAGCTCCGAGGGCGGGCGCCCCACCAGCGTCGCGATGGCGTGCTCGAACTGCGCCCGCGTCAGCCCGACCGCGATGGCCGCGGCCTGCACCGTCTGCACCTGCGTCTGGGCGGTGATCACGTCGGAGCGGGCGGCCACGCCCGCATTGTACTGGTTCTCGGTGATCGCGAGCGTCCGCTTGAAGTTCTCGACGTTCTCGTTGAGCACCTTCTGGAGGGAATCCGCGTAGCGTAGCGACAGGTAGTTGGTGGCCACCTCGGCCTGGGTCGCCAGCCGCACCAGGCCGATCTGGGCGGCGTCGGCCTGGGTCAGGGCCGTCTCCGCCTCGATGCTGCGGCGGACCGAGCCGAACAGGTCCAGCTCCCAGCTCGCCTGCCCCTGGAGGGAGACGCTGGTGCGCTCGTTCCCGAGGGCGCGCGAGCGGGTGATGCCGGGTGCGCCGATCACGGTGGGGTAGAGTGCGGCCTGGGCCGATTCCACCAGCGCCCGCGCCTGCCGGTAATTGGCCACCGCCTGCCGCAGGGACTGGTTGTCCACGTCGACCAGCCGGATCAGCCTGTCGAGCGCCGGGTCCTTGAATACCCGCCACCAATCCCCGCGCTCGGCCCCGTCGTTGGGCTGGGCCGGGCGCCAGTTCTTCTTGCCGGCGACGTAGCCCGCGCTGTCCTCGCGGGTGCCGCCCTGCTTGAACGCCAGCGGGGTCTCGACGGAGGGGCGCGTGTAGTCGGGCCCGACGACGCAGCCGGAGAGGGCGGTGGCCAGGGCGAGGAGGGCGAGGGTTGGGAGGGGGGACGGCCGCGCCTTCCCTCCCCCCT